>CAZOIZ010000001.1:0-111080 GCA_964580005.1 uncultured Rhodobacterales bacterium
CTACGATGGTGATTATTACTTTGCATTTATTCATGATAAAGTAAGAGTCAACGCAAAATACAACGCAGAGGCAAACAGAGAACTTAGAAAATATATCACATCATTTTTAGATGAAGATGAAATCTTTGAGAGAATGCAAAAGTTTTTTGCAATGAAATACAAAGATGCAGGTGCAGGCGATACAATGACCAGAGAAGAACTCTGGACTGCAATCGTTGATATGAGAAGAAAGAATCCTGCCCCTAAAAAAGAAGGTATCAACGAAGGAATGACAATGAAACAGATCATGAGAAAACATGGTCGTCATTTAAAGAAAGCAGAAAAGACTGGTAATTTAGAATTGCCAAGTAAAGTAGAGAGAGATTTACAACAATGGGTGTTCGATAACGAACCAGATGTTGGTGATGATCCAGATGATTTTGATGAATGGTTAGACGATAATCTAGAAGATATCATCAAGGGTAGAATCAGAGAAGACGTAAGTGTAAATGTCATGGACAGTTACAGAGAAATGTTAGACGAAGAAGTTGCTAACATTACAGTTGACCCAAGAAATAAGATTAATAGTGGGCAACAACAAGCATATCATGGTATGGAAATAGCAAAACAGGCAAGAAGATTTGGACTAAAATCTTCTGTTATGCATAAACACGTCAGAATTAAGGGTCCTAAGAAAAAAGTTAATGACTTCTTGAGAGTAGTTATTGGTAAATCATCTTATGGTGACCCAACAGAAAAAGATATGTCAACACCACAAATAGACAAAATGCTTACTAAGGGTTTAAAATAATGCAAGAACCTACAAAAGCACAAATAGAAAAGATTTTAACATCTGATGCAAGAACAAAAGCATTCAGACAAAAATTGTTAAAATTAGGTTACGTGAAGAAAGACGCGGCCAAAGTTAACGCAGTCATGGAAAAGATTGGTGATTTTGGAATGATGTCCGATGCAGGTAACAAAAAAATTGCACGTGCAGTTGCAAGTGCAAAAAACGAGAAAGACCTAAAGGCAAAGATAGACAAAATATCTAAAATGGCAGGTGGTAAATACGGAGAGGCCAGTGAGGATAGTGTTTATCAAAGGGCACTTGATGCTATGCAAAGCAAAGCAAGGGGTACCCAGAACAGACCTGATGCGAACATAATGGTTCAATTAGGTAAGTTTAAAGATTACACGAAAGACGGAGAAGTCAGAACTGATGACATGAAAACGCAGAAGATCAAAAGAGATGATGCAGTCAAAGTTTATGATGCTTTAATGACACTTAAAGGTCCCGTCCGTGCTAAATACTTACAACTATTACAAAAAGATAAGAAATCTTTTGATAAAGCATTTAAGACTATATTAAAAGTAGTCAATAAATAAGAGAGGAGAAAATCATGGCATTATGGGGAGTAACCGACTCAGACGAGTCAAGACCAAAATACCTAAAACAAGCAGATAAAAATAACTGCGTGGCAAAACCAGAAGGTTGGGTGTTAAAGAAAGCAGTTGGTTCTAGAAATTTAGAAGAAGTTCTAGTAGCAGTTGGTTCTAACACAAACCTTGCTACTGCATTAGGTAATGCAGATATTACTGGCGTATACTTTGACTCAGCAACTTACAGTCAAGGTGATGCAGGAAAAGTTATCGTTGTGTATAACGAGAATGTAGACGTAACTAACGGCGCAACATTAACTGTTGGTGCAACAGGCGGAGCAGATGTAACTGCAACTGCCGCGGCACATGACGGTAAAAACTTAGTTGAGTTCGCATTTACAGTACCTTCAAGAACACATACACTATCTATCGGTGCTCAGACAATCAGTGGAACTATCGTAGACGATGGTACATCTACTGCATCTGATAAAGCATTCGTAGTTGGTGATAGATTAGGTGCTACAGGAACTGGAACATACGCAAATATTAGTGTAGCATAATGAAAACTAACGTATTAGGATCAGAAGCATCTTGCGGAACAAGTTCAGGTAATGGATCAAATTTTGGTTCATCTACTGTTGTGCGACTATTTAATTCAAACGCATCTGCTCAGTTAGTTTCAATAGAGAACTCATCAAACAGTTTGATAGGAACTTTTACACTTTCTGCGGGAAGAACAGAATTCGTAGAGAAAAACGCATCAGATGAAATTTTCGCGGCAAGTGCTGACGTAAAAGGAGTTGGTGTAGCAATCACTACGTAGGAGAAATTATGAAATCATTCAGAGAATATATCGTAGAACAAGGACTCATGTCTACTGCTGGTCTATCAAGTAATAAAATGCCTTATTCACTTGAAGATAACGATGTCAAAAATGCCGTCAACGCAGTACTCGGACATGTTGCCGTTTCTGAATTCTTAAATCCAAAGGCCGCAGTTGCTCACATGGAAGCAAAACTTGGTCAGATTGGTTTGATGAGAAAAGATGTACCATCAGATGATCCAAGAAACGAAAGTTCAGATGTTGAATTTTCAGGAAATGGTGAGTTCATGGTATCATTTTCACACGGAGAAGTTATTGGTAAATCAGTCGATACACCAATGGACGAACTCGACAAAGAAGAAAGACTTGTAGACTTAAGAGTAAGATACGAGCAATTAGAAACAGGAACATTCAAAGTCTACGGACAGATTGTTTAGTAGATAGAGATTCTCTATCTACTGCCCTCGGGCATTCTAAATACATTATATTATGGGTCTATTTGACAAACTAACAGCAAAAAACTTTTCTGCATTTGCGATGAAGCATTATGACGATCCTCAGTGTGAGGACATAGAAGACTTCAAAGAAGATTTACGCAGATTCAGATATCTTAAACGATTACTACATCGTTACCACGATCTTGGAGAACTCAGAGAAAGACTTATGTTGAATCATACAATATGTCTTTTTAATGTATTTGGTTTCGAACCATGTATGAGAATGCTAGATTTTAAAATTAAAGAAGATGCACATTGGTCATCGATCAAAACATTACTATTATATCTAGGGTATGTAGAAGACACTTGGAAACCAGAAATAAAGATAGATAAAGTACTTGTTGAAAGACTACGTGATTTATAAACATAAATAGTATTATGGTCGGAAGAGTAATAGACAGTTTAATTGTTTTTCGTATTCTCAAGATGTTAACTACACCTTTTGAGAAACAACAGGCGTATAAGTTTGGATTCATTGACAAACGTGGTAATCGTATCAAAAAGATCAAAGATGAAAATGGCAATGATATCGATAATAATCCAGTCACTCAGAAAGAAAAAAATTCACTCACACCTTTACATAGATTAGTATTTAATTTAAAAAGACTAATAGAAAAAGTACCATTTGGTAAGACTGCTTTTGCCTCTTATGCAGTTGCATTACTACTTCTAAAAGAAGAGACTAATTTAGATCAAGAACAAACAGATCAACTATTCGAAGACTTTTACAAACATTTAAAAGAACTCAATGTCATGAATCCAGAGATGATCTCAGAGGCGATAGAAGTTGGTAAACTACACGAAGACAGACCATATAATTTACGTAGACAAATCAAACAAAACTTTACAGATACTGGTGAGATAAAAATCTATCCAGAAAAAACACAAATTACTGATGTCAAAGAGCATAGCATAGGATATGGTATAACAATATATCAAGGTATGATCGAAGAAGAGACAGTATTATTCACGGCAGAAGATGTTTATTGAAGAAATCACAAAGATAGACACACTTGTATTCAAACCACAAGATGAGTTAAAGAAAGCAAAATACAAACAAATCGAATTATTTGATGATGGGTGGCAAAGTATTGTTATGCCTAATCCACCTAAAAATTCATCGTCAGAAACACGAAATGAAATACAAGAGATCATAAAAAGATATACAAACAAAACAGATCAAGACAAACAAGAGTATATAAATTGTGATGAAGATTCTAGTTACTACATAAAATTAGTCTTAGAAGAGAACAACATGGACTACAGTGAAGATACAATTGTGTATATCGAAGACCAATGTAGACCTATTATTAGACATTACAAAAATCACTATAACAGACCTAGACCATATCAAGTTGCAGAGGCGTTGGGTATAGACTTCAAAAGATTTGTGACTGATACAGCAAAGACACCATCATATCCATCAGGTCATACTGTACAACCATACGTAGTAGCAAATTATTATGGTAAATTATATCCAGAAATAAAAAGTGAACTCAGAGAAGCGGCCGATATATGTGCATTTGGTCGTGTGATTGCAGGGTTACATTATCCATCTGATTACAGAGGTGGTATAATATTAGCAGATCAGTTATCACAATATCTGAAATTTGACAATCTATCAGAAGATGCACCACTAAATTCTACAGGTGATGCAGTACAAACTAACCATCCACTACAGTTTAGTAAATCACTATACAGAAGAAAAAACGAATTAGACACAAAGAGACTATACAAATTACTCAAAAAAAGATATAATTAGATATGATTAAATTTCTAAATTATCTAGCATTGACAACATCAATTGCTATCGCAGGAATCGCGGCATACTTTTCAGTTATCGGTATGGCGACTATATTTGCAGGTGCATATATTGGTACAATTGTCATGATGACTGCATTAGAAGTTGGTAAACTTGTCACTGCGGCCTATCTACATCTCGTATGGGAAAAATTAAACTATCTAAAATATTACTTGCTTTTATCTGTTGGTGTGTTGATGTTAATCACGTCACTTGGTATATTTGGATATCTATCCAAAGCAAATATAGAAACTACACTTGTAGGTGATGGTAATAATCTAGAATTATCAATCATAGAAACCCGTATAAAAGCAGAAGAGTCAAAGATAGAGAGACTACAAGATCGACTCTCTGGACTTGATCTGGTGATTACCACGGGTCGTCCACAAGACAGAAACTACATCAATAGAGTACAGAGAGAAGAGAGATTACAGATTGCTACAGACATTGATACATCTCTTGATCTGATCTCAGAATATACAGAAGAAAAACTACCCATACAACGTAAACAATTAGAACAAGAAAGTAAAATTGGACCAATAAAATACGTTGCAGAAGTCATTTATGGTGAAGATGAGAGTGTCAAGTATCTTGACAACGCGGTAAGATGGGTAATTTATGCCCTTATTTTCGTGTTTGACCCCCTTGCCGTCCTGCTTTTAGTGTCCAGTACTGGTCTTATTGCACGTAGAGTAGAAGAAGAAAAACCAAAAGTTGTAGAAAACAGATACGTTCTACAAGTCCCCAAAGATCAAATCAAAAAAGTTAGCAAAAAAGACTTACAAAAATCATAAAATTGTAGTATACTATATACAATGCTATGGTTAGAGAAGAAATATTTGTCTATGGTCATGTCGAATCTCGACAAGGCAAAATGGATAAATGAGAATACACTAAATCACAGATGTTGTTATTGTGGTGATTCACAGAAGAACATCTACAAGGCACGTGGTTATCATTTTGTAAAAGATCAATCGTTGATCTATAAGTGCCATAATTGTGGTAAAAGTACATCATCAGTAAATTTTCTCAAAGAAAACTTTCCTATGGTGCACAGAGAATATGTTAAAGAATGGTTGACTGAAAGTGGTCGAAAACCAAAGAAGAAAAAACTACCACCTTCTTCTACTTTTAAGTTCACTCCACGATACGATCTTCTAAATAAAACTGAAGACTTGAAAGCAATTGCAGTTCCTGTAACAGAGAACGCAACTGCTAGAAAATACCTGCTAGATCGAGGTATACCTGAGTTTAAAATGACAGACATGTGGTTTGTACAAAGTGCTCAGTCACTATCTCATTTACATAAAAACTATGCAGGTCGTGTTCTAGGTGAAGACCCTAGAATTATATTACCATTCTTCTCAGAAGATGGTGAAATGATTGGTCTTACTGGTCGTGCAATCAATGATTCACCACTCAGATATCTGACCATGAGATTTCGAGATGACGTTCCACTCATCTTCAATGCTAATAATGTGGACAAAACTAAAACTATCTATGTAACAGAGGGACCCATAGACAGTTTATTCCTCCCAAACAGTATCGCAGTTGCGGGAAGTGATTTTAAAAAATTAAGTGATCAGTATAAAGAAAATGCAATACTCATATACGACAACGAACCAAGAAATAGAGAAATCATAAAGAAAATTAATGAAGTTATTGATCTTGGGTATAAAGTGTGCATCTGGTCTGACAAAAGAGTAGAAAACTGCAAAGATATAAACGACATGATTCAGAGTGGTATATCTGAACATGAGATAGTTGATATAATTAATGACTGTACAACGTTTGGTCTCTCAGCAAAATTAAAACTAACGGAGTACAAGAGGGTATGAATTCAGCAATATTAGTCGTAAAATCAGACGGATCAAAAGTAGACATAAATTTAGAAAAAATCCATAAGATGGTTGAAAAGGCCTGTAGAGGTATAACAGGTGTATCAGAGTCATTAGTAGAAATGAATTCTGGTCTTCAGTTCTTTGATGGTATAACAACAAAAGAAATACAAAAGATATTAGTAAAATCAGCAAGTGACTTGATTAGTTTAGAATCACCAAACTATCAGTTTGTCGCCGCTAGACTTTTACTTTTTGCTATACAGAAACAAGTTTTCAATACAAAATGGAAAGATGCAGAAATATATCCAGATTTACGAGAACTTGTAGATAGAAATATAGACAAAGGCGTATACGATGCAGATATACTAAACTACTACAACAAAGAAGAATTCAAAAAACTCAACACATATCTCAGACATAGTAGAGACTTTGATTTTACGTATGCGGGTTTACAACAAGTCGTAGACAAATATCTTGTACAAGACAGATCATCAGGTAACATATACGAAACACCACAATTTATGTACATGTTAATTGCTATGACATTATTTAAAGACTATGGAGAAAACAGAATTGATTACGTCAAAAAATATTACGATGCAATATCAACTTTCAAAATTAATATACCAACACCCATCATGGCAGGTGTTAGAACACCACTTAGACAATTCGCATCATGTGTTCTTGTCGATACAGACGACTCATTACCCTCAATATTCAGTAGTGACATGGCCATCGGTCGATATGTTGCCCAGAGAGCAGGTATCGGTATCAACGCAGGACGAATTAGAGGTATAGGATCAAAGATTAGAGGTGGTGAAGTTCAACATACAGGAGTTATACCATTTCTCAAAAAGTTTGAGTCTACAGTAAGATGTTGTACACAAAATGGTGTCAGAGGCGGAAGTGCGACTGTTCACTTTCCTATATGGCATCAAGAGATAGAAGACATTATTGTTTTAAAGAACAACAAGGGTACAGAAGACAACAGAGTAAGAAAATTAGATTACTCTATACAGTTGAGTAAATTGTTTTACGAGAGATTTCTAAAGAATGAAGAGATCACATTGTTTAGTCCACAAGACGTCCCTGGATTGTACGAGGCATTTGGTACAGAAGAGTTTGATGAGATGTATGAAAAATACGAGAGAGCAACTTCTATACCAAAGAAAAAAATCAGTGCTAGAGAACTGATTACTGATCTATTAAAAGAAAGAGCGGAGACTGGCAGAATATACATCATGAATATAGATCACAGTAATACGCATAGTAGTTTTCTTGACAAAGTGAACATGAGCAACTTATGTCAAGAAATTACTTTGCCAACTGATCCGATAGATCATATTGACGGTGATGGCGAGATAGCACTATGCATATTGTCAGCAATCAATGTTGGTATTGTCAAAGAAGAAGAGATGTCAGAGATGTGTGACCTTGCAGTTAGAGGTTTAGAAGAACTGATAGACTATCAAGAATATCCAGTAGAGGCCGCTAAACGTTCTACACTTGCTAGAAGAAGTCTAGGTATAGGGTATATAGGACTAGCACACTATCTTGCAAAGAATAAAGTAAAATACGATGATCCAAAAGCATGGGAACTTGTACATGATCTAACAGAAAGATTTCAGTACAATCTACTTGTAGCATCAAATAAAATCGCATCAGAGAAGGGATCATGTGACTGGTATAGTAGAACAAAATACTCAGAGGGCATATTACCAATCGATACATACAAAAAAGAAGTAGACGAGATAACACCAAACAAACTCAAATGTGATTGGGAAAAACTAAGAACTGATATAAGTCTTCATGGTCTTAGACACTCAACACTCACTGCACAAATGCCAAGTGAATCATCAAGTGTAGTATCAAATGCTACAAATGGTATAGAACCACCAAGAGATTACTTGTCAGTTAAAAAGAGTAAAAAGGGTACACTCAAACAAATCGTACCACAGATATCACATTTAAAATCAGCATACACTTTACTATGGGACATGCCAGATAATACAGGTTATATAAACATAGTTGCAGTAATGCAAAAGTTTTTCGATCAAGCAATTAGTGGTAACTGGTCATACAATCCAGAGAACTTCGACAATAACGAAGTGCCTGTATCTGTAATGGCGAGAGATTTACTCACTACATATAAGTATGGGTGGAAAACAAGTTACTATCAAAATACTATGGATGGTAAAACAGAAGACGTAATCGCCGATCCCGCATCAGCAATGAATGATTACGTACCACCTTTGATAGATTCACCAAATAATGAAGAGGAAGATTGCGATGCCTGTGCCATTTGAAGATAGAACAATTGACGTACTGATACACGAAACAGATCAAAATAAAGATAAAAAACCAGCAAAGGGTAGTGTTAATCAACACACTTGGGATTTTATGAAAAAAAGATATACTGTTATACGTAATCTAGTACCAAAAGAGATTATTGATATGACTATCGATACATGGAAAGCGGCAGAAAGAACACCAATGTACAACGAAATTGTTGAACATGAGCAGAGAGATATAACATTTAAAAACCCAGAGAGTTCTATTGGTAAATCTAGAGGTGGATATTGCACACCATGGGGCATAGCATTACATCAGTACGTCTGGAAAGCACTAGAACACTATATAGATATCCCTTTAAGACAAACATACTCATATACTAGAAAATATGAACGAGGGGCCTATCTGGCATCACATGTTGATAGACCATCATGTGAGATTAGTGCAACTATTTGTCTTGATTACAAAACAGATGATCAAAAACCTTGGCCAATATGGATTCGAGGGGACAAGAATTTTGCTGGTTGGGGTGGTGATGATGTACAAGCATGTTCACAGAAAATACCAGTCAGACTTAGAGAAGAAAATAATTGTTCTAAAGTGTTGTTAGAACCTGGTGATATATTATTATATCAAGGTCCAAACGCACCACATTGGAGAGACTATTTGTTGGGTGATTATAGTTATCATATATTTTTACATTTCTATAATCTAAGAAGTAATATGCAAAAATTACAGAACTTCTTCATGGACGACCAAGAATCAGTGATTGATGCAGAGGGTAATGTGCTGAGAAAAAAAGAGAAACCAGCACCACATAGATTTTCTAATTTAGAATTAGACGGAAGAATAAGTCGATTTGACCCAGATGGTGTACGAAGACCAGGGTTTGATAGACTTACAAAAGAATACGAAGAATTAAAGATGCACGATGAATATAAAGAAATATATTGTGACATAGTAAATAATTACGATAATATTACAAAGGTAGAAAAATGACAGTTTTTAATAAAAATAACGTAGATTTCACAAAGGGTAAACCATTCTTTGGTGATGAATTAAATACGCAAAGATTCGATGAATTTAAATATCCAATCTTTGACAAACTTACACAAACACAATTAGGATTCTTCTGGAGACCAGAAGAAGTATCACTACAAAAAGATAGAGCAGATTATCAGACACTAACTGATGCACAAAAGCATATCTTTACATCTAATTTACGTTATCAAACTCTTTTAGATTCGGTTCAGGGCAGGGCACCATCCATAGCATTTCTACCTTTTGTGACCCTACCTGAACTAGAATCGTGTATTATCACTTGGGACTTCATGGAGACTATACACAGTAGGTCTTATACACATATCATAAAGAATGTTTATGCAGACCCAAGTGATATATTTGATACAATTATAGATGAACCTGCTATTATCAAGAGAGCAGAGATGGTTACAGAAAAATACGACAAGTTTATAGAACTTGGACGTAGAAGATTATTAGGACTCAAAGTCGATGATTATGATCTATACAAAGCATTATATCTGGCACTTATATCTGTAAACATTTTAGAAGGTATCAGATTCTTTGTATCGTTTGCATGTAGTTTTGGATTTGGTGAACTCAAAGTCATGGAAGGATCAGCAAAGATCATATCTTTTATTGCAAGAGACGAAGCACAACACTTGGCAGTTTCACAACATATTCTTAAATGCTATAAGAACCATGAGAACGATAAGATCATGAACAAAGTTATGAAAGATTCAGAACCAGAAGTATACAGAATGTACGAAGATGCAGTACAACAAGAGAAAGAATGGGCAGAATATCTATTTAAAGATGGATCAATGATCGGTCTATCTGTACCACTTCTTGGTCAATATGTAGAATACATAGCAAACAAAAGATTAAGGGCGATTGGACTAAATCCAATCTATGATATATCCAGTGCAAATAACCCATTACCATGGACAAAACACTGGTTTAACAGTCGTGGATTACAGAATGCACCTCAAGAAACTGAGATTGAATCGTATGTTATTGGTGGTATCAAGCAAGATGTTACAGACGACACATTTCAGGACTTTAAACTATGATAGAGGCAATTTTGATATTACCCATAATGTGGGTTACTATGATATGTGTCTATTTGTTGTTAGTTAGAAACCTAGAAGGATCAAAGGGTATTGAGAAAGATATATACTATGGTCGTAGAACAGGTAAAAAATATACTGCAACGAAAGAGAGAGCAGATCATATTATATAAGGAATAATTATGAGAAACGAGACATTTTATTTGGTTATTGGTATCTGTGGTTTTATGTATGGCATAATATCACACTCATATTCTAATCTAGAATACAAAGGCGTAAAAGGTGGTGCATGTACAGGTGATTGTTACGTACAATATGTCAAAGAAAATGGTACACCAGCAGAAATAGAACGTAAAAAACAAGTCGCCGCGGCCGATGATCCGTTCTCGTCAATCAGAGGTTTATGGTCAGGTTGTGCGGCATGTCATGGACAGAAAGGTGAGGGTATGGGTGTATTCCCTAAACTTGCTGGACAATCATCAGAAGATATCATCAGTAAACTCACAACATACAAAAATAGAGGCGAAGTTGGTAACATGTCATCTACGATGTGGGCCCAAGCAGGTCAATTAAGTGAAGCAGAGATCAAAACACTCGGCGATTTTATACAAGAGACAATGAATGAATAAACAACAAGAGTTGTTAGTGATAACAATGGAAGAATGTGCTGAGTTAGGACAAGCATGTAGCAAAATAATCAGATTCAACGAAGACGATGTATTAGATGTAGATGATGCATGTAATCTACAAAACGAAGTAGGTGATGTATTATGTATGATAGAATTACTAAAAGAAAGAGGTCTAATAGAAGAAGATAAGATACAAGACCGAATACTTGAAAAACGACATAAACTTACACGATGGAGTAATCTATTTAAATGAGCAAATTTTTACCAAAAATATCGGCACCAGTTGCCACTTTCTTTCTAAGAATACCATTATCAGCAATGTTTATGCAACAGGGGTTGAGTAAATTACCTGTAGATGGTGCAGTGGCAGAAGCATGGGGACTACCATATATCGTATGGTGGTTTGTAACATGGGGTGAAATAGGGGCGGCAATCGGACTGATTGCTGGTGGATTGTTAGGGTTGATACCTTGGCATTTTAGACATTTCTTTTTAGCAAGACTAGGAAGAAGATATACAAATTTCAGATGGTTTGTAGAAGAGTTAGGAGATATAACTACTAGATTTAGTGGTATCACTATGACTTGTATTGCAACCGGAGTGATATGGATATTAAGTCCTGCAAGTTTATGGGACGTAATATATAAAGATTATCTACATGTTAGTTTATATGTAGGTGGATTGTACTTTGCATTGAGAGGTAATGCAAAATATTAAGGAGATATAATGATAGAAATATATGGTAAAACACAATGTCCTTACTGCGATAGAGCAAAAGCATTAGCAGAACAAAAAGGATATGAGTTCAAATACTTTATGTTAGAAGAAGATTATACCAGAGAAGAACTCTTTGAGAAATTCCCTGGTGCAAGAACTTTTCCACAGATCAAAGTTCATGGTGAAAATATCGGTGGTTATACAGAGTTCGAACAATGGTCTAATGGCATAAGACGAGTATAATGCGATCAGTACATCTGTACTTACCAACAGAATACAAACAAGACACTATCTGCGAAAGGTGGAAACATCTCTTGAATAAAATTGATAGAGAGTTTTGTGAAGTTAGAGTTTACGTAGCAGGGTCAGATTTTCAATATGCAGAAGCAGAATACGATCTGCCTTACTGTATAGAGACTTTACCAAATCAGAAGTCAAAGAGAAAATCATTTGAGTCGATGTACAAAAGATATATTATAGAACAGGGCAAAGCAGAAGATGAATACGTTCCTAAATATTAATAAGCAGATATCACCAGATAATAACGTTTATTATTTTGGTAATAATATAGACGTTAGAATATGCCCTAAAAATGCAATGTCAACGATCAAGAATGTTGCACATCTCTTAAATATAGATCATCATGATAATAAAACTACACCTGCTATATGGCGAGTCATGAATGTAATAGAGAAGTGTGATAGAATAAACCCACCATTTAGAAAGGGGACAACAAGATATGCTATCAAGAGAGACCCTTTAGAAAGATTTTTATCAGCATATCGATTCTTAAAGATGCATCATGGTGTCGCCATGAGTATCGACAAGACTTTAGATAAACTTGAGACAGGTGAACATAAGTACGAACCACATTATATGTCTCAGAGTTTCTTCATGGGGTACCCAGAAGATTACGATAAAGTATATGATATAAAAGATACAATTACTTTATTACATATTTTATATAAAAACAGAGAAGAGAGTACAGAAATTGTACCAGAAGATTTAGTCGTAAATTTACACGTAAATATGACACATGATCAAAAGCATCTTGGTGGATTTGAATTAGAAGACGAGCAAATTACCAGAGTAAAAACACTGTACGAAACAGATTATAGGAGAGGTTGGCATGGTTAGATTAATATACTATTGCGAAAAACTAGATACAGAAATAGAAGTCAGAGCATTAAATAAAGAGACAGACATAGAATCACAAACACCAAAAAAATGTGTGTTTACAGGGAAAGATATAGAAGATTATTATTTTGATGATGTAGACGAATAACTATAAACTTATATTATGGAAATATATTGCAAAAATAAACCACTTTTAGAGAGAGCAGTATTATACTCTAAAAAACTTGGTATACACGAAGAACCAGCAATTATTTACATCAAGAGATTACCACCATCATTTCGCCAACAAGGACTTATTGAACACCCAAGAGAACTGGACAACGACATATATTTAAATATATGGGTCAAGTTTAATGACGAGAGATTCGTCTCTCTAGCACACGAAATGATACACGCCAGACAAGTATTATTCAAGCAACCTATAGATGAGCACGAAGCATATCTACTAGAAAACACCCTTGACAATGACCACCAAAAAAGTGTATTATAACAGTATGAAAAATAATGTTAAAAGGATATTTATCGACATGGATGGAGTCTTAGCAGACTTCTTGAGGGGTGTCGAAAAACCTGAATATATTGGTCACCCTCTAACAAATGATGATGCAGGGCATACTGAATATGACCTCAGAAAAGAAGAACTCACAAACAAAAGATTATTTGCAAACTTACCACCAATGGTAGACATGTATGATCTTATTGGTTATGTAAAACATACTAATTTACCCTGGGAGATTCTAACTGCCGCTGGTGTTGTCAACAGAGAACTTGTAGTTCACGATAAAAACGAGTGGATCAAAAGATATGTTGATCCTAGTGTAGTAGTTACTTGTACTATGACTGGTACTCAGAAAGCGGCCTTTGCTTTCGAAGGGTCAGTCTTGATAGACGATAGACAAAAGAATATTGATGCTTGGGAAAAAGCAGGTGGTATTGGTATTGTCCACGAGTCTGCTAACAAGACTATCAATGCTCTAAAAGAACTCAGAAAAAAAGACTAAATACAAATATGAAAGATCGATTGAAAAGATTATGGAAATGGATTAAATCATTATTTCTAAAAAGATATAAAGTCACAGTGTCATTCAATAAAGAGTGGGGCGATGCTGATGATCGTTCTTATATCACAAAAAAGATACTAGTACAAAAAGAAAAGCACTTGAAGTTTCGAGACGAGCATGGTAAAATAGTAGAGTACAGAAGTGCCGCTGGTTTAAATTATATTATTGAAGATGTATGAGCAAAAAAGAAGAGAAAGAATTCATTCCTAAGACATTACATAATCAAGCATGGGAACGTGCAATGAAAGGTGGTAGACCAAATGCAGGTACACCACATGACTGGGAAGAATATGAGAAGGTCAAAGAAGAAAAAGATTAAGGAGTAATATGCAACAATTTATTTTAGCAATTATGTTAGTCTTAGGTCTAGGTTGCTGGTGGTTATACACAGAGAACGAGACACTAAAAGATAACAACGTAAAATTAGAATATGCTCTTGCAGAGCAAACTGCCGCCATGGAGGCGATGAGAGAAAGTTACGAGAAACAAGGCAAAGCATTAGCAAATATGTCCAGAGTAAATGCTCAGATCGAACAAGAGAAAGCAGAATATCTAGAGATATTCAGCAGACACAATTTAGATAATCTTGCACTGAAAAAACCAGGTATGATTGAACTTAGAATGAACAATGCAAGTGAACAAGTTATGGAGGGTATAGAAAATGACACTAAAGAATTATATAATCTTAGCAGTCCTGACACTAGCAACTAGTGGTTGCTCTCTACTTGGTACTAAACAAGTAGAAATTGTAAGTAAACCTGTCGAAATAGATATCATGCAACCTGATTTACCAAGACCAGTAAATCTGATAGCACCAAAATGGTACGTTGTATCAGAGGCGAGAATCACTAATCCATGTAGAAAAGTATTTGACGAAGAGAAACAGAAAGAAGTTAGACCAAAGGCATGTGATCTCTCAGAAAGAGAGAATCCAGATTGGCCAGAAGGTTATACATATCTTGATAGATTTTTAGATGATATGCGAGATATGAATAATGGTGAGATTGTTTTTGTTGCGACATCTGTTGGTGATTATAAAGTCATGGCAGAAGATATGCAAGAGATCAAGAGATACATCAAACAACTTGGAGAAGTCATTATATATTATAGAGAAGTCACTATGCCAAATGGAGAAAAAGGCGTAGGGGTTGCAGTGAAGAAGAATGAAACCAATACAGATCAATAAATCTAAATTTTGTTATGAACCATGTGAGGGTGAAGTCTATCACCTGTTTCCTATACCTTTTTTCAAGGGTAATCTTAGACTAAATCATTTAGAAGTAAAAAACGATATCGATAGATTCATCGATCAAGTCGAACAGAGATGGCCAGACGATGATAAACGTAATTACACCACATATTTCGATCATGATCTACACGTAGATATAGAAGCATTACCATGGTATAATAGTTTTGCAAATCAAATCAAGGACTCATATATCGAGTATATCACATCACAATTCGAATGTCCAGTAGATCATTTATCGAGACATGATATACATTTATTTGCTTGGTTAAATCGATATGATGGACTTACTACACATACAACTCATGATCACGTAAATTCACTGGTCAGTGGTACATATTATGTCAGCATGGGTGATAAAGCAGAACCGATATGTTTTCAGAGTCCATCACAAACTACAACATTTGCACATAGAACAAACAACAGAACTATCGCATTAACAGATCAAGTACAAGTAGCAGGTGCCCCTGGTACACATAATGAGATGCGATTCTATGGTAAAGATGGCGATTTCTTGCTATGGCCATCGTACGTATTACACTCAGTAGATAGATCGTATGAACCTAATGATAACTATAAAAGGTACGGGATATCCTTTAATCTAAATCACAATATAATAATCAATCACAACGAGAGTGGTGACAACATGAGTTACAGTTTTAAGGAGTACAAAAGATGAGACAACCCTTTTCTCAAGACGAGATGTTTAGACTAGGACCAGTATTTAAACCTGAGTTTAGAGATAATGTTGTCTATATCGACAACTTCTACGAGAATCCAGATAGAATATATGATCATCTGATGGCACGTGATTATCCATTATGGAAATATAATGGTGAGAGAGAGCAATCTAGAAATGGCAAAGACTATCTTGATTGTCGTATATGCGACAACATACCATTTCCTACAAGACAATATTACAATGATCTACACAGAGTATTAGAAGTTTGCAGAAAATACTGGCATAAGGGACACTATGAATGTCAACATGCATTTGAAGTCAACTGTTTTCAAGCAAACGAAGTATTCGACAACAAAATTCAACATTATCCACACTTGGATTCTGAACTACAGGCACCAGATAATTTTTCTACATTGAATTTTCTAGTATATCTAGATAAAGAAGAAGATGGCGGTACGGCGATCTATGATGGCGAATGGATCACAAATGACGAAGATATGAACGTCCTATATCCCGTAGGAGAACGTTTTAAGATACGTCAGATAGTCGAACATAAGTACAACCGTGCAGTTATTTTCCCTGGTAATTCAATGCATGGTGCATATATTAATGATTACTCAAAGTACGTAGGTGATAAATGGAGATTCACTCAAGTACGATTTTTTCACCCTAAATAGGAGATATATTATGAGAACTTTTTGGAAAGTAATGATGTGGGTTGTAGATTGCTGGCGTGTTGTCATGGACAATCGATATAATCCTTTAAAATACATACCAGACCCAAGTCTGCAAATGTATTTTACTATGGTACTGTTCACTATGTGGTCAGTTTATTTTGGTATGGTAGCAACTTATTGGATGGGTTGGTTCGGTTATAATACTATTACGAGTTTGATAGTCCATTTTGCAGTGCTGATACCACTATTCTTTACGAATGCAATCTTTTTAGATGCAGAGAGAGATGGTGCTAGATGGATAGTCAGTCTGAGAAAAGAACAAGAACTAAACAGGCAGAGAAGATCATGAAAGCAGTATTAAACCAAGAAGATTATCTTACGTTTCTAAAGAAAGTCGACACACTCAGAGAAAAAGATTACAAACTAGAGTTTGACTATGATCTCATTGATAGTATGTATCATGTTATGATCAAAGGCGAACACGATATTGCAGAGTTAGATAGACTTACAGAATGAAGATAGGATCACCAGTAGGGGTAAAAGAACTCAACGAAGAACAACTTGACCAGATGGCACGTGGTAGTTTAGAAGCAAATACACCACATGACACTGATGGTTTTGATCAGAGTTTTGATACTATCATATCACTCCCTATGGTGATTACAGACGAAGGGTTAGGCGACATAATAGACATACATTATCAGCAAAAATACCACAAACTAGAAGAGGGTGAGACACCACGTAGTGTTAGAAACAAAGTTGGTGGAAGTTACAGATGTAATGTCAATCCTGGTCATGATATAACTGTACTCAAAGAACCAGAAATGACCAGAGTTTTAGATATCATGAATTGTGTATTACCAGATATGCAGGACTTTGGTGCAATTGTCCATGGTGTGATACATCATTTTACTACAGGTCATTACATAGATTTTAGAAAAGAGACAGAGGACATGAGAGATAGTGCGACCTGTTTTCTCACACTCAACGATACTTTCCGTGGTGGTAGATTCTCGATAGACCCTGGTTGTGACTTTGACTTACCAAGAGGATCATTTCTAGGATTCAACAACTGTACAACCGTACTATATAATATGGAACCTATATATTTTGGCGAGAGATATCTATTACAATTATATTTTCAGAGACCAACAGAACAAGACATAGAGACATTGACACGTGAATAGAGAAGAACTAACAAGAACTTTTGAGAAAGAAGATGTGCATTTCAAAGAGCACATCATGACCATAGACAATTTTCTCATGGACGACACTATAGATTGCTTACATGATGCTTGGAAGAAAGCAGAAGAAAGAGGTTACACGTACTCAAGAAGACAACAAGGACATAATCAAGATCAATTCATGATCAAAGACCAAGCAATTACACACTTCGATATGCCTAGAATGCTATCGACAGACATGGACTTAGTGATAGAATACGTAAATCATTTTGGACTTGGTGAATATGATCGTAAATACAATATATTAAATATACCTGAATACAGAGATATACATGTATCAGGTGCTAAGATGCAAAAGACATGCCCAGGAGAAGGGTATCACGTCTGGCATCATGAACACGGTTATGCAAATGCGAATCGTAATGCGGTCTTGGCATGGATGGTATATCTGAACGACATAGAAGAGGGTGGTGAGACAGAGTTTTTGTTTCAGCACATCAGACTAAGACCAAAGAACAATCAACTGGTGATGTGGCCTGCATATTTTACTCACATGCATAGAGGTAACCCACCATTAAAAGATGACAAGTTTATTATTACAGGTTGGTGTGATTATTTTTAAATAAGTGGTTGACACTAACCAGTGATATGTAGTATTATTATATTATGGGATTTTTAAATTTATCTTCATCTTTACGTTATGGACCACATGGTAAAAAACGTAAGACGAAGGCATTTACTAAAAAGAAGACTAAATATAATGAGTTACTTCTAGAGCAACAAAAGATTTATGATCAAGTGGTAAGAGAAGTAGCAGAAGAATATCCTTCACTTGAGTCCACTGCGACAGGTAATTGCACACCACGTAAAGAACCATTGCAGTACACAGGTGAAAGAAAATTGTTGGGTATAGCGGCGATGCACAAATCAAACCTAGTACCCGTTTTTGAAGAAGATAAAGACTATGCTAAAGATTTAGCAAGAATGAGGAGATAGATAATGGCATATAACATTGTTACAACATGTATGAAAGACGACCCTAGTGTGAGTCTTGATGATGTGAAAAGATTAAAACTTTCTTTAGATAGAGAGAGAATCTTTAACACAGATGGTATGCTATCTGCAAGATTCTTTGTGATCACCGACTACAACAGAGACGAGTTCAACGAGGGATTTGGCGGGGTAGCACCAAAATTAATTAGTGTAGAACTAGATGAAGGCGAAGAGGGTTATTCACACCCATCGTTCTATCAGAAGTTTGCATTTGACAATCATTTCTTTTCTAGAGATGATAAAGTATTGTATATGGACGCCAATACAATAGCAAGAGACTTATTTCAGACTGTAGTGTATAGTGCACTACCAGAAAGAGGTAATCCTACACACTCACAATACGAGTTATCAGCAGAAGATACTGATCTAATCGAGACAGAGAACTTAGAAACATTGTTCTTACAGAAAGATTGGACAGGTAAGTGCGATACACAATTTCAACCATGGTTCTATTGCTTTAATTATGGTGATCATATCAGATTACAAAAGCAAATGCGAGAAGAGAATGTCTTCGATGGGTATGAAACATTTATGCACTGGGTAGAAGAGAACTATAAAGGGTATGTATTACAACAACCTGCAGGTCTGACAGGACCATTTGTCGTAGGTGATCAAGATGAGAATGAAAGACTTGCTGGTGTTTATGAAAAGAACGTCAGACCCTTATTAGAAACTCAATGGAGAGGACTTGGTGGTGAACAAGACGAGCAATGGTGTGTATACGACCATGAATATAGAGATGTTACAAGACAATGTAGTATCTTATATTTTGACAGAGGTGAAGAACATGTTGATCCGAAGTCAGATCGTTTTGTAGAATTATGGTTGATTTAAACCATTATATTTGACTGCTAAGTTAAAGAATTGACCTAGTTTGTGTTTCTTACCAACTTGGTTAGAACGGATAGACATTTCCATAGTGCCTATCCGTTTCTTTTTAGAATTAAATAAATGTATGTCAAAGTTCTGCTTAGAGGTTTTACTTGCTTCAGCAGATATATGACGAGTCTGTGGTATAAGTGTCCCTAATATATTCGTATCGAATACTTGTTTTGTTGTATTACCAACTGCTTTAATTATAATTACAGGTGTATCTGTTTCTTTTAATATATTCTTACGTGCCCATTTCTTAAACTCATCGACATCTTTTGTAAATACTGCCATCAGATTGAGACGAGACAACTCTAACATTGCATCGTATTTTGCTTCGTATTGCTTAATATCTCTTGTTTCTAATTCATCTAATATATTACGTGTTGCCGAGGCCATATTATTCTCGTCATAGTTTTTCTGTATTCCTGGTATGGTAGAATAAATGCCTTCGAAAAGCATTTTTCTGATACGTTTTTTGTCCCTGTCCGTGCTGAGTTGTGACATAATAGGGTTAACATACGAGTTTAATAATGGTTCTTTTGATGTGGCATCACCTGCTTTTAACGATATACCGAGTAATGATTTATCTTTAAATTGGACAACAATATCGGCAGGACTCTTAGCATCTACACCCGCTGGTTTCTTACGATAAGTCCAGAAGACGTTATGTATAGGACTAGATGCATGAAGATCATTGAGATACTTTGTAATTGCAATTGCATTCTGTACCTTCTCTTTAAATTTACTACTATCTGGCATCAGATTAATAAAATTCTCACCAACATCTATTTCATCACGTGCGACATAGCAAGACTTATTTGTAGCAGAAGCACATGCCTGGTAGAACTTATCTATATTCTTAGATTTAATTTTATTCAGAAAGGCGAGACAAGGTAATAATTCTGTAATCGTACTATTAAGGGTTGTTTCGGTCATACCACCAGATGCTGTTTTAAAGACAATAAACACACCATCTTTACCAAGTACTTTCTCTACGCAGATTGCTTTTTCGCCAGAGTAACGTGTAGATTTAATCTTATGTGGTATCTTATTACGTTTTAATAACTTCGAGACTTTAGATCGAGCAGTATCACGATCTTTTTTAACTTTAAAATAAAACACATCACGGTTTCTATTTGAGATGTGGACTTTGACTTCTGCTGAGACTGATTTTGCTAATTGTTCGATCATGTAGAGTATTTATCTCCTAGAGACATCGTGCGAGGAACACACTGAGACGCCGCCACGTAGACACTTATACGCCCGCCAGATACTCTAAGAAATTACGTAAAACGAGTAGCAACCCAACGACATTGAGCATGATCAGAGCACGATCTTTCCAGAGCAGAGAGACCCATATCCAAAGTATTAACCCTATAATCGAGAATAACATATCATAATATACGTATTCTACTATGCCACGTAGAGACATTGCAAGTAATATAAAGATACTGGCAATCCACTTCACATACCATGAGAGATCATACTTAGGTGTCTTTGATTTAAATATTCGTGTAGTATTGAGTTGCTCTTCTTCAGAAAACACTGTAGGAATGCGTTCTCCGAATATTTTTGAGAGACGTGTATATTGTTGCTTAATATATTTCATAGGTATAGTATACGACATGTGCAAATATATTACAAGAGGGTTTCTCAGGCGAAAAGGTGAATATATGCGATTTTGCTGACCATGTTCGGGGATCTAAATCACACCATTTATTGGGTGTCAAGGCGATTCGGAGCAGATCCCCACTGTACCCCTTGACAATGACCCCTATTTTTTCGTATACTATAACCATGATGAGAAAGGAGATAATGTTCTAGTAATAATGTAACGGTATATGACAGAGATCGATAGTCACTCAAGCACCACAGACGAGAGATCGCAACTCTAGTTGGGGTGGTGTGTATATAGGGTATAATGATCGGAAGCATAGGTGCCGGGCAGACAGGTGCCACCCTACCAATGGCCAAAACCCTCTTGTATTATTGACCGCCTCCTGTTATAATAATATTATAAACCAGTCATCTCAGAGTACTGGCCCTATATAATGTAGATTGTGAAGTCTGAGAGGGGCGGATCCCGAACTCCCAGGTGGTGGTATGAAAATGCACCACCAATATTATAGGAGATGCAGAGTATATGTCTGATGATAAGGACTACCACCGATACACAGTAAGATATTTTGATAAGGGTGTAGAGACCATAGGCGGTGATCGTATATGGAATCTGTACAACACCTCCGAATCACCACTAGGACTCAAGGAGAGCATGGAGGTCGCAAAGACCTTAGAAGAGCAGGGGTGTATAGTAGAAGTGACCCGTCTAACGTCTTAAAACAGTTGGTGCGGAAACCTACGTCTTGTTCCACTAGTGTTAAGCAGGCAAGACCATTTCTACTTGGAGACTTCCGCGTATCAAAACCATTCGATATCAAAAAATTTTTCGCAAAATTATATTGACTCCAGAGTTCCGTCCTGTTATAATGGTATACATGAGAAAATTTTTGCGGTATACTTTATATGCATTAGCACTTTTGATTATCTTTCTAAGTGCACATGCTTGGATTCATTGGTACGCACATACATACATGTATAACTTATATGCATAGTAGAGGATTTACATGCGGTTGTTTTGATCTGCTTCATGCAGGTCATGTTGTTATGTTGAAAGAAGCAAAACGTCATTGTGATTATCTCATAGTTGGTTTACAGACTGACCCTTCTATTGATAGACAAGAAAAGAATACACCTATACAGTCGGTATATGAACGTTATATCCAGTTATCAGCAATAGGAGTCGTAGATAAGGTGATACCATACGACACAGAGCAAAGTTTAATCGATTTATTAGAGTCACAGGACATAGATATTCGATTTATTGGCGAAGATTATGTTGATAAATCGTTCACAGGTGACTATTTACCTATCAAAGTTCACTATACAAATCGCAAACACTCGTTCTCTACATCGAATCTTAGAGCAAAAGTCTATGATGGAGAGAGTAAAAAAAGTGTCTGAACTGAAAATAATACCCGAAATGGCGTTGGACCCGAGTGTCTACGGACCCGTGTTACGTGTCGAGAATGCTTTATCGGACATCGAAATCAATAACCTTCGTGCATATACCTATCGTGAAAAAGCACGTGACTACAAAGAAGATGGTCCAAAAACACGTAGTACAGAGTTATATCAGCACTATGGATTCACAACTACACTCGCACAATATCTACTCAACAACTATCGTGGCATACATTTAGGTATGGACGACATGATCAATCAGACAATGCTTGATCGTGGATTCGAATATTCTGACCCTAAACTTGCAGAAGAACCACTGATGGCACATGAAACATTAAGAGAAAGTACACCTGGTGTCGACTATAAATCACATACCGATCTTGCATCAAAGAAGTTAACTTGCTTAATTTATCTTGAACCAAAGAGCAATGGTGACGGGACAATCTTTCATGGTTATGATAATAAGCATAATACTGAACATACTTGGCAAGTCAACACAGGTTATATCTTTAAACCTAATAACTTTTCTTATCACTCGTATCGCAATACAAGAGATACTTCTCGTTGGGTGTATATGATTAATCTCTTTGTCGATAAAGATCAAGAGAAGTTTGGCATTCGCAGAACGTTTGATGTAAACGAATCACTTGAGTTTTATGATTCTACAGAGCAAGACAATTTCGAAAACCACATAGACAAGAAAATACCTATATAGTATAATAGATATTATGAACGTCAAAGAAAAAACCACATACGATAATTATCTTGATACCGATAAACGTCTTGATAATGATTACAAAGCAACCCTAGATAAATTTGTCGGCGAAGAGATCGATGTTGTCTTACCAGAAAAGAAAGTTGACCCTGCAACAGAGCAAGGGTTATATAAAATATTATATTGTCACTTTCGTAATCTCGAAGATTTTACAGAGTTCTGTTGTCGTATCGGGCAGATCGTAGATAATAATACGAAAGAAACATTTTATCCACTTGCTGATCCTGCCACAAACCTATTTGGCGATACAGATTACCCGGACCGTATTAGTATACCAGACAATCGTGTACTGATACCCAAAAAGAAAAAGAAAGGTGTTACACGGGAAGAGACAAATGCAAACCACAGACTCAACTTACCAGACATACATTGGAAAGGTATGCCAGAATTTGTACAAGAAGACTTACATACATGGCGTTCTATCGATGTAAAGTTTAGAACAAAAGCAGACTACGACCACTTTGCAAAGTTAATTAATCCTGATCTCAGTGATAGATCAAAAGCAACTTGGTTCCCTAAATTAGAAGTAACAAAGAATCATAAGTTACGTTGGGTACAAAGTGGTGATAATAATTTTAATCCTAAGTACCCTGTATACATTGTGAGTAAAGGGCGTCATGAGTCAATGATCACTAGTAGATCACTTGCTCGTATGAAAGTACCACATTACATTGCTATCGAACCACAAGACGAAGAGTTATATGAACAAGCACTCGACAATTTTAAGATTAGAGATTATGTAACATTACTTGTTGCCCCTTTCTCTAATCACGGTGATGGTCCTGGTCGTGCTCGTAACTGGTGTTGGGATCATAGTATGAGTATTGGTGCTGATGCACATTGGGTTATGGACGATAACATCTCAGACTTCTATCGACTTCATGAGAATCAACGTGTACGATTTGAAAGTGGTGTAGGGTTCAGAGTCATGGAAGATTTTGTTGATCGATATGAAAATGTTTACATCAGTGGTCCACAATATCGTTTCTTTATACCAAGTAATGCAGAGAGACCAGAGTATGTTGCTAACACTCGTATCTATTCTTGTCTGTTAATACGTAACGATTGTCCACATAGATGGCGTGGTCGTTACAATGAAGATACAGATATTTGTTTACGTCTACTCAAAGACGGACTATGTACAGTTCAGTTCAATGCTTTCTTACAAGGTAAAGTTGCTACTCAAGTTATCAAGGGTGGTAATACTGCTGAGTTCTATCATGCAGAGAACGAAGACAACGAAGAGTTTCAGAAGACAGGTTACAATGCAGACGGTACAATAAACAAATCACAAATGCTATACGATATGCACCCAGACGTTACAACAGTTGTTTGGAAATATGGCAGATGGCATCATCACGTGAACTACGAACCATTTAAAGGTAATGTATTAAAACTCAAAGAGGGTGTTGTATTACCAGAAGGTCATAATAATTATGAAATGGTATTTGACGGAGACTTTCACGATGCAAGATTTAGATAAGATTTATATTCTCACATGTAGACGTGTAGATGATCAGATCACCTACAATGCTCTACCACAAAAACTCAAAGACAAAGTTTGTTTCGTAGTTCAAGAATGGGAACGTGAACAATATAATTACGATGCAGAATATCTTGTCTTACCAAAAGACATACATGTTGATACACACCCTAGACCTGTATCACACTCAAGACAATTCATCTATGATAACTCTACAACTATGAAGTATGCAATGCTTGACGATGACATAACATTTGGCAGACGTAATGCAAAGTATTGGACAGGTGTAAGTAACATGGAGAAAAGTAAACGTAAGTGTGAAGAAGATGATATCTTAGAGATGTTTGATCTTTACACTGAATGGTTAGACTTACCAGAGGTGACGTTCTGCGGTTGTTCTCACTCAGAGAATCCGCCCTCTGGTAAGCAATTTACTACGAACTCTAGTATCGGGTCACAGTTCTGGATTAATGGTAAAGACTTTGCACATAAGTTACCAGAGTTTGAATTAACAAGAACACGTGTAGCACAGGACAATGTCTTTGTGTTATCGTTACTATCAAATGGTTTTGGTAATCGTATCAGTCAAGAGTTTTGTTTCTATAATGATAGTGTAATGAAGAAAACAAAAGCATCGCAGATATGGGACAATCAAACAATCGAAACAGTTTTAAGAGATCACAAAGTTATAGAAGAAATGTTTCCTGGTATCTTTGAAATATTATATGATGAAGATGGTGTGAGACAAGAAGGTGGTTTTAGAAATTTAGGCAAGTGGCGTTGTCACTGGTCTAAAGCATATAAGCAATGGCAACAAAGAAGTGAGAGTTCACTAGAGGAGTTTTTATGTTAGATTTTTTATGGAACGTTCCTATATTTTTATGGGAGTTAGCATTGAATGTAGTTTTTTGGGGTACACTAATCGCATTATTATTTTTAATACTGAAGTGGGGTACTGAGAAATGGATAACTACATTACGTAATGAAGAAGATACATCAGATACAGATCAAGGAAAACCAGATAATTGGGGCGTATAAATACTTTTATGAGTACAGATTTTTACTTAGTCTTTTTACTTTTTATAACTGCTTGTAGTTATTATTCCTACAAAGCAGGTGCCGCAAACGGCAGAAGTCAGATGGTCACAGATTTAATTGACCGTAACTTAGTAACAATCAAACAACTTAAAAAAGAATACGAACTATAAATAGAAGTACATTATGAAAATTTTGGGAATCAATACATCTCATGACTCAACAGTTGCTTGGGTCGAAGACAACAAACTCATTCACTTATACGAAGAAGGTAGAATACGTAGAGAGAAGTGGTGGTCGCCACTCGAAGAAGGTGGACCACAAATCGATCAGTGTGGTTTTACTGCTATACCAATCAAAGGTCTTACACAACCAGATCAAGTTGCATTCTGTTCTTTCGATAGAAGAGGTGTGCACTTAGAACTATCTGATACAGTTCATAACGATAGAGTATTACAAAAAGATTTAATAGACTTTATTAGTGCAAAACAAATGTCTTGGAAAAGATATATGGAATTAGAGAAAGAGTTTGGTGCTACAATCGTTAAAGAAGTATCACATGCTATGGGTACAGATGAGAACATCAATCAAGCAATCATGAACAACTCACATATCGAAGGATCACCTAAAGTTGTTTTTGAATCAGAGCATCATCGTTATCATGCAGTATGTGTTGACTACTTTAGTCCGTTTGATGAGTCTATCATCATCGCATGGGACGGTGGTGGTTGGAGATCACAATTTGATTTATACCCTGGACATCAAGAGATAGAAACTATATGGCATTCTAAAGATGGTGTCATCAAACCTTTATACAAGAAGATGTGTAACACTAGAGAGATCGATGTAATTAATCAAAGATACTTCCCTGGTTTTACAGAAGATTGTTGTTATTGTTTAACACCAGATATAGAAGTGATTGATGATGTAGAGTATGAGTTTGTTTCCCTTCCAAGTAACGGAATGAACTTTAGTAATATGTCAGTGTCACTTGGTTGTGATGATTACGGCAGATCAGCAGGTAAAGTTATGGGCATGGCATCTTATAGTGCTAACCCACAAATACCAAATGTATTCTCTCGTCATACAATGGCACAGAAGTTAGAGATCGATGCACTAGAGAGTGCGAAGGCGACAATACAAAAAGCAATCGACTTAGTACCAGACTGTAAGAACATTGCTTTATCTGGCGGGTTCTCACTTAACTGTACAAACAATTACAAATACTTACAAGCATTTCCTGATCATCAATTCTTTGTTGATCCTGTACCTCATGATGGTGGTACCGCAGTTGGGGCCGCTTTAGATTTATGGAGAAAAGAAAATGTTAATGACTGAGATACATCGTGACATCGATAAAGTAGTAGAATTATTATCTGAACATAAACAGATTGTAGGTATATGGCAAGGGCACTCAGAGTGGGGACCAAGAGCATTAGGTAATAGATCAATCTTGTTTGACCCTAGACACCCTCAAGCAAAAAGAATTGTAAACGAAGTTAAGCAAAGAGAAGAGTACAGGCCATTTGCTTGTACGATTCTAAAAGAACGTGCACATGAATACTTTGAGATGTTACAACTTGAAGAGTCACCGTATATGTCCTTTGCAGTTCAGTGTAAACCAAAAGCAATGGAAGATATACCAACTCTTGTTCATGCAGACAACACATGTCGTATGCAAACAGTATCAGAAGAACAAAACAAAAACTATTATAATCTTATTAAGGCATTTGGTGAGAAGACAGGTGTCCCAATATTATTTAACACGTCATTTAATTTAGGTGGTGAAGCAATCGTAGAAACAGTTCATGATGCTATCGATACTTGCAATCGTAGTATGATCAACCACTTATACATACCAGAAGATCAAGACGTTTATATTCCTTACGAAAACATAAAAGATAAAATACGAATAACGATATAGATAAATATCTATATGACTATAATCGAAGTAACGGATAACGCAATACAGAAACTTCTAAAAAAGAAAGCAGAAGATAAATTCGAATACATCAGAATAGGTATTACTGGTGGGGGTTGTGCTGGATTTGAATACATCTTTGATTCAGTACAAGCAAAAGAAGATTCAGACGTGCTAGTTGATTATGGTCCTATCAAGTTTGTTATAGACAAAGTATCAATACCATATATTCTTGGCATGACTTTAGATTTTCAAAAAGAAGGACTCAACGAAGTGTTTAAGTTCTTAAACCCAAAAGAAGAGGCATCGTGTGGGTGTGGTGTCTCAATTAACTTTGACTTATCTCAAGTAGAACATGATGAAAAAAGAATACAAGCAATCAGCATCTAGTTACAATCAAAACAAATACAGGACAATGGGTTATCTTGCGGACTATGTTGTATTGCCACTCAAGTCAGAAAACAAATTACCAGAAGAACATTTTAGATGGCGAGACATAGAAGATGTCCGAAAAATCTATGAAGATAGACCATGTAAACCTGTAAGAATAAAAGCAGACAGTGATCACCCAATACTAAATGAAAACACACGTGACTTTCTCAGCACATGGGAAAAACAAGGACTACTACGTAACGAATATGCAAATGCAAAGTATCATTGGTTAAAAGAACAAACTGATGAGTGGTATCACCCGTCTCAATCTATAACATTAGGGAACATTGATGCACCAATGTTTTTTGAACCTGGTTCAGTAAAAAGTTTTGTTCAGTATGAAACAGGGACAGGTTACTTTGACATTTGGGACTATCATAATCTATATACAGATGAGCACATGACTTTCGATGAATGGTTATCGGGTTATAAATACGGAGAAGGTACTAACGTATTAGGGTATTCAATTACGAATACAAAAGATGAAATGATGTTAAGACTATCACCAATGTGGGATAGAGATAACTTTACAAAATGGATAAACAACAATGAAGACAAGTTCAGCAAAAGCAAAGGGGCGTAATCTACAGAAGTGGGTTGTGCAAAAATTAGTCGAGCATCTTTCGGCAGATCAAGAAGATATTGAATCAAGACCTATGGGTTCTCAAGGTGAAGATGTCATTATGGGGAAACAGACTAGACAAATATTTCCTTATAGTATAGAATGTAAGAATCAAGAAAAATTAAATGTGTGGGACGCCTACGATCAAGCAACTGAGAACTGTAAAGGTTACGAACCAATAGTTGTTATGAAGAAGAATCGTAGAAAACCATTAATAGTAATTGATGCTGAGGAGTTTTTAAAACTACATAAGTAGATGAACAAGATACAACAAGCAATGCACAAAAAGGCAAATATGGCCTTAGGCGAAGTAGAATATCAAATAGATTTATTCATAGACAATAATTATAAGTCTAGTTTTTCTATGCTTAAGTATCTTAAACAATTAGACTACAAGAAGAAGATCATAGAGATCATGAGAGTTAATTACGTTGATATGTTAGCAGAACTCAACGATGATGATGAACAAGTCATTGAAGCATACGACTACATGACTACTGCTCAGATGAACAAGTTTAAAAAGTTTGTACAAAGTATTATAGATGGTTGTGACAAATACATTGTCACTAAACAACCAGAGTGGGACAAAGACTCACAGATACGTAGAGTACAAAATAAAATAAAGAAAAGAAACAGAGAAAGAATCGCAGAGATCGAGAAAAAATATAATATGAAAGTCACTTGACGTTAAGTGTCATTTCATAGTATAATTATAGCATGGTATTAATTGACTTTACACAAACCATCATTGCATCGTTAATGGTGAACTTAAAAAGAAACGAGGGAGAAATATCAGAAGACTTTCTAAGATATTTAATTCTAAACTCTCTCAGAAATTATCAGAAGAGATATGGACCCACGTATGGTAAGATTGTATTATGTACTGATGCTGGTAATCCATGGCGTAGAGATTTCTTTCCCCTATACAAAGCAGGTAGAAAGAAAGCAAGAGACAATGATGATAATGATTGGAAGTTAATCTTTGATACATTACAGATTGTAAAAGATGAGATACGTGAGAACTTTCCTTACTACTACATGTATGTACCTAATTGTGAAGCAGATGATATCATTGCAGTACTAACACAGAGGTTTCACAAAGAAGAAGATATACTCATAGTATCAGGAGACAAAGACTTTCAACAACTATTGAAATATGACAACGTACAACAATATAGTCCTAATAGAAATGACTTTATTACACCAGAAGGTGGTGCAGAACATTTTCTAAAAGAACATATATTGAAAGGTGATAAGGGTGATGGCATACCAAACATCTTATCTAACGATGATTGTTTAGATTTAGGTATAAGACAAACACCACTTAGAAAACCTATACTAGAAAAGTATTTGAGAATTAGCATTGAGAATGACGATAAATACTTTCGTAACTATATAAGAAATCGAACATTGATTGATTTTGATTTGATACCTAATGAGATAATCGATAGTATCAATACTGAGTTTGACAATACTAATCCTGCACAAGGCAAAGTATATGACTTTCTCAGAGAAAAAAGAATCACTCAACTACTAGATAACATTGGAGATTTTTCGTTATGACCGAGAAAAAAAGAGGAAGAGGGAGACCTAAGGGTGCCCCAAATAAACCAAAGTTAGACCTCATTACAGAGAGAGTTAACTTAACTAAGAATGCAGACGTATATGAAATACTATGTCAAGCAGACTTAGTTGCTAAAGATAATGTAGATCATGCAGTAAATGGTCTTCAGACTTTTGGTGAACGTAATGGTGCAGTAGCAAAAGTATTAATGTGGTTGTTTAATGATAATATTAAATCATTATTACCAGCAGGTAAAACACCATACAAACCAAACGATGCACCAGGACCAGACTTGACTGAGACTCAGTTAAGATTTGAGTTTAAAAAATTTAAGTACTTTGTTACAGATCAAGTACCACAAGTTCGTAGAGAAACCATGTGGATTGAACTACTAGAAGGATTACCTGCTAAAGAGGCAGAGTTGATGGAACTAGTAAAAGATAAAACAAATCCGTTCAAACACATCACTAGAGAGATTGCTCAAAAGGCGTTTCCTAACGATCAATTTTAAATAAATATATTATGTCGGCAGAGACTATACATAAAATTGGGAAAGAGTACATAAACTTTCCAGTGTGTAAACTTTCTAGTCGGGTCCGACTCCATGGAGTATTATAATGGCAGAAGAAGTGAAATCAAACTTTACAACAGAAGTTGTAGAACCATCTGAACTCGAAAAGCACATCGAGAGATTACAGAAGCATACAATCCCTATGAAACCAGAAATGCTGAATCTAATTCAGACATTGATGAATCAACATCTACAAAGTGGTAATGTTAAAGCAGAAGAACTAGATGCTTTAGTATTTGCACGTGATGAAATCAATAAAGCAACTATCGATTATCGTTCTCATTTAGAAAGAGGACAGAAACGTACTCAAGAACTACAAGCAGAACAGATCGAACTGAACAGATTGGCAAGAGAAGAAGCACAAGCAGAGCAAAGACAAAAACTTACTGATGAGAGAGTTGCTCGTAAGACTGCTGATAGAAAAGTCACAGAGTTAGAAGCAGAAATAGAAAGACTAAAATCTGAGATTAAGAATGTTCATGAACCTAAAGAAAGAACTAGAGCAATGGAAATGGCACGTGCTATGAATCCAAAACCTACAGAACAAGAACAGTTCGAAGAGAAAGTATCAGCAACAAAGAAATCATTTAAAGAATGGGAAGAAGAGAACGGACACCCAACGAATGATGATATAGCAGAACTGGTGCAAGAAGAATTAGAATTAGATATACCAGATGATGCACTTACTACTGAGGACTTCTATAAAGAAGTAGACAAAGTAAGTAAAGCAACAGTAGAAGATTTATTTGATGGTGTTCATCATCTTAAACCAGACTTTGAAGACAGTAAACCTGTAGTCAGCAACAGTCAATTACCTGATATCAAAACTTATGATTCTGAAGAAGAACTTCAGGCCGCTATCGATGAGAAGAATGCATTCGAAGAGATAGTAATACCTTCAGAGTCAGAGTTACAAAAAATGACTAAGGCACAAATACACGAAACTGCTCAAGAACTAGGATTCGATAAAGTAAATCCTGGTAATACTAAAGCAGTTATGATCGAAGTATTTGTATCACAAACTAACGATTACATTGAAAGTTTAAAAGAAGCAGGAGAATTTGTAAGTGCTGAAACAACAGATAGTAGTGAGTCCTCACCGACTGAAGACGATAGACAAGACGGCGGTTTCTTCTAAGCAAGTTAGTCTAAGACCTTTTAATCACAAAGAAGTTTATACCGAATATGAATCATCACTCTCGAACATCGAGGGTATGGTTCGTTTCGATATACCCTGGGAATATTCTACTATTCTAGGCACTCGAATAGAACAACCCTTTCTTATGTGTTCTATAGAAGACAATGTTATTACTTTATCACATCTAGGTCATAGTGATAATATGTTTAAAGTACCTTTATATTATTGTAATAATAAAACTAGGTCTTTGAAATCAACAATCAATCAAGACGAAGATAATCAATTCTTTCTATTACCAAAAAGCAGAGTTCCGTTTGATGGTGATGTAACGTTCAGATATCATGGCGATGATGGTAACAGTGAACGTAAGTTTACCATAGCAGTAGAAGATGATATACGAAACATGAACTACAATGACCTACAAACATATCACCGTAACAGATGGTCCGCCCGTACCAGACCTTTTATGTTAGGTCATGATGATATGAGAGAGATATATTTTAAAGAGACTCTCAAGTGGTGGAAAAGCATCGACAAAGACTATGTGTTTATCTACAAAGATTGTGTATGGTTTGAATTATATCCTAACGTTACATGTGTTGGTGATAAATTTGTTGAAGAAGAAGGTTACATATCGTGGACATTGTTTGCATTTGATAATGCACCTAAGGGTATTGGTAAAGAAGTATGTGTAGCAGTTCACAACAAAATAAAAGAACTTGGTTTTAGCAAGATCAGAGTTCTCATTCATAAAGATAATACATCTTGTATTCATGGACCAGGTAGAGATTACGAACTCTTATCTGAGATGAACAACTGGTGTGTATATAGTTTAGACTTATAAATATAGACATGATAACGATTAACGATACAGACCCTAGCAAATACGTAGAGTCAGATACACCTCAAGATCAACAAGAATATAAAGGTTGGTATTGGGACCATGCAACTCAAAAGTATTATCGTTGGGACAATCAACCAAGAGAGGACTAAATGGCAGATATAGAGTACAACGATTTTGGTTTTACCGCAATGGACGCCGATGAACTCGCATCTGTAGATACAAAGATAGTAGAGAAGACAACTACTGCAAATGAAGTCATTGAACAGATGGACAACTTCATTAGACCATTGTTAGAAAATCTCATGAAAGATTCTGATAAAGATTACATTTATTGGCCGAATCGATCAGAGATGATTAAAAAACAAATCGATAAATTAAATTTAATTCAAAAAAACATTTGACTTTGACCTTAACATTTTAGTATACTATGTTTCATAAATTATTCAGGAGAATGACATGAAACAAAGTTACTATGGTGATTCACCACAAGTAAAAAAACTCGTAGAGATAGGTCGTAATATGATCTCTCTATGCGAAGAAAATAAACTATTTCCAAAAGATGATTACATGTGGAACCAAGCAGTGGTGTGTGGTAACAAACTCACCACTATTGGTACTACATGGTCTCGCATCAAAACAATATCTGATCTTACGTTAGACGAACGTAAAGCAATGTTACATTATCTAGAAACACATAATCAAAAGACTTGACAATGACCTGCATTTTTTTGTATACTATACATGATGAATAATAAAGGAGAAAAAATGACATTAGATATTTTAGTAGATAAACTGTGTAACGATCTAACAGAGGCAATGCGATACAGATGGTCACATGCAGATAAAACTTATTTCTATGCTAAGAAAGGTAAGAAGTTTATCAAGATCATAAAAGATGATGATACTGAATACGGTAAAAGTGTTTGGGGTTTTATTAACATGAACCATGATAAGTTTGAAATGGGTGATGTACTCAAAGCGGCCGGATGGCGTGCCCCTGCTCTCAACAAAGCAAGAGGTAATTTGTTTGACGGTTATCCGATTGACCCAAATACAATGTTAATTTACGGACCAAGATATTTAAGATAGGAGAAAGATATGGTATTAGTTAAAAGAGTTTCACCACTAACTGGCAAAGAGAACGAAATGGTTCTTGACATTAGTGATGAACAAATAGTAGAATGGAATAGTCCAGATAGAAAAAAATTAATACAGGACATCTTTCCAAACTTAACTGATGTCGAAAGAGAATTTATCATGACTGGGTATACTGCTCAAGATTGGAGAACAATATATGGAGAATAATATGAAATGGTTGAATGAAGCAATAAAAAATTATAGTAATCTAACAGAGAGTGAGCAGGCACATGTTGACGCCGCTCTTGATAGTTTAGATGATAACACAGGAGACGAGTGTGTATGTGGCACGACAGATTGTGCTACGTCTTATTCTTGTTATACAAGTGGTTATTGAAATAGTTCTAGGGATTATTGTGCTATCTGTTATGGCATTTTTTATGTACATGGGTGCACATATCATAGATGAAGAAAAGAAAGGTAAACATATACCATTACCTTGGGAGAAAAAGAAATGAAATTTTTTAAAGGCAGTAGAAACGAAAGACAACTCGTAAGAATACGTTATGTATTTTTCTTAGCAGGTGCAATACTAGGTATGGCATTTGGTATGAGTTTTCAGAAACTTTATGCATGGGACGAAAACGGTGATGCAGTTTGTTTAGCAAAGAACATTTACTTCGAAGCAGGTAATCAACCACTTGCAGGCAAAGTTGCAGTTGCCCAAGTAGTATTAAATCGTATTGATCATAGTTCTTACCCAGATGATATCTGTGGTGTTGTGTATCAAGCAAAAGAATACTACACTTCATGGACAGGTAATGTAATTCCAAAAAGAGGCATGTGTCAGTTTAGTTGGTATTGTGATGGCAGATCAGACGAACCACTAGATACTAAAACATGGTTAGCATCTTATAAAGTTGCAAACGATGTAATACTAGGTAAGTACTTAGACATTACAGAAGGTGCTACACATTACCATGCAGATTATATTTACCCATATTGGGCAGAGTCATTAAACGAAACTGTCCTAATTAATAACCATATATTTTATAAGTAGGAGACATTATGGAAAAATTGATGCAAACGTTAGATACTATTTTAGATGATATAACTAAAATACAACAGAAGCAAACCGCACAATTGAAATTTATGGAAGAGAAACTAAATCAATTAAATTCTGATTTAGACTCTTTACTTTCTGTACTTGATAGTGTATCATATACAGATGAAGATGAAAAACCAACATCAATACATTAGTGAAAAGAGTTGCAGAGGGAAAGAAGTTTAGAGTCTTTCACGACAAGTTACTAGGTATATGGTCTTACTATATCTTAGAAGATAGTACGAACAGTACAAGAAAAGATGGAGTAGACTTTGATGTTAAATTAACTAATTACTATTTTCAAACAAAAGATCAGATGAGATTAATATGTCACGATAAGTTTGAAGATGGTCTAGCACCAGGAGTATGGAACCCTATTGAGACAATAGAACATAAACAACTATGAATATATTTGTACTAGATTATGACCCACGTGAGGCCGCAAGAATGCTATGTGACAAACATGTCCCTAAAATGATCGTAGAATCTGGTCAGATGTTATCGACTGCTCATCGTATGCTAGACGGGACACCAGTAAAACGTCCAAGTAAATCTGGTAAAACAATACAAACTTATTATACATTCGGCGATGAACGTGATAGTCTATACTATCTTGCAGTTCATAAGTATCACCCATGCACTACATGGACTATGCATTCAAAAGCAAACTACGAATGGCATTACGAACACTTTCACGAAATGGCATTAGAGTATCAATATCGTAGAAACGGCAAGATGCATGAGACGTTTCGTAAGATCGGAATACTACTAGCAAAACCCCCACTAAATATAGAAGACCGTGGGTTAACAGAGTTTGCTCAAGCAATGAATCATTATCCACAATGCAAAGATGCTGATACTGTAACTGCATATCGCAATTATTATCATCAAGCAAAACCATTTGCTAAGTGGGAATGGAAACGTAAAGCACCAGATTGGTGGCAAGGATATCAAGGAGTAGCATGAGAGTATTAATAGAAAATTATGGTGATGTAAGAGTCTTCAAAGATAGATCACTGATTGGTTTACCAAGATTTGTAATAGAGACAATCGACCCCGATTTCGGTTTTAGAAGTACAAAAATATTTTCAGGTGTTTGGTACAATGAGAAAACTGTATTAGAGATTGCAGAAAGTAAGGTAAAAGAATTAGATGCCACGTTATGATTTTTTAAATACTGAGACAGGTGAGATCACAGAATACTCAATGTCTTGGAAAGATTTAGATAAGTTCAAAGAAGATAATCCACATCTTAAACAACAGATCAACACCCCACAAATTGTAGGTGGTCATGGTGATAGAGTTAAGACCGATGATGGTTTCAAAGAAGTTCTATCTAAAATTGGTGATGCACACCCTGGTTCTAAACTGAACACAAACAAAAGAATCAAAGATTTAAAAACAAAAGAAGTTGTCAAAAAGTACGTAGACAAAGGCACAATAAAGTATTAAAATATATTATGACAAAAATAAAGATGAGAACTAATCTCATTGAGTTAAATGATCTAGAGAATATTCAACTCAAAACAATTCAAGAAAACGGAAAAAGATTTTATACAGACGATGCTGGTAAGATCAGATATCCTTCTGTAACAACAGTTACATCTTTACTCACTAGAGATCAGATCAAACTATGGAGAGAACGTGTTGGTGAAGAAACTGCAAACAAAATTTCTACACGTGCCGCACGAAGAGGTACAAACTTTCATCAACTTGTAGAAGATTATCTCAGAAAAGAAAAAGACTACATTGAGTTTGATGATGTAATGCAAGAAGCACAATTCAAAGCAGTGCAACCTATACTAGATGAAATCATACCTATCGCCTTAGAGGCACCAATGTTCTCAGAGAATTTAGAAATGGCAGGGCGTGTAGATTGTGTTGGATTATTTGATGGTGTATTATCTATCATAGATTTTAAAACAAGTAGTAAACATAAGACAGAAGAAATGGCACAACCATGGTATCATCAAATGACCGCTTATGCAATCATGGTCGAAGAACTAACAGGTCAACCAATCGAAGAAGTAAATGCAATAGTCAGTATGGAAGATGGCAACTATCAGATTTTTAGTGCTGATCCAAAAGACTATGTGGAAAGTCTATATGGTTTAAGACAACAATATAGAACACTTTACGGAGTATAGAATGATAACAAAGAAAGAGTTTTGCGAACAAGTTGAAAAACTTATGCGAGATAGAAATGTCGAAGTGATGGACGCCATACTTAAAACGTGTGAAGTAAATCAGATCGAACCAGAGGGTGCTAAGAGACTCTTAACACCACCACTAAAAGAGAAGTTACAAGCAGAGGCAGAAAAGTTGAAACTTGTTAATCGTGAGAAATCAAGCAGAGCAAGTCTGTCTGGTTTCTTCAATAAGTAGGAGTATATTATGGAAAGAGGTGATATTATATCAGTCGTTACAGTAAGTGGCGAATATGTAGGTAAACTGAATAGTGATGATGTCATAGGCAGTTTTGAATTAGAACACCCTAGAATGATCTTACAAAACCCACAGACAGGTGAAATGGGATTTGCTAAGGGCATTGCAGTAACAGGGACAGAAAGTCCAGAGTCCGTAGTTTTACACAATATTGTTTTTGCCACACCAGCAAACGACAAAGTTGTAAAAGCATGGCAAGAGGCAACAAGTTCTATTGTTACACCAGGTAAACCTAAGATAGTTAAGTAATGTCTTCGAGAGAAGGGTTTGATGCATATCGTTTATATCTAGGTATTAAATTACATTTTAATACTGAAGATTATGATTTCGTCAAATACAATGGCAAAGTAAAAGCAGACTTACCATCGTTTCTAAAACGTAATGATAAGTTTCACTTTGCTAAACTCTCACGTAAGTATAAAGAAGAGTTAAAAGATTTTTATATTTCACAACTATCTTTTAAAGATATGTGGGCAGGTGAAATGCTAGAACCTGAATCACATAAAAGATTCACTGAATGGAAGAAGAGAAGACAAAGACTTTCATATCAGTTTGAAACAGATGTAAGTAAACTATTAGAAAAGAAAACAATACAAGAAGTATTAACAGTTACAAGAGGACAACACCCATATCTTTTAAAACAATACATGGGTAAAAGTATATCACTAGAGACAATGGTAATGTTGACTGAGATCACAAACTGTACAAAAAAATGGAACGAGTTGATAAGTGATACGATCATTTATCCTGAAGTCAATAATAAGATACAGAAGTATAGACCGTTTCTATCTTATGACTTTGCAAAGTTCAAAGAGAGGTTAAAAGAATTATGCTCACAATAGTAGGTAATGGACCAAGTAGATTAAAATATGATCTAAACAAATTAGATCGATGGTGGGGTTGTAATAAAATATATCAAGACTATACACCAGACTTATTGTTCGCCGCTGATATACCAATGCAGAACGAGATTGTTAACAATGCAAAATACTACTACGAAAACAAATTGTTTTGGGCGGGTATGGAACTATTAGATATGGATATGTGGGATATGATGAAGTTTGGATTTGCCGAGTCGCATGATAATATCAGAGAGTTTCGCAACCCGGAAGATGATAAGTTTGTTGTACAGGGTAATCAAACGTACTGCGACCTATTAGGTATATGTACCACCCATGCAAATAACATAGTTATATATGAAAAAAAGATCCTCAGGAATCTCTTTACAGGAATGTTAGCATTAGGTTATGCATTAGATTCAGGTGAGAAAGAGATATTATTATTAGGAGTAGATTGTTTACAAGATGATTACATGAGTCCTGGTAATGTTTACGAAGGAACTGGCGGTTCTTACGAAGATAAATATACAGAAGAAGACAGAGTTTTTACCTGTCAGAAAAGTCAATTCATTGCACTTTTAAAATACTTTCCAGATAGTAAGGTTTATTTTAAAAACCCACTAGACGAAATGTATGAAGTAAAGTATAATGAATTATCTTACTACGAAAGTAGTAGGGAATGGGTTCTTGGTGAAGGGTTTCACGATGAACCTTAATATTAATATAATGCTAATACAATGCGATACAATGTTTAATACAAGGAGAATACAATGTCGACATCATTAGATAAATTAAGGCAGGCCATGGAATCTGCCTCTCCAACCGGAGAAAAAAAGTCCTATTCCGATGACAACTATTGGAAACCAGAACTAGATAAAAGTGGTAATGGTTATGCAGTAGTTCGTTTCTTACCTACACCAAGTGAAGAAGAGATGCCATGGGTATCTTATTTCGATCATGGTTTTCAAGGCCCAGGTGGTTGGTACATTGAGAAATCATTGACCACTATTGGCAAACAAGACCCAGTGTCTGAGTATAACACTCAACTTTGGAACACAGGTATTGAAGCAAACAAAGAACAAGCACGTAAGCAAAAAAGAAGATTGCATTATGTGTCTAACATCTATGTTGTTTCAGACCCAAAGAATCCTCACAATGAGGGTAAAGTCTTTACATACCGATATGGTAAAAAGATTTTTGAGATGTTAAAAGAAGCAATCTCACCTGCTTTCGAAGATGAGAGTGCTATTAACCCATTTGATCTCAGAGGTGAAGGGGCAAACTTTAAGATTAAAATCAGAAAAGTTGATGGTTACTGGAACTATGACAAGTCAGAGTTCGATACACCTGCTCCACTTTTTGATGATGAAAATAAGTTAAATGATATATATACTTCACTTAACTCATTATCTGAGATTATCTCACCTAGTCAGTTCAAAACTTATGAAGAGTTGAAAACAAAACTTGACAGAGTTCTAGGACTAACAGGTGGCGTTGCAACATCAACTGCTGAATCAATTGCAGAAGATCAAGATGAAGTGCCTTGGTCAAATGTAAATACTGAGTCAGTAGCAGATGAACCTGTAATCTCATCAGCAGAACCTTCAGTAGGAGAATCTGAAGATGATGCGATGGATTACTTTAAGAAACTTGCGACTGAGTAAGCAGGTTTCTATTAGGGGCGATGTAGGTTAGACATCGCAAACTAAGACCGCGGATTGCAATATGGGGGTACTTAGTCTGGGAAAAGATAACATAACTTATGCGGAGTTATCTAGTATAGAGCGGGTTGCGATAAAGTGATTAGGGGCGACTATACACTTGACAGTGAGTTAAATTTTTTAGTATAATATAATAATGACAGTAGTAAAACCAAGGCGAAATCCTAAAACTAAACAAATAGAATCGTTTGATAGAATGTTACGTAGATTTAAAAAGATTTGCGATAAGAAAGGTATTGTAAAAGAATGTAGAGAAAGACAATACTATGTAAAACCTAATGATATTAAAAATCAAAAGAACCAAGCAATCAAGAGAAGAAAGAAACTTGATCGTATTAAAAAAGAGAATAAAGGTTATAGAAGATAATGTCTAAAGGTTCTAAGAGACGACCTCAAATAGTTTCAGACGATCAGTTCAAAGAAGCATGGGATAATATCTTCACTAGAAAGAAAACACCACCACAAGGACGTACTCAAGTCCATAAAAATAAAACTAAAATTATTCCAAGAAAAGAAAAGTATAAAGATTAATTATAAATTCTGAAGATCACCATTTGAAGTATCTTTGTCACCACCTGTGATTGTGGTCATCATGTTTGTAATGTTTTGATTTGTAGCAGAAGCAATGTTACTATAGTCACCTTGATTTGCCGTCGCGGCCAATCTTTCTTCTTCGGTCATGTTTCGCATATCTTGTATTTCTTTTGATGTATCTCGTATATCATAAGCATCAACAGTTCCTTTAAAACCACCAAATGCCGCCGCTTGATCTTTATCAATGTCTGCTATTAAACCGTCTTTTGTTGCGGCATATTCATTGAACTCTCTTGCAAAATCACCCATACCAAAATTTATAAACCCTTTTTCACCTTCACCAAATGTATCAGAACCTTTACCCATTTTCATTTTTGCAAGAACTTCTCCAGCATCATCACCAGTAACTGCTTTGAAATTATCTAAGTATGCTTGTACAGTAGAAAGTTCGGCAACAAGTGCTTCTACTCTTTGTAGTGATTTAACTGTTCTCTGATGATCAGGACCATGTCTTGCTAAGTTCTGATCGTAGTTTTTTATTGCGGTCTCTAGTTGTTTTTCTATTCTAGGTTTGTCATCTGCATAACTAAGTGCTTGAATAAGTTGTTGACTTCTTGCTTCTGCATCTGCTATGAGGTTTTTGGCCTTTTCAGGATCATCTGTTAAATCGTTTAGTAAGTCTTCTCGATATTCAGCATCACCAGTTTCTTTGACTGCTTGTTCTAAGAATCCTTGATTAACATTTTCACCAGCACTTATGACACCATCTTTACCTTCGATCATGACGCCTTTCATACCAGCGGCCCTTTCTTCTTCGTTTGCTAAAAACATTCTATCAGTTATAAGACCTTCTTCCAATGCTACTCTATCAACGGCCGCATCTAACTCAGAACCCTTCAAACCTTCTGCTTCTTTTTCTTTTCTGATTTCTTCGACTCTTGAAGAATCATCTGCTCTTTGTTTTCTGAATGCCCTTTGAGCAGTTCTATCTCTCATTCTACCTTCTATACCTTCTCTTGCCTCATCATCTAAGAAACCATCTACACCAGGTATCTTATCAAGTGCAGTATCTATTCCTAAGATTACGGCATCAAATGCATTACGGATTCTTCCCATTATATTAGCAATAAAATCAAAAACAGATTGTAGTCCACCATTATCTGATAATGCTGATATGAGTTTCATCATACCAACAACAAGTAATGCAACAACACCTACAATAAGTAAAAACTTAATAGACAGCATAGCAAGACCTCTAAGCATTCCCTTGAATCCTTTAGCACTTGCTTTTAAGTTTTTGTTTTGTGTTTTTGTTTGTTTATTGTTTTCTACATCGAGTTTCTTTTTCTTTTTGAGTTCAGTTGGATCTACGAGATCATCTAGTCCTGGTTTTTCACCATCATCACCTGTTAATGCTTCTGATACAGCATCTTTTGTTTCTGCATCTGCATCTTTCTTTTCTTCTTCATCATCTTTTTCAAATGCACTGAATAAACTAGTGACTGGTGATGCTATACCTCTACCAATATCTCCGATTGCTTTAAACTTTTTGCCGATAGTATCGAACATATCGCCAAAGTCTACTAGACCACCAGATAACTCTTTTATACCATCACTAAATTTACTACCACCTTCTTTTAAGTTCGAGTTGAACTTAGTCATATTGAAAGTGGATCTTTTAATAACTTCTTCTTGTTCGATAAGTGTTTCGTTATTATTAACTACTGTTGTTGTATGTTTTTCTAGAACTTGACCAGAAGTGTCAATGATACCTGCAAAGGGTTTAACTTGGTTAATAACCCCACTCATTAAATTCTGGTTGAAAGTTCTATCCATTTTTACTTACCGAAGGCCTTTCCTGCTTCACTAATGCCAAAAGCACCAAGTGTAACTACTACTAGTGATGTGTAAATTGTGTCTGAAAACAACAAGTCTTTGTCCATGAATGCCGTAATCAAATCGCAAGTTGCGAAAACTACCATGAAACCGAATGATATAAAACCAATGATTGCTTTTTCATTAATATCATTTTCATCTCTGAACAATGCCCCAAAAGAAAACTTTTCTTGAGGTTGTGCGGCCGCAGTTGCTATCTTAAGTTCTTTAGAAACTTTTTCCATTTCTTTGATTTTGTCCTGTGCTTCGTCCAGTTTCAAAACCATTTCGGTATACTTTTCGAGATCGATCTCTACTTCGTTTCTACCTGTATCTACAGTTGCCATTTTTATCTCCTCGTTTGCTGGCGTCTATACTTTTCTCTTTCTTGTTCTAAATGTTGAACAAGAAGTTGTATATAAACTTCCCTTTCCCAAGGCATCATACTTTCTAGTTCTGTTAGTGAATACTTATGGTGTTGCACTAACTGAAAGTTGGTACTGTAATAGTTTCGTACCGACTCATGAGAAAGGGCGACTAAAAAAAATTTTCTAGTCCCTTTAACAATACTGAGTTCTTCTCTCTACATTTTAAACAAGTAAAGTCTATCGTATGTGATAGTGTAGGAGTATTGTTTAAAAACTCTCCTATTTTTTCTACTTGTTGAATTGTAAGACTCCCTAAGAACTCGTCCATCTCACGGTCTGCATAATCATTTGTATTATATACTTCATCAGCATCAAATATTTCAACGATACTGTTTTTTAGTATATTCATAAAAGTTTCATTCTGATCTTCACTTACGAATCTTTGAAGTTCCGCAGTTGGATATTTCATGATAACTCCTAAATCTTCCGATAATTCTACTGTTTTATCTGGAAGGTATGATGTATCTATTTTTACATCATGTAAATTTAATTCGACTTCAGTGCTACCATTACATTCATCTTTTTGACAAATCAATGATAGTTTTGCAGTCTCACCAACAGACATCATTCTTACTTGTAAAAATAAGTATTCTACATCTGCTAATGGTAATTGTCCTACATTTTCTATTTCACCAAAGGTTACTGATTTAATTAATTGTTGTACTGCACTCCATATTTTGTCTTGCTCTTCACTCTCTTGTATTAATAAAAGATTCTTTTGTTCTCCTACTAAGAAAGGTCTAAACTTTACTTCTAGACCAGAGAGTGGCAGTTTACAAAAATATTCAGGTACTTTCTGTACTGGTAAACCCATAATATATTATCCTCCACTTCTTTGTAATGTACCACTAAGTTTATTTAGTCTCTCTTGAAACTTTGATAATGATTTACTCTTATTACCAAATAGTCCTAGAGCATCGTTAAATGCTCCTATTGCCCTAGCACCTCTATTAAGGCCAGTAGCATTTGCTGGATTTTCATAGAAAGATTCCCATGTTCTAAATGCAAATGTGCATTCGAATCTTAATATCTCATCTTGTCTTTCATAACTTAACTGAATCGGTAAGAAAGATATTGGATATGCCTCATGTATGACATACTTTAATGACTTCTTATTACTTTGAGTTATTTGTGATATGTGTATTTCTCCTATGTAGTCATTGTAGTAATTAAATATAGGTAGTAAACTTGAACCACCTTCACCACCAAAAACTACACCTTGCCATGCTTCTATTAGAAATCTATCTGCAAAAGTAGAATCACATACGAACGTAAAACTAAGTTCTTGTCCATCATGGTCCAAATTGTATGGCATTTTTCTATTAGGTCCATACTCAGATATTTCTTCTGTTTGTAATTGTCTGCCTGGTAATTGTGCTTCAATGCATCTTAGACCTTCAAAATTTATTCCTAATTTTGGACAATACATATCAACGATAAATCTATTTACCCTTGCGCCTTGGTCCATGTTATACTTAATTTTATCTATGTGTAATCTACTCATGTTTTTGCCTTCTCTAATGTGTCTCTATAAACTGATCTTATATTCTTTTTCATAAACTGTGCAGTTGGTAAAAAAGAAACTATGTCCCAGTATTCTGGTTCTATCTCTAATGCGTTGCCATGTACCTGTGAAAAAAGATAAGTTTTAAAACAAGGTCGTCCCCACCTAAGTTTAGATGCAGACTTTAAAATAGGATATGTAACTCTGAATCTTGTTCTCTCATCGTAATCTGTGTTGTTTACATATTTAAATAATTCGTCTAACAATATCAATCTATAACGTGGTTGTATGTAATGTAAATTTAAACCCATCATTCTATCAGGAAAAATGTGCATACAAAGTACCAATGGAAATCTATCGTAATATGGTAATGTCTCTTCACCTATAGGATCGTAGAAAAAATTATACATTCTTCCTTCTAGATATCTACGAGTTCTAGGCATAACAGATTGTTTATAAAATTTATCTGTGTTTACCTTAAGTTTACGCATACGACCAACATACCATTTCATACTTTCGATTGATCGTCTTTCTAATTCAGCAGGACTTTCTTCTGCTAGTTTTGGCAACAAACCTTTAACTCTTTGTGATTCATCAATGTTATCTTTTCGTAGACCAAATAAATTTCGTCTATCGTCAATAACTTGTTGGTATAGTTTTCGTGATAGTGCCATAATACTATTTATGTATTACAGTACGGTAATTATAACTTTTTCGTTTTCAAATGTAAGATTATCTGGATTGATTTGAACTAAGAGATCAAGATCGTCTCTTGTAAATGATTGACCGTCTTTGACATATATTTCTACACCATGATCTTCACCTTCAAAGTGTACATAATCTAAGAGAGAATCATCATAGTAATTAATAAGTTTAGGTTTTGTGTTATTGAAATACTCTTGCATTTTACTTTGATAGTTTTCAAATGCACTAAGACCTTGAGACACATGTGCTTCTAACATGAACAACTCATCTGGGTCACCAATGAATTTACGAACTCTAGAGAACCAGACTTTGTTTATTTCTTCACGATTAGTATTATCATATTGAAAAAGATTTAACCACTCATCAAAAGATAATTCTTTTTCATCGCACATATTCAAAGGGTCCCATATTAAGAACTTTGTATTCCATGCTTTCAGATGTGACAATGCTCTAACTCTATTGCCACCTGGGTGAAAATGTAAGTTAGCATTACCCACTTGTTTTCTAAGTACAGCATTTGGTGGTGACCAGAGTCCAATCTTTTTGATGTCCCATGCTAAGAACCACATTTTATATACTAAAAGTTCTTGAGTATCAGTGTATTCTTTACTGAATATTTTGTATATAGGACTAGATGCATTTTTTACAAAGTCTTTAGATACCCATTGGTTATCTATTGCTTGTTGATACGTTATAATCTTTGGTTTACAAGTTGTTTCGTCCCATAGTTTTTTGACTTCATCAAGTACACCATCTTCATCGATGAAACCTAAAGTCAAATACTCTTTGTTACCTGTAACACCGTATTGCCATTCTCTCTGTTTCAATTTCTTCTTTCTCTCCTGGATATAAATCTAAGAATATTCTCAAGTCATCGTATTGTAAAGTATCTTGAGTTTCAATTATTACACCTTCTTTTACATTGTCTCTACGAAACAAATGCTCTATACTCTCATCACATTTACCTATGATTAAAGGTTTCTTATGCTTGTACATATTTAGTTTTATTTCTTTAACTGTATCATACATATCTTTTCTATCTTCGTTTACGTGCATCTCTAGGCATTCGCCTTGTACGTTTGTTCCAAATACGCCTTGATCTAAATCACTAAACATACTATACCATTCATCAAACGTCATGTGTACTTTATCTATGTACTCATGTGGATCCCATACTATAACTGAACTATCAAATGCTCTTACATGTCTTAATGCATGGACTCTAGACATACCAGGGTGCACGAACAGTCTATTGCCAGATTGTTTGTGAAGTTTTTCTGTTGGTATCTTTTTGAATCTTGCTTGTATAGGACTATACAAACCTACTGTTCTATATTGATTGATTAACCATTGAACTTTAATTTTATGAAATACCCAATTATGTGTTTGTATTTCTAAATGAATTTTATTGTCTACAGTTAACTCTAAATCCATATTATCAAAAAAGTTATAGACATATTTGTTTAACTGATAGTCTCCATAACCACTCTCTTTAGAACCTATAAAATTTAAATCAGTCAGTTCACCATAAGTTAGTAATTTAGGATATACTTTATTTGTATTAAGAATAAAATCCCAACAGTCTAAAAGATTTTGCCAGTCATCTGGTTCTCTTTGAAACATGAAGTGACAATTACGTGTGAAATCAATTGAACTCATTTAAAAATTTCTCAACTCTTTTCAAGTCTTCTGGTGTGTCTACAGATAAACCCTGATCATCAACTTCTACCATACGTACTGCATATCCATTTTCAATGAATCTTAACATCTCTACTGATTCTGCTCTTTCATTGGTACCAATTAGTAAAGACGGAAATAATTCTAACATTGGACGATTAAACACATATAATCCAAGTTGTTGTTTAAATGTTACTTCTAGTTTTTGTAAATACGGTATGGGTAATCTAGAATAATAAACTGCATTACTGTTTAGATCAGTGACCACTTTTACAACATTCTTGTCATGTAATTTATAATCATCAGTTACATTGACATAAGCATTTGATACACCTACATTACTATCATGTTCTTCTATTAAATGATCTATAGCATCTGGATTTATTAGAGGTTCATCACCCTGTATATTTACAAATAGATTACCATCACATAATGATAGAGCACTAGCACATCTATCTGTTCCTGTGTAACATTCGTCTTCTACTACAATACATCTAATCTCATTTATGGCGCAGTATTGTCTGATACGATTATCATCGGTCAGTATAACAACTGTATCTAAGTTCTTACACATTTTTGCACGATCATATACTCTTTGTAACATGGGTACACCATTGATGAGTTCTAATGGTTTGCCAGGAAATCTTGACGAGTGCCATCTAGCAGGTATGAAACCTACTGTTAAGTTAGTTGATCTATCTGGTTGACTGAGAGTTCGCATTCTACATTACCATATCCATAAGTTGCATGAATAAAACCTGTACCAGCACGTTGCGATGCATCGTAATCGACTTGCATATCTCCTACATATATCGCATCTTTTGGGTCAGTGTTTATCATAGCAAGGCACCAGAGTATTTGGTCAGGTGCAGGTTTGCCTCTTAATCCTTTTTTTGGACTTACAATATAATCAAACTCTACATCTAGTTTTTCTAATATTGCTTTAGTTCTCTCAGCAGTTTTTGAGGTAACAACTGCTATCTTATATCCTTTCTTTAACTTCTTCAATGTATCTTCGACACCAGGATAGAAAACTAAAAACTCGTCCATCAATTGCATTGATGCTTTATCGTATGTGTTTTTAACTGCATCAGCATTCTCTATACCTAATGCTTTCATAATATCTTTAAAAGGTTTGCCTATATGTTTAAAGTATTCTGAAAATGGTTGGTCTAGATTATGTTCTAATTGACAGATTGTCCATGCATGATTCATCATTTTTTCTGAATCGATTAATACGCCATCGAGATCGAAGATATATGCTTTCATGATTTACGTGGTAAGATTTCTTTTTCTGTTAATATTCTAAATTTCAATTTTCTATCTTCGCAGTATTCTCTTGCCGCAGAAAATTTTGCTTGATTAATTATATATGTCGTAACTTCTGAAAAGAATCTTTTAGACTTTCTCTTTGGTTCTTTTGGTGGAAATAATTGTTTATGTGGTTTAACTTCTATTATCTCACGTATCACGTGTCCTTCTTTATTGATGTATTTAATATAGAAATCAGGAAAGTAACGATGTGTACGTTTATCTACTGGCGACTTGTATGGTATTTGCAGTTCTTCACTACCCCACTCTATTACATTCTCATTATTATCACACCAAACCATGAATCTACGTTCTAATAGACTACGATAGATAATCCTAGTAGGGTCACCTTTGTATTTTTTGTAGTTCTTCGGTTTAAACTTGCCGCTATATGACATAAATAACTAATATAACTAATAGTTTATCAGTGGTAACATAAAAAGTCAATCCACTTTTACAGGTATTTATAGATGTCATACATAGACAAACTTCTAAACAAATTTAATAAAATACAAAACAAGATAGATTCTCTAAAGGGTATATCTAGTAAATTACAAAGTATAAATTACAATACTGCAATCGATGCCCTTGGTGATCAGAAAGCAGAAGCACTAGAAAGAATCAAAGAAAGAAGACAGAATCTTCAGAATCAAATAGAGTCCTCTAAAAGACAATCAAATGCTCTAGCAAAAGAGATGCCTAGAGGTGCACCTGTAGAATTAATATATCCTCTTCACGATGATCTTGCTAATTACTTAGTATTTGATATTAGAGGCAGAAGAAATAGAAGTCCTGATGTAGATAAAGGAACATTAACTGAAGATCATATTATTGCTATGTATATACCAGATGATTTAATGTCAACTACAACTGTATCATATACAGAAGCATCTATGGGTCCTATGGCAAGAGCATTTGATCAGATTATGGGAGCAGTAAAGAGTAGACAGAATGATTTAGCAAGTGTCATTGGAGATAATGCAGATGCACTTATTGGTGGCATGGTATCTAAAATGGCAAACTCAATGTCTGGTGGTTTAACTAACTTGAAAGCAGGTAAGGCAGTGAATCCCATGGAAGAGCAAACTTTACAAGGCGTACCATTTAGATCATTTACATTTTCTTTTAAATGTGCACCTAGATCGGCCGCTGAAGCAGATATGGTAAACAAAATAATTTACACATTGAGAAATGCTCAGTTACCAGATACATTTAATTCAACAATATCTGGAGAGTTAAACGGAGAAAACGTAGAAGTAGAAGCGGCAGATGGTTACTTCAATTATCCTAACGTAGTCGATGTGTACTTTGATGGCCCTATCGGTGCAAAAGTTGACGGGTTTATGCCAATGGTAATAGAGAGTGTAGAAATTAACCATACTGGTGGTTTACAATTTTCATCATACGAAGATGGTCAACCTATAGTGACAGATATCAGTATTACTATGAAAGAAATCAGAATCTTGTCACAACAAAATTACAATGCAATTGCGGCCGAAGTTACAAAGGGTGATGTTACAAAAAGAGAAGAAGCACTAGCAAAAGGACGTAAGAATTCTATATTAGATACAGTAAGTGGCACAGGAAAAGATTACGAAGATCCAACTAAAGTGTATGTTGACTCTAATGGAGGCATAGATAACAATGGCGACTAAATTTTTTGAGAACTTTCCAAAGATACAATACAAACTCGATGATGGTCGTATTATCTATATCAAAGACTTTTTTAGAAAGTCCAAGATAGAACAAGAAGCAGTTAACAGTATCGTATCATATACAAAGTACGAAATACAAGATGGTGAAAGACCTGATATAGTTGCATCTAAATTATATGGTAATCCAGATTTACATTGGACATTTTTTCTAGTAAATGATTTTGAGAATTATTACGATTGGCACATGGACAATCAGACATTCGAAAGATATATTAAAGACAAATACAAAGGTACGTATCTAGTAGCACATAATAGAACAGATATATTAGAACAACTATCTACAGGTGTAAATAAATTTTTACTTGGTGAGAAAGTAACTCAAGGTACAAAAGAAGCACACGTTATAGAAGTCGATCCAATTGGTAAAAGAATAGCAATCGATGTAGATACTTTCGATACAAATAGTCCTGTAGCAACAGTAAGAGAAAGAGCAGTAGGTATAAAAGCAAAAACATTCACACCACAAAGTGTAAAAAACAGAAGTGATGGTATATTACATTATGTAAATGAGAATGGTATAATTAGAAATGAATCACTTGCAGGATTTTCACCAGTAACAATTTATGATCATGAGTTTGAAAAAAATGAAGATAAGAGGTCAATCAAAGTAATACAACCAAGTATAATACAATCAATAGTTAGAAGATTTGAAAAAGTAATGTTATCATGAGTGAAGGTAATTTTTTAGCAGGCGAAATAGTCGTTGATTCGGTAACGATTGTCAATCCAGAAAAAGAGTCTATAGATATAACAAATCTAACTGGTTCTATTAATATCTTTGAGGGTATAGATTCTTTCTTTGTATCTGGAAGATTAAGTATAGTCGACTCATTAAATGTCTTAGACGAATATAAATTACATGGTCAAGAATCAGTAACTATCAGATATCGTGTAAAAAGAGGCACTACAGATTTTTCTGGTGGTGCAGAATCAATAGAAAAAACATTTAGAATTTACAAAGTAGATAAAATTAAAAACTATCAGTTCACAACATATTCTTACATACTCAACTTTATCGATCCAAAATTCTTCACTTGTAAAAGAACAAGAGTAAGCAGAGTAAAACGTGGTTCGTATTCTGAAATATTATTACAGACATTACAAAACGATGCACAGTTTGATCAATTACCAACAGCAGATCAAACAGATTTTTGGGAAGAAAGTGTACCATCTAATTATCAGTTTGTATGTCCTAATTGGACTGTAGAAGAATTAATAAAATACTGTTCTAAAAATGCAAACGTTAGTGCAGATGCAGTATACAAAAACGGCATGTTCTTTTATGGTACACTTGTTGGTGGTTATAAGTTTATGTCTATAGATAAAATGTTAAAAGACTTAGAGTTCCCTCTAAAATTTTCATTCATGGGGAGAAGTGAAGAAATAAACCAAGAACAAAGGCATCAAGACGATGAACGTGGTTTGTCTACAAAAATAATATCATACGAAATAGACAAAAGAGCAAACGTTGGAGCAGGAATAAAAAGAGGTGCATATTCTTCTACATTAAAATCATACGACCCTATACGTAAGTTAGAAAAGACAATAACATTTGATCTAAAGAAAAACTTTGAAGAAAAAGGTAAAAAACATCTTTCAGGATTTCCACAAGTTAGATTGGGCATTAATGAAGAGACTAGAAAAGCAGAACCAATAACAAACATTGACGAACCAATAGTTTTTAACGAAACTATATCTGATGTACCACTTAATGAAGATTATCTAATTGGTGGAGTAATACATGATAGAGTAAATCAAACAAATGCATTTTCAGACTCAGCAATCTTACAAGATCAATCGCAATTTATAGGTAATGAATTTTTAGATAATGCTATATTAGAAAGAGAGGCATTAAAACATGCTTTAGATACAAACGTGATCTATGTAACTATACCTGCTAGAACAGATATATTTCCAGGTGTTGTAGTTAATTTATCTTTACCTTCTGGTGGAGTGGATAAGTTTGATAACATTCTAAATGATGGTAAATATTTAATAACTCAAATACATCATTCGTTAAGTCCTCTAGATAGTCAAGGTACAATGGCAATGAGATGTGTCAAAGAAAGTTTTGCAGACAAATTTGAAAATCAACAATTATTAAAAGAGTACAAGGGTGCTAGAAGAAGGGAAAGTCCTTCACAACCAGTTCAGAAAAATGAATAATTTTTACTACGGAGTAATAGAAGATCGTAACGACCCACTTAGAGTAGGACGAGTTAGAGTTCGTATACATGGGTTACATACTGATAGTAAATCAGATATATCATCTGCTGATTTACCTTGGTCTCAAGTATTGCTTCCAACAACAAGTGCTGGACTATCTGGATTTGGACATGGTCATGGTCTTGTAGAAGGCACTACAGTTTATGGTATGTTTAGAGATGATGAATACTTAGACTTTGTTGTTATGGGTGTCGGTATCGGCATATCACAAAAAGGGTATAAAGAAAATGAAAAGGGTGAGATAGTAAACAGATCAGTCAACAAAGGTTTCAACGATCCAAGAAGAGACAAGCAAAGTTCATATAACAATTCAGTTGACGGATTAAATTCTGGTACTGATAAGAAAAGACCAAACGAACTAACACTGGCATTAGATACTTCACCACAGTTACCAAAAGATATTACAGTTACTTACGAAGGTAAGGGTAGTACTATAACAGAACCTGAAGAAAGTGATAAACTAAAATATAACGATACAGGTAAAGATGATCAAAAACCATATTATCCTCTAGAAGATTATTACGATGAATCTGATCTAAACAGATTTGCAAGAGGTGGTGGCGTATACAAATCTAGAGATGATCTGCCTATAAAAACTAACGTAGAAAGAGGCACTACTCTTTATCCATTTAACAAAGTACATTTTACAGAATCAGGACACATGATAGAGATGGACGATTCAGTTGGTGCTGAAAGATTAGCAGTATCGCATAGATCAGGTACTTTCTATGAAGTACACCAAGATGGATCAGAAGTTCATAGAGTAGTAAATAATAATTATACAGTTATCTGTAAAGATGATGAAGTCTATATTGGTGGCAAATGCAATGTCAGAATATTAGGCGATGCTACAGTTGACATAGACGGTAAAGCAGAAATACATTCAGATAAAGACATGAAGTTAACATCATCTGAGAACATATCAATAGAAGCAGGACAAACACTTGATCTAGTAGGTAAAGTTGTAAAACTTAATTCATAATGACGACAGCACCATCATATTCAGTACCACAAATACCATCGAGTTTCCCATGCCCGACAGATGATATTTTTTCATTACCAACAAAAGAAGATATCGTAAATGCATTTAATGAACTTGCACAAATACCAAGTGAAATAAAATCTTTTCTTGTAGAAAAGAAAGACGAGATAGCAGAAGACGTAGCAAAAGATTTAGAAAAAGTATCAGATGAAATAACTGAGTTTGTAGAAAAGTTTGCGGACATTCTATCGCCATATTGGGAGAAAGGTACAGTTCGTAATTGGCAGAAAGAGGCAAATGATGCTATCACTGAATTAATACAAGAGTTTCATCTATTCGTACCTACAAAAGTTGCAGAGTTAATCAGTAAGATCATACCTATTGAACTCAAAGTAAATCTTCTTGGTTTAGAGATAGACATATTAAGAATCTTTGATAAAGCACATCAAAAAGAACTTAAAGATCAGATAACAGAAGATGTTGATAAGTTTTTTAGTAAAGTAGCAGAAGAGTTTCAAGGGTTTGATGGTGAATTTGGTGTAACGTGTGATGAATGGAAAGCAAAGATGACTTGGCAATATATCAAAACAAAGATACAAGAATTTTTGACAGGTGGTTTGCATTCAGTGTTTGGTAAACTGATTGGTAAGTTTAAGAAAATATGGAAAGCACTAGGGTTACCTGATCTCATAGATTTATTTACTCTTGATATAGGAGCAATTGTAGAAAATGCAATCAAGGCATTTAAAGAAAAAAGAGAAGAGTTAAAAGAAGACTTCTTAAAATCTAAAGGAGAAGCAAGAGAAAAACTCAAAGCAGAACTAGAAGATATAGAAAAGAAAATTACAGAGACATTAGAAAATTTAGACCCACTTGGAGTTGGTTTTAATTTAAGAGCAATCATTGGTGGTAAAATAGATAAGACAGTAAAATCTCTAGAAGAAGAGATACTTGAAATTAAAATTGCATTCGAAGACTTCAAACAAAACTGGCAAAAGAAACTTTTATTTGAATGGGTAGATATTGTTAAAAAGTTTTTTGATGCTATAGGTCTAGGTAAAATTTTTAGTTTTATCACACTTACATTTTGTGATATACTTAAACTTATAGGTTTTCCATTTACTATTAATGTTAGTAATGCTACAGGACCAGCAAAGTCTTCAGTCAAAAGAGAACTTGAAAGTTCAGTGTTGACTGCAATAAGAGATGACGGTACAGTTGTATCTTATCGAAGCGGTATTACAAACTTAAATGGACCATCTGAGGGTGTATCATTGACAGAGGGTGATGGTACTGAAGACACATTCGAAATACCAAGTGGTTCAGGTACTTTAAATGTATTTGTAGAAGGAGAAGATCCTGAAGATGGCGAGATTACACCACTTCTTCAAGTTCAAGGTGTAGACTATAATATAGTAGGAAATAATGTTGTCTTTACTTCTGCACCTAATTCTGGTATTAGTATTAATTTAGTTAAGATTTGATTATAAATAGTTGTATGGCAGATTATCTTAAACCCAACGCAAAAATAAACGCAGTAGATGATTCGACATATACTGATTTTGATCTAAATTTTAGAGCACACCCAATTACAGGTGATATCTCTATTAAAAAAGATTCAGATGCTATTAAGAGATCAGTCAGAAATATAATACTAACAAACAAATATGAAAGACCATTCAAACCTAATTTGGGTACTGGTATTAAAGATTTACTTTTTGAATTAAACTCATCAAGACAGATCAGAAAGATGCAAAAGAGAATGCAAGAGATGATAGAGACTTTCGAACCAAGAGTAAATGGTGTAAATGTGGTAGTAAGAAGACAAGATGACAATCAGTTGTATGTAGTAGTATATTATAATATTAAAAATGGTTTACCAAACCAATCAACAGACTTCACAGTTACTAGGGTAAGATAATGGCAGTAAAAAGTTCAAACATAAACGCAACAGATTTAGATTTTGAAGCAATATCTCAAAATATTAAAACGTATCTTAAGGGTCAAGACAAATTCAAAGACTATGATTTTGAAGGATCAAACTTGTCATTACTTATCGATACATTAGCATACGCATCGCACGTAAGCGGTGTTAACACAAACATAGCGGCCTCTGAATTATTTTTAGACTCAGCACAAATAAGAAAGAACGTTGTATCAAGGGCAAAAGATTTAGGATTTACGCCTGCTACAGAAAAGGCATCTTCAGCAATTATTGATGTACAAGTTCAGAACGCACTAAATGCCGATGGATCTCACCCAACTGCTGATCAAATGGCAATACAAAGAGGTCATAAATTTACAACGTTATATGATGGTGTAAATTACGAATATGTTGTTTCAAAAACAAATACACCTATTAGATCAGGAAATGATTTTCAATATTCAGATGTAGAAATAGTACAAGGCACATACACAACTGATACTTACGTATTCGATTCACAAATTAAAAATTCTAAGTTTGTATTATCAAACGATAGAGTAGATAAAAATTTATTATCAGTGACAGTTAACTCAAATGGTGTTTCAACAACATACTCATTATCTACAAATGTATCAGACATAACTTCTAACTCAAAAGTTTATTACACTCAAGAAAATGAAGAAGGATTTTTAGAAATATATTTTGGTGATGGTGTTCTTGGTAATGCTTTATCAGATGGTGATGTTATTATTATAACATACGTTGTAGTAGATATCAACCATGCCGATGGTGCAAAGATATTTACAAATAGTAGTTCTATAAATGGATTTAGTAATGTTAATATACAAACTAAATCTGAGTCTCAAGGTGGTGCAGAAAAAGAATCGATAGAATCAATCAAGTTCAAAGCAACTAAATTCTATACATCACAGAATAGACTTGTAACACTAAATGACTATAAAGCAAAAGTTACAGAATACTATGCGAACGCAGATGCAGTCGCAGTTTGGGGTGGTGAAGACAATGATCCACCAGAATATGGTAAAGTGTTCTTAGCAATCAAACCAAAAAATGCAGACTTTTTATCTACTGTAGAAAAAGAAGAGATAGTTAGAAAGTTAAACGAACTAAACATGGTAACAGTAAAACCTGTTATCGTAACACCAGAGTTAGTTAAGATTTTAATAACAACTTCATTCAAATATACAACTGCTACTGATCTATCTAAAGGAGAATTAGAAGCATTAGTCAGAAATGCAATCATACAATTTGATGAGACTAATCTTAATAATTTCGATGCAGTGTTTAGACACTCTAATTTAGTAAAAGCAATAGACGAATCAGAACAAGCAGTGTTATCAAATATAACTAACATTAGACTTCTCAAAAAAGTAAAACCTAAAATTAATTTTTCTGAAGGGTTTAATGTAAACTTTGGTAATGGATTTTTTAACCCACATTCTGGACATAATTCAGAAGGTGGAGGTATAACAACAACAACAGGATTCAAAATTCAAGGCGACTCCGTCAATGTCCATTTCTTTGATGATGATGGCAAAGGTAATATCAGAAGATACATTCTAGATTCTGGTGTGAGAGTAGTCAAGGATTCTGAAGCAGGCACCATTGATTATGTCAATGGTAAAATAACTATCAATGCAATCAACTTTACATCAACTGTAAATACTGATTCATCGATTGACTTCACTGTAGTACCTTCAAGTAATGATGTAATAGCAATCAGAGGTTCTCTAATTGATATTGACATCGACAATCTTAAAGTTACTGGTGAAGAAGACACCATTATTAGTGGTGAGACTAGTGCAGGTGTAGGATTTACAACTACATCGTCATCTAGTTATTAATATGTATAAAGTGATCGTGTGGTTTTCCCACGAGTAGTTTCCCATTTATTTGGATTATAGGAGGATAATTAAATGGCAGATAAAAAAATTACCGCTCTAAACTTAATTGACGAAGCGGATATCGGAGCAGGAGATTTACTACATGTAGTAGATAGTCCTGGTGGTACACCTGTAAACAAGAAAATGACAATACAAAGATTGTTAAACAACTTGCCGTCATTTCTTGCATTAGACGATGTTGAATCGTTAGATGAATCAACTTCAGTTAGTGCTGGTATCAGTGCTGGTGAGGCAATAACATTCTTAGACTTTACAGGTTATAGTGGCGCAAATGACTTAGATATTGACTTAGGTGCTCCAACGCACGTTGGTCAAATTAAGATCATTATCAGAAAGAAAGATGGCGTAAACAAAAACGCAGACATTGATGTCCCAACAGCAAACTGGGTTACAGGTACGGCAATCGATTCTTTAGTGATGCCAGAACAATCAGCAGTTGTATTAGTTGCAATCGGAAACGTTTGGTTCCCAGTATCAAATGTTGGTGCTACAATTAACTAAGACTGATGGCGCACCAAGATCACATAGTCGATAGACTTTCAAATAGATTACCGAGTATTCTTCCTGATCACATTCAGGAAGAGTCTCCCGTATTTGAGCAATTTCTTAGTGCGTATTTCGAGTATCTAGAGAGTGAGATTATCACTCTCGAAGATACTTTAGAATTATCTGGTGTAGAGTTAGAGGCAGGTACTGTTGTAGGTTCTGGTAATTTAACTCTTGAAGATGATGGTAATATATTAATACCCAGAATATCAGAGAACGATACTCCAGAACCCGATACTATAGTTACAGGCGAATACATAGTAGGAAGTAAAAGTGGTTCTGTAGCAAAAGTCAGAGTAAGAAGTGGTAACACACTTTTTGTAGATACAATATCTGGCACAGGATTCGCAATCGGCGAAACAATCACAGGAAGAGATGGTGGTCAAACATCAAAAATCAAATCATACAAAGAAAATCAAATCGTTGCCAACAATAGATTACTTGATTATGCAGATATAGACCAAACACTAGAAACATTTTTAGATCATTTTCAAAAAGATTTTATACCATCTCTAGATTTAGGGGCAACACAAAACAAAAGACTTACCTTAAAAAATATAGGTACATTATACAAACAAAAAGGTACTGCTGAATCGATAAAGTTCTTGATGAGAATTTTATTTGGACTAAATTCAGATATAAAATATCCTATTGATGAAACTATCTTTGCAGGTCAAAATGATTTTGACGAAGATAGAAGGGTATTTGTTCAAATGGATTCAGGAGAATTTGCTGGTATACCAAAAGCAACTGATAAAATTATTCAGTACGATGCGAATGATAGTACAAAGATAAGTGCTCAAGCAATAGTAGAGCAAGTAGAAATTATCAGCACTATTCAAAGACAATATTCAGTTAAGATTAGTAGATCACATGAAGGAATATTTGAGCACAATAGATTAGTTACATTTACAGATAGAGATGGTGTAACACAATTTACTGGCACCCTCAAGGGTATTATTTCAGAAATAATAGAAGGCGAATCATCAACAACATTTGGAATAGAAAACGAAGTTGGCGATCTTCTCTTAGAAGATGGTTCAGCATTACTATTCGAAGGTTCAACAATTGGATCGTTATATGATGAACAAGATGTTATACGATTTACAGGTGCTAAATCAGATACAGAAGAAGTCGATGCATTAGGTGTCGTAGCAGAAGTATCAAGAGGTTCAGTAGAAAAAGTATTCATAGAGACTGCTGGTACAGGTTACTCAGCAGGAGACATGGTAATCTTTGACAACACTGGTACAGGTGGTCATGGAGCAGAGGGAGTAATAGGTGCGGTTGGTGATGAATTAATTTTAGAAAACTCTATAGGATTAGATCAATACGAACTTATTGCTACTGCAGGTCAAACCACATTTGGTGGTTTAGATTCAAATGGTAATACTATATTAGATTTAAATCTTAAACCTATAGCATTAGATGGCCGTGATGTTAGAGTATTTGTAAATGGCATAGAACAATCACAGGATAACTTTACTACAAAATTAGATAGAGTAATTTTCTCAACATCGCCTACACCATCAGGTGGAGAAAGAGTTGAATTAGTATCTAAATTTAGCAGACTTATAAAAGAAGATGGTGAAAGAATATTTTTAGAACAAACTGATACTAGAATTAGAGTAGTAGAAATTACATCTGGTGGTGCAGGATATAAAAAACTACCATTAGTATCTCCAGGTGGTCACATCTATATCGATGATGTAAAAGAACATGTTACAGATGGAAATGCAGTCGTTGTACAAGGTTATATTCCAGGTGAAACAGTCACAGGTTTAACATCTAACGCAACAGGTATTGTTCAAGAAATAGATGTAAAAAATCAAAGACTAATTATTAAAAGATCATCAACAGATACTGGTACGTTTGCAACTGGTGAAATTATTAAAGGTGGTACATCTTTAACTCAAAAGACAAATCGATTTGCTAAAGTGTCTGCTGGTACAGGTGGTGTTTTATTTGCTCACTCATCTAAAGTTGGTGGTATCAAAAAAATAAGACTCACATCTCAAGGTTATAATTTTGATGAAGATGCAGTACTTGATGATCTATCTACATTCAACATGTTGGTTACACAACCGACATCTACAGCAAATTTAACAAAAGGTGTTACTTTTACTGGTGCTGATTCGGGTGCTACAGGTGTTGTTATATCTTTTGATGACGGAAGAAACTTACTTAAGTTTGAAAATAGAACAGGAACATTTTTAGATGGTGAAGAAGTAAATTATGCATCATCTAACAAATTTAAAGTTTTGAAATTTGATCCTTACGATGCAAGAGGTAAACTTGCAGGTGAGGGTGTTATAAATGATAACTTCTTTGGAGATCGAGGAAACTTATCAAATACATTCTCTAATATACAAGATAGTTTATTATATCAAACACACTCTTACGTTGTTAAAGTTGGTAAGAGTATCGAAGAATATAAGGCAGTACTTAAAGATTTAGTTCACCCATCTGGTCATATCTTCTTTGGGGAAGTTGCAGTAGAACAAGTTATAGTACAAAAAGAAACAGCAGATCAAAACCCAGATAGATTTAGTGTAGAATTAGAAAAGAATGAACTTGCAAATGATTTTGGTAAACCATTCAATACACTAGGTATTCAGAATACTACTTTTGTACCTACAATTAATATAGAATTAGAACACACTGAACATATATTATTAGAAGATCACGATGAAGTAGATAATACTCTAGTCTTCATAGGCAAAGATAGAACAAATAAGTTATTAGACGAATCATCACTTTCTTATCACCCAGTTTATGTAGAAAATGAAGATGCATTTGAACCATCTTTCCATGTCGATAGTCAAACAATGATTCTATTCCATACTACTCAAGCAGAACTTACTGCTTTCAATATGGGACATGTACTCAAACAATATGTTCAATCAGGATTTATCGATACAGATAATAGACCATCAAATAACACTACTCAAACTGCTGAAGCAGGAAGAAGTAGAATCGAAACAATTAAAAGATTCATTGCAAACGCAACACAAACAAAAATCAATAACGAAATATCTGAACCTATTGCATCTCAGGCCGCATCGGTTACAGTTATTAATCAAAGATCACCACGTATAGACAGTGCTATAACTGTACTCAACTTGACTAACACTCCAACACAGGGAGATGGTTATTTTAGAATAGATCAAGTAGAAGATGGTATATCACCACTTGGTATCAGACCACAAGACCAAGGTAAAGTATTTCAATTCTTTCAACCTTCAGAAGAGTTCATGGTATTTGAAGATGGAACACATATACAACTAGAAGAACCTTTGAATAGATTAGTATTTGAACCTGGAAACAGGGACGTAGACGGGGACAATATACAATTTGAAGATGCAACAACAGACGTAAACGGAACAAGTTTAAAAGGTGGCACTTTTCTACTACAAGACATAACTGTACCAGAACAAATAGAAAGATTTGTAACAGAAAGATCAAACAACTTAATAAATCCATATCTTTATTATGAAGATTTTGATAGAATAGTTTTAGAGACAGGCGAACCTATAGTTAAGGAGCAGTCTGGGACTGGTAGTACAATATACAGTTTTGCTCCATTAGGACCAAGATTTAAGTCAATAAATAAAATAGCATTCCAAGATACTTATAGAATAAGTTATTATTTGCTTGATGAATCACGAGGCAGTGGTAATCCTGAAGATCCTGATTTTGATAATTCAGAAGAAGATAGAATTATTTTAGAATCTGGCACAGAAGGTGGTAGTGGTCACGTATTGTTAGAAGATAGTAAGAGAGATGGCATGAGAATAAGTCAGTTAAACGAACTCTTAGGAACACAGTATGTTGACGAATATGATCTGAAAGACAACAGAAGAGTTAATTTTACCTTTAGTTCTTACGTTAATTCATCAAATATTACAAATTCAACATTGGCATCGTTATAAATAATAGAATAACATAACTGAGGAGTTAGGAGTTAAAAAATGGCAGCAATAATTTTAGAGAAATTCAGAACGCATAATGCAAGAGAGTTCATAGCGGATTTCACAAGTTCAAACAAATATATATTTATAGGTCGTTCACAATCTTGGGACGATGATAATGATCCACCATCACCAGCAAATTCAGAGTCAGAAGAGATTCGTACTTTTGAAGATATGATTGCACTCAAAAGAGTTGCAAATACATCGGTGTCTCATGGATTAGTAAGGCATAACTGGACACAGGGTACAGTATATGATCAATACAGAGATGATTATAGTTCATCTAATTTAACACCAAGTGGTGCTAGTAACTTTTTTGACGGAAGAGGTTATGTTGTAACTTCAGATTTTAAAGTTTATAAATGTCTAAAAACTCCTTTTAGTGGTGGTTCACCAGTTGGTGCCGGAAGTGGCCAAGAACCAAGCACAACTAGTACAACAATTCCTCAGACTACAACAGATGGATATATGTGGAAATTCATGTATCAAATATCTGCTTCAGATGTTATAAAATTTGTAACGAACGATTTCATACCAGTAAAAACACTTGGTGCAAAGACATCAGTTGCAGGTTCTATCGGAATATTTGGTCAGACAGGATCAACAGACGGTTCTGCTCAATATAGTGTAGAGAGTGATGCAGTAGATGGTGCAATTTATAGATACATCGTAACTGCAGGTGGTTCAGGTTACAGAAACGCATCAAACTCAGATACGTTTACGACAGATATAGCAGTCGAGGGTGATGGATCAGGTGCAGTAGTTACATTATCATTTACATCTGGTGTATTGACTGATGCAAACTTTAAAGATAACTCATCATTCGGTTCTGGTTACAAAAGAGCATCTTTACCAGCACTAACATCAGCATTATCAAACTTTAATGCAGGATCAGGAGCATCTGTTAAAGTTGTAATATCACCAATCAATGGACATGGTGCTAACCCGGTCGAAGAATTGGGTGGTAACTTTGTTATCGTAAACTCTAGATTAGAGTTTGGTGATGGTAGTGGTGACTTTCCAACAGATAACGATTTCAGACAAATTGGATTGATCAAAAATCCAGTAAAATCTTCAGATGGTACAATATCATCTGAGGGTACAATGACTGCAACTAATAAAATCACACTAGACGATGCATCTTCTATATCAGTTGATGATATTATCACATCAGATACAACTAATAATGCATCTACAAAAAGAGCAAGAGTTGTCTCTAAGTCTGGTAATATTCTCAAAACAATAACTATCGCAAATGGTGGTGGTGAGTATGTAGACTTTGCCGCTACAGACGATGTATTTAAAAATGCAAGTGGTTCTAAAATTACAGACGTTGCAAGTAGTGGTGTAGATTCAACGCACCCAGAAATGACTAGATTTACTGGTCAGATATTATATGTTGAAAATAGAGGTCCTGTATCTAGGGCCGCAGATCAGATTGAAGATATCAAACTGATTATTGAAATGTAATTGTTGTTTAAAACAACATTAAATAAAAGTAGAGAAATATGTCAGAGAAAACTAATCTTAATATAACGCCATACTACGATGATTACGATGAAGCAAAAAGATTTCATAAAATATTATATCGTGCTGGTCGACCATTACAAGCAAGAGAACTAACTCAATCACAATCTATACTACAAGATCAAGTAGAAAAATTTGGTGGTCATTTCTTCAAAGAAGGATCAGTTATTCAAGGTGCAGAGTCCAATATCGATATGGACATCTACTTTGTTAAAGTACAATCAGCAAATCCAAATTCTAGTGGTGATGCATCAGTCGAGTCATACAGAACAACAACACATGGACAATTTATAAGAGGTAAAACTACTGGTGTAGTAGCAAAAGTTATAACATCAGATCAAGCAACTTCTACTGATCCCGCAACTTTATACGTCAAACCATTTAATATGGGAACAGATGCAAGTGGTTCTTTCTTATTTGCTGGTGACGAAGAGATAGAAGTTGTAAACATGTCAGATGATGGCAATGGAACATTGACAGATGCCGCTACAAATAATGATTTTAAAACAGTAAGCACTTTAGAAGTTCCAAGTGGTCGTGCCTCAATAGCATCTATAAGTTCAGGAACAATTTATACTAGAGGTTTCTTTGTAAAAGTAGAACCACAAACAATAGTCTTAGAAAAATATTCTGGTAAACCAAGTTTTAGAGTTGGTGTAGAAATAGTAGAATCTTTAATATCATCATCAGAAGATACAACATTATTAGATAACGCACAGGGTACAAACAATGAAAATGCCCCAGGTGCAGATAGACTTAAGTTTACACTTACATTAGCAAAAGTTGCCTTAGATGATTCAACAAATGCAAACTTTATAGAATTAGGAAGAGTTAATAATGGTATAATCGAATTAGAAATCAATAGACCAATATACAACACATTTGAAGAAACACTTGCTAGAAGAACATTTGATCAGAGTGGTGATTTTGTTGTTAGACAATTTTCAACATCGTTTAGAGAACATTTACTAAAAGAAAACAATAGAGGATTTTTATTAGCATCAGATGGTGGTCAAGAAGAGCAATTTGTTCTTCAAGTATCCCCAGGTAAAGCATACGTTAAAGGTTTTGAAATAGAAAAATTAGGTACAACAAATCTAGTATTCAATAAAGCAAGAACAACAGGAACAGTAACAAACACATCAACACCAGTAAGAATAGGAAACAGATTACGAGTCAATAGTTTACATTCTTTACCAGAAATAGCAGATAACAATAATACAGATTCTTTTGTACCTATAAATTTACATGATAACGTTAGAAATGGAAATGCAGTAACAGGAACACATATTGGTTTCTGTAGAGCAAGACATTTTCAAAATGTTAGTAATGTTGCAACTCAGGCAAGTGATACATTAGATTTATATCTTTTTGATATCAAGATGTTTACAGAGATCACAACTGCATCTTTCAATTCAGGTGATTTCGAAGTTGGTGATAAAGTAGAAAACCAACAAGGTGCAACTGGTATTATAGCAGTAGCAGATCATAGTAACAACAAACTATTCATACACGATGTCGTAGGAACATTTAGTGCATCACAAACTATATCAGCAAGAGGGCAAGATAGTACCTCTAAAACAATATCAGCAGTCAGAACATATAATATATCTCAAGCAAGATCAGTTTTTCAATCGTTACCAGGAAATGGTACTCAAAACTTTTGTGCAAATATAGTTCTAGATGCTTTTACACAATTATCTGGTGAATTAAATATTACAGGTGGAAATGCAACTGTAGAAGGAACAGCAACACAATTCTCTAAAGAATTAGTTATCGGTGATCAAATCGTAGTTGCAGGAGTAACAGCACTTGTATCTGGATTCGATGCGACAACTCCTGAAACAAAAATGACTATCACTGCTACAAATGGTGGTGCTCATGGAATTAGTTCACAAAGAAATGCAAATGTTTTAAGACAGAGATCACAACTTAGAGATCCAGATCAAACAGCGGCAATCTTTGCATGGCCAAGAGATCATGTTAAAACAATAACACCAAAACAGAATAATGTAACAATCAGAAAGCAAATTAGATTATCACCATCTAGTGGTAGTATATCAATACCTTTAGATAATTCTATAGAAAAATTTGCTACACCAAGTGCATTAACTTTTCAATACGCAGTTATAAAACCAGATACTGGTGGTGGAGCATCATTAAGTGCTGGTCAAGTATTATATCCAGCAGACATATCAAGTCACCCTACTGATGTTAACTCAGCAATGACTGTACCTATAGGAAGTGGTTCAGACGATGATGAAGCAGAAATTTTAGTATCATATACTGTAATAAAAAAAGATCCAGCAGTAAGAAACAAAGACTTAAAAGTATCAAGATCAGTAAGATTTGCATCAGCAAACTCTGATGGTAAGAGATATGGATTAGCATTCGATCATAAAGATTTATCTCTAGGTGTACCAGATGTATTTAAAGTACATGCAGTTTTAGAAGGTGTACCTGGAACATTAACAAACGGAAACCCTACACCACCAAATGCAACTTTAACTGAAAGCAATAGTAGTGGTTCACTTCAACAAAATGAAATACTCATAGGGCAAACATCAGGTGCAAAAGTAAGATTAATAGATACCGTAGGTGATACATCTTTTTATATTTTACTAAACGATACACAACTAATCAATAACGAAGCAGTTGTAGGACAAACAACAAAAGCAGTACATGTTGTTTCAAATGTAAGTGCTGGATCACCAAATATAAAAGATAGGTATTTCTTAGACAACGGACAGAGAGATGGTTATTATGATCTCTCAAGATTACAATTAAAGACTGGATCACAATCACCAAATAATGTTGTCACTGTTATATTCGATCATTTTGAATCAGGCACTGGCGATTACTATGCAGTTTCATCTTACAATTTAGGTGAAAATTCAAATCAGATATCATACGAAGATATACCAAACTATTCTCCAAACAAAGTCGATCTTGGAGGGTTTGAACCAGATGGTCAATTTGAATTATCAGATGCAGTCGATTTCAGATCACCAGTCAATGCATTATTAACATTGGGTAATTACGATCAAACAAGTGTACCTAACATGTCAGCAGTAACTACATCACCATTTGCTTATGCATCAAGAGTATTTTCCGATAAAGAATTTAATACACCTATACCAGGAACAACAGTAGATGCAGACATATCATTCTATGTTCCTAGAATTGACAGAGTATTTTTACATCAAACAGGAGAATTTGAAGTAGTAAACGGATATCCAGATATAACACCACAAAAACCACAACCAGTAGATAATGCTATTGAAATGTTTGAGTTATTTGTACCAGCATATACTAAAAATGTAAAAGATATATCTGTACAAGCAAAAGATTACAGACGTTACACAATGAAAGACATAGGAAAAATTAGTAATCGTGTAACAAACTTAGAAAGAATAACATCACTTTCTTTATTAGAAAAAGATTCATTATCAAAACAGATATTAGATGCAGATGGTCTTGATAGATTTAAGTCTGGTTTCTTAGTAGATAACTTTAGAGGTCATAAGATTGGTGACGTATCTCACCCAGACTATAGAGTTGCTATAGATACAAAACGTGGTATACTAAGACCACAACATGATACACAATTCTTTGATATAGAATTAAACAATACATCATCTACTAACTTTCAAAAAACAGGTGACTTAATTACATTACCATATACAGAAAATGTTTTTGTAGAACAAGATAAAGCATCAAGATCACTTAATGTAAATCCATATCACGTGTTTGCATTTATAGGTAATGTAGAGTTAACACCAGAAACAGATGTATGGCAAGATACAGAAACATTACCTGAAGTTCGAATAAACAGAGAGGGTAATTTTGACGCCGTATTAGCAGAAAATCAAAACTCAATTGGTACAATATGGAATGCATGGCAAACAACATGGGTTGGTGAACCAGAAGTTGTAGGTGAAGAAGTAATTAGTAGAACAGAATCATACGATGGTAATCCCGGTCAAGGTGGTGAATTAACACCTACAGTAACTACAGTCACTAGAGAGATAACAGAAACTCCAGAAGGTCAGATTAGAAATGGGATTAAAACATCAGTCGTAGAAGAGTTTGTTGAAACAAGAAATGATAGAATTGTATCTATCTCAGTTATACCTTTCTGTAGAGAAAGAACAATTGAAATAGATGCAACGAATTTAAAACCACAAACTGTTCACTATGTATTCTTTGATGGTATAAGAGTAGATGAATATGTAAGACCATTCGATACTAATTATTCGAATGATGGTCATACTGGAGCGGCCGCATTAGTTAAGACTGACAATAATGGTAGACTAAGAGCATTCTTTGATTTACCAAATAATAGAGCACAGAAATTCCCTACAGGTCAAAGACAAATGAGAATAACATCTAGTGCTACTGATTTACCACAACCTGCATCATACGGTACAGGCACATATCAAGCACAGGGTTTATTACAAACATCACAAACAGAAATCGTATCAACTAGAAACGGTCGTGTAGTCACAGAACATTTATCTGGTGAGAGAACTATCGTTAAGAAAGGTGAGAGATATAATACAACAGTTGAACCTGGTAACACACCACCAAGTCCACCACCTCCACCACCAACAACTCCAGTACCTACTGTTCCTGATCCGACTCCGACTCCAAGTCCTAGTGCGACACCTACACCTGCGCCTACGACTTCGCCTCAACCAAGTCCAACACCGACACCGACAAAACCACCATTAGAGTCGCCTATCCCAACAGGTCCAGGCCCAGGAGGTAAAATTGTTGAGCAACAGAGAGATCAAAGAGTCGCATCAAATAACGAAAGATTTAGAGATGAAAGAGAAACAGTTTGGAGAGATCCACTTGCTGAATCATTCTTAGTAGAAAGTGCTGGTGGTGCCTTTATGACATCAGTTGATGTGTTCTTCAAAACAAAAGATAAGAATTTACCTGTATCAGTAGAGATCAGAAATATGGTAAACGGATATCCAGGACAAATAATATTACCTTTCTCTACAGTTACAAAGAATCCTGCAGATGTAAATATTTCAGCAGATGGTTCTGTAGCAACTACATTTACATTCCCATCACCAGTCTATATTGAAGATGGAAAAGAAATGTGTTTTGTAGTATTCTCTAACTCAAACGAATATGAAGCACATATATCAAGAATGGGTGAACCAGATTTAATAACAGGTGAAACAATTTCTGGACAACCATACGGTGGTTCATTATTCAAATCACAAAATAGTTCAACATGGACAGCAGAACAAACAGATGATCTTAAGTTTACTTTAAGACAAGCAAAATTTGATGTAACAAAAGTACCAGCATTACAGTTTGAAAATAAACATCTTCCTTCAAGAAGATTACAACCTAATCCAATAGTTACAACTCAAGGAGAATCCTTTATTAAAGTTTTAAACTATGGACATGGTATGTACGATACGAGTTCACATGTCAAGATTGTAAGTATAAAAGGAGACAAATCTAATGGTGCTCTTAAAGTAACATCGAGTGCAGTAAGTGGTGATGTAGCAAATTCAGGTTTTAATGCAGGATCAAAAACTTTCAGTTTAACAGATAGTGATTATACATACGGATCTGGTAATACTGGTGCAGGTCTCAAACTCGATGTAGAAATATTACAATCAGATAGAGATGCAGTAAGTAATATTTTTATTACAGATCCAGGAGTAGGATATACAACTCAAACATTTACTGCTACATTAGAGACAGGCAAAACAATTACAGTTACGATTGATAAAGTTGGAGATACTCTTGGTGGTTTGCCAATTGAATTGATGAACACACCACATGGTGCATTAGAAGACTTTGCTATAGATAATTTTAATCTAGATTTAAATAGTACAACATTACCATTTACTAATAGTAATAACTTGTCTAGTAGTGAATATAGTTTCAGATCAACGTATGGTGCAGTAGAATCAACACAGGGTGGTGGTGATGAAGTAGTTTGTACTAGAAACATATACTATGATGGTTTACACACTATGATACCTTCAACTAAAGTTGCTGGTACAGAAATATTTGCAACTTGTTACAGAACTGGCATGAACAGTCCAGAATTTGAATTATCAGATACATCAACTCATTTAGATACAGCATACGCAATGAGAACTACAAGTAATTTCATTAAACTAAATGATAACGCATATTTTGATAGACCAAGTATAGTAGCATCAAAAGTAAACGAAGAAGAAGAAATGGGTAATACAAAATCATTTAGACTCTTATTACAATTGAGATCATCAAATGCAAACGTATCGCCTGTTATTGATACAGGTACAATCGGTGTGTTAGGTATTATGAATAGAATCAACAACATCAATGTATCAGGAGATGTGTCTAATGGAGAAGTATTTACACCATTAACAGAACCAGATGGCGATAATAACGCAATGGTTTATATAACACGTAAAGTACAATTGAAAACACCTGCAACTTCATTAAAAGTTTTTGCAGATAACTTTAGACCACCAAGCACTGATCTTAAGTATATGTTTAAGATTATAAAACAAGACGAACAAACACCTGTAGATGATATAGGATTTGAATTCTTCAACTCAACAGGTACATCAGATGCAGATATACCAAACGACGGAAGAAACTTTAAAGAATATGAATACACTGCTGATAATTTACCAGAGTTCAGTGCATTCCAAATTAAGATTGTAGGACAATCAAGTAATACATGTAATGTGCCGTTAGTCTCGGCCCTTAGATGTATGGCATTAGCATAATGGGAATAAAAGTAGAAGGACATACACATTTAGTTAGAGACGAATCATCTCATGCAATTGTGAATACAGATGTAGAAACTTTTAAACTTACAATGCGTAGAAGACAGATTATGCAGTCTCAGAGAAATGAGATAAATAATCTTAAAGATGAAATGACGGAGATCAAACAATTATTAACTAACGTATTAGAGAAATTATAATGGCAAAAACAGTAGACTCATTCTCAACAATAGAAGATTTAAGACTTAAGCATAATGAAGTCGCATTAGATGTTGGCGACATTGGTGGTCTTACAACAACTAGAAGGCAGAATCTAACAGATGCAGTTAATAGTATAAACGAAAGAGAGTTTTTCTTTCAAGAATTTGTCTACGAAGGAACAACAAACCAAGTATCATTTTCGGGTGCAGATACTCAGGCAAACACATTAAAATTTAGAAAAGATAGAATTCAAGTCTTCGTACGTGGCGAACACTTACACGAAGGTACAGATTACGAAGCAATAAACCAAAATTCTGACGGAACACATTCAACAATAACATTTAGTATATCTGGTTCACCATATAATTCTGGTGGTGCAAAAGCAGTACAAAATGGAGATAAAGTTGTTATCTATGCTTTCACAGGATCATTCCTTGGTGTCGCACTCCAGAGCACTGGATCAACGTTTTGGATATTAGACGATAGTAATGCTATCTTTAATAATAACTCAGACGGTGTGATCTTAAATGGTGACAATACAACTCTTACAACAAATATAGAATCAGGTTTCACATTACAACTAGCAGGAAGAACTTTTGCAGAAGATGATATCATTGCAACTGCCGCTGGTAAAAAGTTTCAAGCACCAATTATATCAGACGGAACTGCTCAACTATCAAGTGGTTCATTAACAAGTGCAGTAAATGGTACATTCTCAGGAACTGTACAAGCAGAACAACTAACAACTACAGACGATTTATCAGTAGGTGACGATTTATCAGTAGGTGATGATGCAAGTATTGGTGGATTACTCGATCTAACTGGCAACTTAAATGTTAATACCAACAAGTTTAATGTTGTTGCATCAAGTGGTAATACTTCAGTTGCTGGTACTTTAGGAGTTACAGGCACTTCTACATTATCAGGATTATTAGATGCAAATAATGACGTAGATTTAGGTAATGATGCAAATGATACTATTAGTATGATAGGAAGTGTTGATACTAATATTGTACCAAGTGATACTAACAGTAAACTATTAGGAACATCAAATAAGAAATGGCAAACAGTTTTTGCAACAACTTTTAATGGTAGTTTAGTTGGAAATGTAAATGGTGATGTTACTGGTGATCTTACTGGAAATGTAACAGGAAATACTACAGGTGATGTTTTATCACCAGATGGTTCTACAGTCTTAGATAATGGAACTGGAAATGGTAGTAATTCAACATTTATAGGTAATTCAGCATCAGCAACTATATTACAAAATACAAGACAGATTAATGGTAAAGACTTTAATGGTTCTCAAAACGTAACTTTAGATTTAGATGATATTGCAGAAGCATCATCTTCACCAACAAACTTATTCTTCACAAATGCTAGAGTAGATGCCAGAGTTGATGATCTTGGTATAGGTATTCTTGCAAACGTAAATGCTAGTGCAAATACTCTAGGAAATGCACAGAGTAATGATGTAGGTAAAATACTTGCATGGGACGGAAGTAATTTTACACCTACTGCACAGAGTAATACAGATAGTATTGTTGAAGGAAACACTAATAAATTCTATACAAATGAAAGAGTATTAGACTTCTTAGCAGGTGGATCTGGAACTGTAAATGGTCTAGGAACAAATAAAGGTTTAGTAGGTGGTACAGGTATCACATTAACATATAATGATTCAAGTGATACATTAACAATAGATGGTTCAGCACAATATGGTGATTCAGATGTGCAATCGTATATAAGTGGTGGTGCTGGATTAACTTTAAATGGTTCAGGTTCATTTAGTGTCAACACTTCAAACGGAATAAAAATAGATGGCGATGATGTCGAATTAGATTATGAGGTAATAAATTCCTCTAGTTTAGGTGGAAGTGCACCTTCAGGAACAGGAGACCCCATAGGGCATCTCTATTTTGTGATATGATATGTCGGATAAAATATTTGTAAAACATAACTTAGGTCCTTTTCAACAACCTTATTTACGCCAAGTTGCAACTGATAATCAGCAACTTGAAACAGGGAATACTCGAGGTATCACACAGGGTATTACTCAACAACCTTCAATTTACCAAAACCAAGGGGCAACAGTAGTACAGCAACCTTTTAATATACGGACTACAACGCAAGGTGATACTCAGTTACCTAGTACATACATATATCAATCGCCTTCAAGAGGTAATACGCAAATAGCAGTTAGATATCCATTCAGATATCCGTTTATACAATCATATCCATTTACTTACCCGTTTATTGCTAGATACAATTATCAATCCCCTCAAACGTATGAATTTCAAGGACAGACACAGGTAAATGTAAATAATCCGGCAATTGGGCAATCTATTGGAGATACAACTGTTCAATCACCATCAAGAAGTCCTGCAAGATATGCCTTTCAAGTTCAGACTTCAACTCCTCAAAGAAATAATGTTAACGTACAAACAGCAGTAGATAATCAAACGGCAGTCAATGTACGAACTGCGACACAAGGAAATACACAATATACTTACCAAAGTCCTAGTATTGGTCAAGCAAGTGCACAAGGTACCACTCTAGGTAATACAGATAATCCAGTAACTATTGAAGAAAATCATTTCTTAAATACAGGGGCATCGATTGCCAACATAACATCTACTGATACTTTTAATACTACTTCTACTTCTGCTCAAACAAGACAAGATAATTTTCATATTAAACATGAGATTGATACAACTAATTTTTCTGGCAAAACAGTTTTTAGAATATACATTCGTGGTGCTACGACAACTAATCCAGATCAACAACAAGGATCTCAAGCAGGAACTAAGGTAGCAATCTACGAAACACCATCACAAAATACAGGTATACCCGCTGGTCAGACTGCATTCTCAATAACTTTTATTGAAGTTGCTAGATATGAAATACCAAGTTCATATACTGGTTTAACTGGGTATCAAACAGTGCTTTCAGATATAACACACGTGGCAGTTGGACCTCCAGGGGCATCATCGGCATTTTTAGATTATACAGATACTCAAACATCAGGAAATCCAACAACAAAAGCATTTCCTACGAATAATCTTGTTTCTGTCTATAATAATTGTCTAAGTTTTAAAACATTTGAAACCGCTTATAGTCCTGCAGGATTTCAGTTAAGATGTAATTCTCTAGGTAATTTTGGAAGCACATCTTGGAGGCAGATAAGTCAAATTAGAATTACTCTTAAATTAAGATCGACATCTCCTGCACCTAGTAGAACATTGACTGGAACTCATTTTATAAGAATAAAAATAGATCATCAAGTTAACTTCCAGAGTGGATTCCCACCACCATCTGGAGGACCACAATTCCCGAATTCGCCACCATCTGGTAATGCACCAGTTAATCAACCAGCACCGGGGGACGGAGAATAAGATATGCCACAGGTACAGCATCAATTTTCAAATCCTTCAACGTATACATTTAGATATCCGTTTAGGACACCTATAAATGTGCAGAATTCAGTACAGGGAAGAACACAATATACTTTTCAACAACCTAGCATTGGTAGATCACCATCAATAGTACAGCAACCAAGTATAGGTCAGCAACCAAGTATAGTGCAACAACCTTCTATAGGACGAGGTAACACCAGAGTAAGTGTTCAGAATCCTACTCCTGCAACGTATAGATTTCCATACGAATATCAATCACCGTCTACTTCCCCTGCTAGATATTCAGCACAGGGAAATACAAGAATTACAGTTCAAGGTCAAACAGATGCTACAGGTCAAAGTCAAGGAAATACTGTAGCACAGGGAAATACTAGAGGTATAACTCAGAGTCCTGCTAGATATAATGTACAAAATACAGCAACTGGTCAAACAAGAACACCACAAAATTACATATATCAATCTCCATCTATTGGAGTTAATCAAAATATAACAGTGCCTTATCCGTACGAAGCAAATTCTCAAACACCAGTTAGATATTCATTCAGGTCTCCGTTTACATACGAATATAGATCACCTTTCATTACACAGGTAACTACAAATGGTAATCGACCAATAGGACAAGTTGCTGAAGTCAAGGGAGTATTCTTCAAAGATTCAGATGGTGTAGTCAAGAAAACGCAAGAAGTATATGTCAAAAAAGATTCATCTACAGTAGAGAAGATACATCAAACAATACCACTCTCTCAGATGAACAGATAAAGTTGTATAAATAGTTATATGGCCAATATATCAAACTTATTCATAGATCAAGGAACAGACTTCGAAATAACAGTCGATGTAACTCAAGCAGATGGTACTGCTTTAGATTTGACTGGTTATTCTGCCGCGGCACAAATTAGAAAAACCTATGGGTCTTCACAAAGAACAGCATTTACTACAGGTATTTCAGCGGCCTCTGGTCAAGTAACAATGTCTTTAACAGATACACAGACAAGTGCTCTTACTTCTGGACGTTATGTTTATGATCTTAATATTACTAGTGGTGCAGGTATCACTACTAGAGTTGTTGAAGGTCAAGTAATTATAACACCAGGGGTAACGAGATAATGGCAATCAAGGGTGTAGTAGGAAGAGTTGCGGGTATATCTGCAAAAGTACAAGGACAAGGTAATGTTCGTGTAAAGCAAGTTGCAGTTGGTAACTCATCTACAAGTGTAAATCTATCAGCAAAATCTATCAACGAACTTCAAGACGTAAACGCCGCGGAGAGTGATGATGGATTTCTTCAATACAACGCATCAAATGATAAGTGGGAAACTACTACAACAATTGATGGCGGAACATTCTAGTCGCATAAATAATTATATCAATCAAGGTGTCATTCAGTGAGACACGACCCACATTGTGAGTGGACTGGTACATCATGATCTTTCTCGAATAGTGCAGAGAAAAATAATTAATTAATTAAATTTTTTCGTAGGAGAAAAAAATGGCAACAGTAATTCAGATTAAAAGAAGTACAGGAGCAAGTGCGCCAGGTGTTAGTGATCTAGCAGAAGGCGAATTGGCGTATGTACAAGATAGATCGAATGATGGTGCTTCTGCTAAATTATTCATAGAGTCAGTCGACTCTGGATCATCAGCAGTTATCCATGAAGTTGGTGGTAAATTCTTTACAGATATATTATCAGGAAGTAAACCAACACCAGCAAACTTTAAAGTTGGTAATGGATCAACAGCAGGTGCATCTATAATACTTAACGAAGATTCAGATAATGGATCAAATTTCGTAGCACTTAAGGCGCCAGATTCAGTAGCAAGTAATGTTACATTTACATTACCAGGTGCTGATGGTTCTGCTAACCAAGTATTAGGAACTAATGGATCAGGTACACTTTCATTCCTATCAACAACTTCAACTCTTGCTGGAGCAACAGACTCAGATATTTCTTCACCAAATTCAGGACATATACTTGTTCATGACGGTTCAGATTCATTTGATAACGTAGCAATATCAGGAGACATTTCATTAGCATCTAACGGTGCAGTAACAATCGCCAACGATGCGGTTGAACAAGCAATGATTGCCGATGATGCAGTTGGTGCCGATCAGTTGGCGGCAAGTTCAGTAGTTATTGGTTCTTTATCAGCAGGTATGCTAGTAATCGAATCAGAAGGTATTGGATCAAACGACAACGATACAACGATTCCAACTTCAGCGGCAGTAAAAGATTATGTTGATACAAACATAACTGCTCAAGACTTAGACTTTCAAGCAGATTCAGGTGGTGCATTATCTATTGATTTAGATTCAGAAACACTTTCTGTAGTTGGTACAGCAAACGAAATCGAAACAACTGGTTCTGGTAATCAGATTCAAATCGGACTCCCAGATAACGTAACAGTTGGTGGGAACTTTGCAGTAACAGGAAACTTAACAGTTAATGGTACAACTACAACTGTTAATTCTACTACTACAACAGTAGACGATCCTGTATTTACTTTGGGTGGTGATTCTGCCCCAGGTTCTGACGATAACAAAGACAGAGGTATTGAATTTAGGTATCACACAGGTTCAGCGGCAAAAGTCGGTTTCTTTGGATTCGATGATTCAACAAGTAAGTTTACTTTCATAGCAGATGCTACTAACAGTTCTGAAGTATTCTCAGGAAGTGCAGGTAATGTTTCATTTGGCAGTTTAGATTTAGCAGGATCAATTACTTCTGTAGACGGAAGTGCACCAACAAATGGTCAGATTCTAATGGGTCACACTGGAAATGGAGACATGCAATTAGGAACTATAACTGCAGGAGAAGGTGTAGATGTTTCTAATGGAGCAGGAAGTATTACTATATCAGGAGAAGATGCAACTACAACCAATAAAGGTATCGCAAGTTTTGCCTCAGCAAACTTTACAGTATCTAGTGGTGCAGTTACTATCACTGCTATTGACGGCGGAACATTCTAATAATCGTTAATAGGAGGAAAAGATGGCAACAGTAATTCAGTTTAAGAGAAGTTCTACACAGAATGATGTGCCTGCTACATCTGACCTAGTTTTAGGTGAGTTAGCAGTTAACACTTATCATGGACGTTTCTACACTGAGAAGAATGATGGTTCAGCGGCAATCGTTGAAGTGGGATCAAACCCTGCCACATTTCAGATCAATGATGCATATTCTTTTCCGACAAGTGATGGTACCAACGGGCAAGTATTAAAAACAAATGGTTCTGGAACATTAAGTTTCGGAAGTGCTACATCAGGTGGTGCAATATCAGTTTTTAAATTCACTGTTACATCAAATACAACAGTATTTACAGGTAATGACGATGATAGTAATTCATTGCTTTACGTAGTAGGTAACGAACAAGTATTTTTAAATGGTGTAAAACTTGTAGACGGTGGTGCAGATTATACTGCAACGAACAGTAATACTATCACTTTAGAGGAAAACGCAATCAATGGTGATGTATTAGAAGTAGTAGCAATAACGGCAACTGATCTAGTAGATGGTTTCTTTACTGCTAGTACATTTTCAGCAACTACGGCCAATCAGGTTTTATCACAAAACGCAGTTTCTAACAAAGCAATTAAGTACGTGATAAATGCCACCCATGCATCTGCAGGGACACATGCGGCCGAAGTATTGTTGATCAACGATGGTTCAAACGCATTTTTTGTTCAGTATGGTGATGTATTTTCAAATGCATCATTATTTACATTAAGTGCTGATGTCAATAGTGGGAATATGAGATTACTCGTAACTCCAGCAAACACTAATACGACTATCGATACATTTCAGATTAGACATAGTTAAAGGAGGATAATATGGCAATATCAAGAGCATTCGAAATCGCAGAACTTATCCGTCATTTTAAGTATGATTCAACTAACGATGTTATTGTAACTTCAAAAGCAACTCAAGACAAACATAAGAAGAGAGGTGCAGAAACTAAAACTTCTACTTCTCAGTTTGCTTTAGATACTTTTGCAAAAGCAGACTTCAGAGCGGCCAGATATATTATAGCAATGTCGAGAGGAACAGATTTTCATTCGACAGAAATAATGTTAGTCCATGACGGTTCAACAGTAACGTTGACTCAGTATGGTACATTAAAAGATGCTAATTTGGCAACTATTGATGCGGATATAAGCAGTGCAAATGTCAGACTTTTAGTAACACCTGCTAGTGCAACTAGTACAGTTATTAAGTTTGATCGCACATTAGTAGAGGCGTAAATCAAAAAACGATCAAGGCGGGCGTAAGTCCGCCTTTTTTTTATTATAAATAGTATTATGGCAACAACAAAAAAATTTATAGCAGATATAGGTCTTGAAACTGCAAATGATTTAAGTGTAGACGGTAACGCAACAATTACTGGTAATCTAACAGTCAATGGTACAACTACAACTGTTAATTCAACAACTACTAGTATTACCGATTCTATGTTCGAACTTGCTAATCAAAATACATCAGCAGATACACTTGATCTAGGAATATACGGAAACTATAACGATGGTTTATCAGATGGTGGTGCAAGTGAATATACGGGTTTATTCAGAGACGCCTCCGACTCTACATGGAAGTTATTTGATGGTCTTGAAGAAGAACCAACGACAACAGTAAATTTGTCTGGTACGGGATATGCTAAAGCATCATTAGAAGTAGGTGATCTATCATGCACTACGATTACAGCAACAGATAATCTAACGATAGATAGTTTAGTTGTAGATAGTAACACAGGTACAACTCTAACCACTACATCAGAAACAGAATTAGATAGTTTTACAGCATCATCTTTTAGAAGTGCAAAATATCTTTTACAAGCAACTCAAGGAAGTAATCATCATACATCAGAGATATTAATAATACATGATGGTACAAATGCATTCTTCTCACAATATGGTATAATAATTACAAACTCATCACTATACGATGTATCAGTATCATTAGCAAGTGGTCAAGTTAAATTAAATGTAACACCTGCATCAAATAGTTCGACTGTATTTAAGTTCTCTAGAACTTTAATTAAAGCATAAAAATTCTTTTGTATCTCTTTTAGGAGATAGTGTCAATTATAAATAATAGAGTTAACAGTTTATAAACTAGGGAAAAATTATGGCAACTCAGAGTAACCTCGTAGTTGAATATGGATTAACAGTCGGAACGACTGAAGTGATAAACTCTTCAGGTAAATTACAAGCAAGTGCAATCAGTACATTAGATACAGACAATTTATCAGAAGGTTCTACAAACTTATATTTCACAAACGCCAGGGCACGTGGCGCAATCAGTCTTGCATCGGGTGAGACTAGTCTAGCATATAATTCAACATCAGGAGAACTCTCATTGTCGTCAGTTGATGGAGGAACAATTTAATGTCAAGTAAAAACTTCATAATTAAAAATGGTCTGACGATTGGTTCTACAGAGGTTATCAATAGTTCAGGTATCATACAAGGTTCAGCAGTAAATGAAGCAATTGATGATAGATTAAATTCTACACTAACTGCAGGATCAGGTATCGGTTTATCATACGATGATGCCGCTAACACACTTACAATCACAGGTAATGTTGGAGATATTACAGGAGTAAATGCTGGTGCTGGTCTGACAGGTACAGCAACTTCTGGTGATGCAACATTAAACGTTGGTGCTGGTACAGGTATGACTGTAAATGCAGATGACATTGCTATCGACTTCAAAGACGAAGATAACATGGCATCAAATAGTGCTACCCATGCCGCTACTCAACAAAGTATTAAAGCATACGTAGATTCGCAAGTCGCATCTAAAGATGCATTATCAGAACTTTCTGGAGACTCAGATGACATAACAGAAGGTTCAACAAACTTATTCTTCACAAATGCTAGAGCAGATGCCAGAATTGCAAACGCAATCAAAGACGAAGATAACATGGCATCAGATAGTGCAACTCATGTTCCTTCACAACAATCAGTAAAAGCATTTGTTGCCGCCCAAATCGCAACTAAAGATAATACAGACGAGATCACAGAGGGTTCATCTAATCTTTATTTTACAGATGAAAGAGTCGATGACAGAGTAAACGCATTACTATCTGCTGGTGTTAACGTAGCAATGTCTTATGACGATGCAAATAACAATTTAGAAATTAGAGTACCATTTGAAAATATACAAGACACAGTTGGTACTCAGATCGCAACAAATGGTACACATACTGGTCTTACTGCAACTTACGATGACTCAAACGATGGTGCTATTGATCTAGCAGTATCTACATCACATATCAGAGGTTTGATATCTGCAGGTGGTGATTTATCATACGATAGTTCTACTGGTGTAATATCATTTACAAACGATGCAGGTGATATAGAGTCTGTAACAGCAGGTGCTGGTTTAACAGGTGGTGGAACTTCAGGTGCACTTACACTTAACGTTGTAGGTGGAGATGGTATAACTGCGAATGCAAATGACATCGCATTATCATCAACAGTTGCTGGTAATGGTTTATCATTCTCATCAGGTGTTCTTGCAGTTGGCGTAGATGATAGTTCAATTGAATTAAACTCAGATGCACTTCGAGTAAAAGACGGCGGTATCGATAATGATATGTTAGCAGGTTCAATAGCAAATGCTAAGTTGGCCAATAGTGCGATTACTATTGATGGTCAATCAGTATCACTTGGTGGATCAGTAACTACAACAAATACACAATTAACAACAGAACAAGTACAAGATATTACAGGTGCTCAGATTGTATCTAACGGATCACATACTGGTATATCGTTTGCATACGATGATGCAAATGATGGCGCCATAGATGCTACAGTATCATTATCACCTTTTGATACTGATAACTTATCAGAAGGTTCAAGTAATCTATACTATACAAATGCTAGAGCAGATGCAAGAGTAAACTTGCAAACAGGGTCAAATCTAAATTTATCATCTAAAGATACTGATGATCTAAGTGAAGGTTCATCTAACCTATACTTCACTAACGAGAGAGTAGATGATAGAGTAAACGCATTGATACAAGAAGGAACAGGTATCACTGCAACTTATAATGATAGTTCAAATACGTTAACACTTGCAACTACAATAACACAATATGCAGATTCAGATGCCAGAGGTGCTATATCAGTAACAGATTCTGGTGGTGATGGATCATTAGCATACGATAATAGTTCTGGTGTTATCACATATACAGGACCAAGTGCATCAGAAACAAGAGCACATTTCTCTGCAGGTACTGGTGTTGCTATCAGTTCAGGTCAAGTTAGTATCGGTCAGGCAGTTTCAACATCTAGTAATGTAACATTTAACGACCTTGTTGTATCAGGAGATTTAACAGTCAATGGTTCAACAACAACAGTTTCATCAACAAATACAACAGTCGAAGATTCACTTTTAGAACTTGGTAATGGTACAACAGGCACACCTTCAAATGATGCTGGTATTGTTATAGAGAGAGGTGATGAAGATAACGTATTCATGGGGTGGGACGACAGTGCAAGTAGATTTATAGTTGCAACAACAAATGCAACTGGTGCCTCTACTGGAGCATTAACACTATCAGAAGCAAACTTTAGAGCAGGACAAATATCTACAAGTTACGCAAACAATAGTGGTGGTGTTGCAAGAAATATATATCAATCAACTTCTGCTCCGACTGGATCAGACGGACAAGTTGGTGATTTATGGATTCTATTTTCATAATAAATAGAATATATTTGGAAAATTAATAAATGGCGACAGGTTCACAAAAAGTAAAAACCCCTACAGGTTGGAATAGTACAAGAGGAGCATGGGTAAAAACTGCTTCTGGTACTTGGAAAGATGTAGATCAAATTTATGTGAAAACACCTACAGGGTGGAACAATGCGTCTGGTCAAGAAGCAACTCAGCAACCGTATCCCTATATTGCAAACGCACAGAATCCATTTATTAGAAGAACACCTCAACCATATCCGTATATAGCAAATGCTCAAAATCCTTTTATAAGAGATCAGCAGATACCATTTACGTATCAATATCAATCCCCGAGTACTTATGCGACTCAAGGTAATACTCAGGTACCTTACAGTCATAGATCACCAGATCAATATAGTGCTCAAGGGGCCACTAGAGGAAGTACGCAGAATCCATTTACGTACCCATTTATACAACCAGTGATTGGGCAAACTAGATCACCGTTTACGTATGATATACAAACAACTACTCAAGGAAATACTAGACAACCGAATACATATCCTTTTAGATATCCATTCACTTACATATTTCAAGCACCAACTATTGGTACAACTGATGCAACTGGTAGTACTCAGCAACCTAATATAGGACAGACAAGATCACCATTTACATATATCTATCAGTCACCTAATATAGGTACAACTGAAGTACAAGGTAATACTAGACAACCAAATACTTATATTTTTAGATATCCATTTACTTACATCTATCAATCACCTGCGATTGGTACTACAGATGCAACAGGAAGTACGCAAGAACCAAACGAATATAGTTTCAGAACACCAAGCAGATATCCATTTATTACTAGATATCCTTTCACTTATATCTATCAATCACCAGCAATAGGGACAACTGATGCACAGGGAAGTACACAAGAACCAAACGAATATAGTTTCCAAACACCGTTTAGATATCCGTTTATCGCAAGATATCCATTCACATACATTTATCAGTCACCTGCTATAGGAACAACTGATGCAACTGGTAGTACTCAAGAACCAAATGAATATAGTTTTCAAACACCATTTAGATATCCATTCATAGCAAGATATCCATTTACTTATATCTACCAGTCACCTGCTATCGGAACGACTGATGCTACAGGAAACACACGGGAACCTAACGAATATAGTTTCCAAACAATTTTTAGATATCCGTTTATTGCGAGATACCCATTTACTTACGAATATCAATCACCTGCAATTGGTACTACTGATGCAACTGGTAATTCTAGAGGAACTACAAACGCAACTGGTAATACTAGACAACCTAATATAGGACAGACAAGATCACCATTTACATACCCATTCATTCAACCTGCAACAGGGAATACGAGAGTAAATGCTCAAGAATCAAATAGTAATCAAGGATCAACACAGAGTCCATTCACATACCCATATATTGCAAACGCAGTAGGGAATACGAGAGTAAATGCTCAAGAATCAAATGATAATCGTGGATCAACACAAAATCCATTTACTTATCCGTTTATCGCAAGATATCCATTTATTGCGAGATATCCATTCATTGCTAGATACCCATTCATTGCTAACGCAACAGGGAATACAAACGCAAGAGGAAATACTAACGCAACTGGTAATTCAAATGGTAACACACAAGGTTCAACAAGATCACCATTCAGACAACCATTTAGAACACCAACACGTGTACCATTTAGACTCCCATTCAGACAACCTGTGTTAGGGCAAACTCCTGTATTCTCGCCATTTGGAGGGTGTTTTGTAGCAGGTCAAAAAGTATTGATGGGTGATGATACATGGAAAGAAATAGAAAATGTAAATGTCGGTGATGAAGTGATGTCTATGAATATGGAAACAAAAGAGTTGAGAAAGAATGTTGTTGGTGGTCTGTTACCAGAAACCCACTGTAATATTTGGTGGATAACTTTAAGTAATGGTAAAGTTTTAAAAACAACAGAAGATCACCCAATACTATTGAAGTCTCATGAATGGGCATGTATTGACCCAGAAGTAGAAAACGAAAGACATGGCCAAGAAGAGTGGCATGATTTCGAATGTAAAAAACTAGAAGTCGATGATGAAGTATATTATCATGGCGGAGAGAAAGTAAAAGTATTAGAGATATTTAACACGAATAAAACAGAGAGAGTTTATAACTTATTAGACGTAGGTTTATCTTCTTCCGAGAAAGCATACGCCGATCATAACTTTATTCTTGAGAAATTTTGTGCTCATAATAAACAGAGATTCGGTCCAGGAGGAGGTATACCACCTTAAACAACTATGCCACAGCAAACTTATTCATATAGAGTTAACGCACAGAACCCTGTTCATTTCCCTGTGTTTATTAACGCACGTGCGAATGCTCAACAACCAGTTCGATATCCGTTCACGTACCCCTTTACCTATCCGTTTATTACGAGATATCCATTTATTACAACATACCCATTTACAGTCAATGCAAGAGGGACCACAAATGCAAGAGGGACCACAAATGCTAGAGGAACTACTAACGCAACTGGAAACTCTAGACAACCTGCAAGATATCCGTTTATTACTAGATCGCCGTTTAGACAACCTACAACTTACCCATTTACATACGATGCAACAGGGAATACTAGACAACCAGTTAGATATCCATTTATTACTAGATCACCATTTAGACAACCTACAACTTACCCGTTTACAGTAAATGCGACTGGGAGTACACAGGAACCTAACGAATATAGTTTTCAAACACCATTTACTTATCCGTTTATTGCAAGATATCCATTTACATATCCGTTTATACAACCATATAGTTTCCAAGTTACAACTCAAGGTTCTACACAGGGAACTACAATTGCACAGGGTGTTACTAGACAACCAAACATTGGTCAAACAAGATCACCATTTACTTATCCATTTATACAACCGTATGCTTTCCAAGTTTCAACAACAGGAAACACTAGAGGTAACACAAATGCTCAAGGTAATACTAGACAACCGAATATAGGACAAACTAGGTCACCATTTACTTACCCATTCATACAACCTTATGCTTTTCAAGTTTCAACAACAGGAAATACTAGGGGTAATACGAATGCTCAAGGTAATACTAGACAACCAAATATTGGTCAAACAAGATCACCGTTTACTTATCCATTTATACAACCATATAGTTTTCAAGTAACAACGACTGGTAATACTAGAGGTAATACAAACGCACAGGGTAATACACAAACACCGAACATAGGACAGACAAGATCGCCGTTTACTTATCCGTTTATTCAACCATACAGTTTTCAAGTTACTTCTACAGGAGGAACTCAAGGTACAACTACAGGTAATACTCAGACACCGTTTACTTATCCGTTCATTCAACCTTATAGTTTCCAAGTTACATCTACTGGTACTACTCAAGAACCAAATGAATATAATTTTAGAACACCATTTACTTACCCATTCATACAACCTTATGCTTTCCAAGTAACTACGACTGGTAGTACACAGGGTAATACAACTGGTAACACACGAACACCATTTACTTACGAATATCAATCACCATCGATTGGTAATACTCAAGAACCAAATACATACATATTTACTGTAGAAGCACAGGGTAATACTAGACAACCTGTAAGATATCCATTTACATATCCTTACATAGCAAATAGACAGAACCCATTTATAAGACAGCAAACACAACCATATCCATACATTGCAAACGCAGTCAATCCGTTTATTAGAAACGCAAGACAACCAACTACTTACAGTCATAGATCACCTAGTACGTATGCAACTCAAGGGGTAACTCAAGTAACATATAGTCATAGATCCCCGAGTACATACGCAACTCAAGGTAGAACACCTGTAAATAGATGGGACGGAGTCTTGAGTCAACAGTGGCCAGCATCTCCAATATCGTCATAAATATAATAAACAAAGGATTTTATTATGAGTAAATTTGAATCTATTCAAAAACGTTTATCAATAGTCGAAAAAACAGACAAGCATTACGAACATCTAGGCAGTTTTAATATTACAGATGAGGAAGAATATAAAGAGTCTGATGCGTATCGCCTTGCCCAATGGTGTATAGACGAAGATAAAGTTGGTAAATTAAAGTTAGTAAAGTGGAAGTTAGTCGATGAAAGACTAAACGATAAAACTTTAAATTCATTTGGACACTGTTCATCTAATTCATACGCATATCACTATTTTTTGCAACATGGTTGGACAGAAAAAGTTAGAGAAGACAAACAAAAAAATGGTAAAAGTAATATGGACTTTATGGGTATCAATGGTGAATATGCAGATATAGTAGACTATTGTGATTTTGAAGGTTCATCTGTTTCGAAAGATGCTACAATGACTGATGAGATATTAAATTCTGTTTACTATCATTCTGCAAAAGCACATTGGTTAGTTCATAGTTTACAAAAAGAAGGTCAGTGGGGTCCAATTATAGGTCGTACGTATAAGAGTGGTAATGGTTTTGGATTATCAATACACCCAGGATCAGTTAGATCGCAAGTCTTTGAGATATTACATGACCCCGATATGGAAGTATGTGTCTACGATGACTATGATGTTTTTGATACTGAAGTGTTATCTTTAGATCGGTATATAGAAATCATACGAGAAAAAGTAGAGACTAGAGGTGGTCATAATAATATGTCTATCGCATATAATAATGGTTATCTAGAAATAAATCATGGTAATCAAGACGGTGGTAAGGGCAGAAGTAATTTCAGACGTGAAGTTTTTGAATTTAATAAAAAAGTATCATTAGCAAGTGCAGGTAAACCTCTCAGTATATACATTGGTTACGATAGTAATCACAGTGATCTAGCAGAACAAAATAAAAAATTATTAGAAAAAGAGATACGTAAATGCATGTCTAAGTCTACAACAGATGTACATGGCACACTGAAAGATTTTATGCCAACAATAAAATACCTTGACATTTCTAAACTTTCAGATTATAATAGAGAGTATGCAAATCAGTCTACTGAATTTACATACAGTAGATTCTTAATCCCACATTTAGAAAATTTTGAAGGGTATAGTATATTCTTAGACGATGACATATTGTTTAGAAAATCTATATTACCTTTGTTCTATTTCTTAAATCCAGATGATGCAGTAGCATGTGTACAATATGATTTTGATAAACACAATGATACTAAATTTGATGGTGAGAAAAATGTTTCATATCCAAAAAAACTGTGGTCATCTTTTATGATCTTTAACAACAGTCATGAAGATTGTAAGAAACTAACACCAGATGTAATTAATACAGAGTCGGGCAAGTATCTACACCAGTTTGAATGGACTGATGCGATATCAAAAATACCAGAAGAGCATATCATAACAGAGGGTTTCAATACACTCAAAGATTACCCTAACGCATCGGCAATACATTGGACTCGTGGTGGCCCATGGATAAAAGACATGAATACAAGTGAAATAAATATGTTAGACATTTATGATTTTATGGTTGATTAATTACTCAACCCATGATATAATGAGAAGTCTACAGGAGAAATAATATGAACATGTTAGTATATGATGAAAATGGCAATCTAATTATTCGTAAGCAAAATGGTTTAGAATATAGGTTTGATAATACCGATAAACCAGAATTTGGTTTCGAATATGATGTATTAGTCTACGATGATATCGAAGTCAAAATTGTAAAGTGGCAAGATGGATTAGATTTCAGTGAGCAAGAGCAAGTCAAATTAAATGCTGATGAATGTGATGCAATTGAAATGTATATCGCAAACTCAGAACCACCTTCAGATGTAAGTCTTAATTCACAATATCTAAACAATCTAAATCACATGTGTAAAGATTTTATCAACTCTCAAACAAATGATACAGGATTCAATGATTTCCATGAAGTCATATATGCTGGACGAGAAGGATCAAATCACCCATACAGAAGTGATGCTAGAGATGTTATGGAATATGCAGATGTTGTATGGCAAACATACGTACAAGTTGCAGATGAAATTAAAATGACTAGAGAAGATACACTCAAACCATTTGAAGATTACTCAAATGCTATACCAGGACCAATGAGACAACTTCTAAAGTAATGTATGTCTTTAACAATAGAACATATTGATAGACCTATAAAGGTATCTGAATTACCATTAGACAGAGTATATGTAATAGATAATTACTTACCTACTGTTCTTTGGCATAGAGTAGATGATGTATTATCTACTGCTATGATATGGGCAAAAACAAATTCAGTTCATGGTCAAAGTCGAACAGGATTACCACATCATAGTTTTTGGGGTACATCTTTTTTTCGTGGACCAGATAAAGTCACAGAACACGATGATCTAAAATCTATAACTCTTATGAAAGCAATAGACGAAAAAATACAAACTGATTTTGGGTTTAGATGGATTAGATTTCAATATATGGGTTGTAACAGTCAGACACAGGGATTACATGGCACAACTCATTCAGATTGTGCTGAAGAAGATGATTATAATCTCTCATTTCTATATTACTACAATAAGTTTTGGAATCCACATTGGGGCGGTGATTTAAGATTTTATGATGAACCACAACAAGGATTAGATGGTAGAGATGAACATATAAAAAATCATCAGATCGGAAGTGTTGAGTTTGTACCAAATCGATTGCTGATGTTTGACGGAAGAATACCACATGGTGCAGATGCACCAAACGAAAGGGCAAGATATGCCGATAGAAGATCGATAGTATTAAGAGGCGATGAAGTAGAAATATGCCAACGATAAATTTTGTAACAAACAATGCTGATACTTTAAAGTATTTTAAACCTGTATTAGCAAGATCAGTTATGCCAGAGTGGTGGAAAACTGCTAAAGTAGAAATGGGTGTAAATACAGAGTTTGTTCAAACTATAAGGGCATGTCCTGCTATGGACGATTGGACTAAATCGGGTTATTATATATTAGCAAATAGAGACATACACATCGCATCTGGTGATGAAAGAATAAAAAATGTAGAGAGTAGACATTGGGGTACAGTAAATGATGCAGGTAATTATGCTTCACCATCTCACCCTGCTGAACAAATGTTAAATCTTTTTGAACCCGTAGGAGATCATGGTGTAAAAGATGCATTTAAGTTTAGAAACCCGTGGAACATACAAACACCACCAGGTTATTCTGTACTATTTCTTGACCCATTTCTATTCACTGGACGTGCCTGGTGTGTCTGGCAGGGTATTGTAGACAGTGATAGATTCAAAACTAATCAAGACAATGCTCAGATCATATTATATCCAAAAACAACAGAGTCTTTTGTTATCAAAAAAGGCACACCCATATTACAAATGTTACCATTCAAGAGAGAAACATGGACTGCATCTTATCAGTGGCAAGATGCCAAAACTGCACATGAAAACAGAACAGCAGGTCATCATTCAAATAACGAAGAGTGGGATTCTATGGATACATGGGCAAGAAAAGGTTATGATATAAAAGAAGAAGATGCATTAGAAATGGGACCATATAGAAAAGAAGGATATTGGGTAAATAAAAATAGAATGTTTAAAGAAGAAGGACCACCACCAGAGTGTCCATTTCATAACGAGGAAAAAGAATGAGTGTTATATTGATGTTTCCTAATTTTGTATTTACTAGAGAATATCTTGGTAAAGATTCTGGTGTCGATCCAAGTATGAATGCAGAATACTTCAAATTACTGAAAGACGAAATAGATGGTATGAGAAAACGTGATCCTGTAGGTCGCAGAGTATCAAATGCAGGATCTGGGTGGCAATCTAAAGATGGTTGTGATTCTAGTCCTATATTTACTAAGTGTATGCGAGGTATAAGAAGAGTCGTAGATGATGAGATGATGCCGTTTTTAGGACTAGAACCAAACTCGTTTATTACAGATATGCATAACTCATGGGCAAATATAAATGATGCTGGTGCATGGAATAAACCACACTTACATAATGGTTGTTTTTATTCAGGTGTATTTTATATACAAGCAGATGGTGATGAGGGTGAAATAATTTTCATAGACAAAGATAACAAGATTGCAGGCACATTTCCACATGCACCAAAGATTAAAGAATCATTTGCTTTCAAACCTAAGACTGGTGACTTACATCTATTTCCTAGTGGGTTGATGCACATGGTCGAACCTAATCCTACTAATAAAGATAGATACTCTATATCATTTAATTTATGTGTAAATAACGTAGGTGAATTAAAGCACACTATAGATAATCACGATTTGCACTACGAATTATCTCCTGACCACAAGTTAAAAATATAAATACTTGCATGGAAGGAATAACTATCGATCCACATGTATTGTGGGAAATCATCATAACTATAATAATAGTACCAGCAGGTTTCTTGGTACGTTCTTTATTAGCAGAACAAAAACGATTAGATATTCTTGTCAATAAAACTAGAGAAGAAATAGCAAGAGAGTATGTTACAAGAGAGCAATTAGAAAAAGATTTAGAGAAACTAATTGCTACTATGGAAAGAATTGACGAAAAACTTGATAGACTACAGACAAAAACTTATTTTCAAGATTAGTTTCAACATAAATAGTAGTATTAGACAGGAAATACTACTATGGCAGAACCAAATTCAAAAGCATCATTAAAAGAGTATATAAAAAGAAAACTTGGTGCACCTGTTCTTGAAATCAATGTTGATGATGATCAATTAGATGATAGAGTAGATGAGGCGTTACAATACTTTTATACTTACCATTATAATGGTACAATGAAAGTATATCTTAAACATAAGATAACAAATACCAAAAAGACTGCAATGAAAACAAATGAGACGTTCACTGAGAACGCCTCTGGTACTCACGATTATACAGATGAGCAACACTTACAACAAAAGAACTATGTTGTATTACCAGAGTTTGTAACAGCAGTAATCAATATATTCCCTTTTAGAGATAAAAACAATCTTAACATGTTTGATCTTAGATATCAACTAAGATTAAATGATTTGTATGATCTTACATCTACAAATATTTTATACTACGAGCAAGTACAACAACACTTAAATCTCTTAGATCGTGTATTAGTTGGTCGACAACCTATAAGATATAACCAACACATGAACAGATTATATCTAGATATGGACGTTGATCTAATTGATAACGAAGAGTTTATTATTATAGAGTGTTATCGTAAGATAGACCCAAATACATTTACAGATGTATACAATGATATGTGGTTAAAGAAATATGCTACAGCATTGGTAAAATATCAATGGGGAGAAAACTTGTCCAAGTTCTCAGGAATACAATTGCCAGGTGGTGTTGAACTTGATGCAAGTCAAATAAAAACTGAAGCACAAGAGGAAATAACAAGATTAGAAGAAGAGTCAAGACTTAATCATGAATTACCAGTGCTTGATATGATAGGTTAATTATGCCAACAAATGTATTTTTCAATCATGCAGTACAGACTGAACAACATCTATACGAAGATTTAGTTGTTGAGTCTCTCAGAATATATGGTCATGAAGTTTTCTATTTACCAAGAGAAATAATAGAAGAAGATACAATCTTCAACGAAGATGTACAATCTAAATTTGGTGATGCATATTCTGTAGAGATGTATATTGAAAATACAGAAGGTTATGAAGGTGAGGGAGACCTCATGTCTAAGTTTGGTGTACAAATTAGAGATTCAGCAACGTTTGTATTATCACTTAGAAGTTGGGAAAGATTTGTATCATTAGATGGTAATCTTGCAACTGGTCTTAGACCAAACGAAGGTGATCTAATATATTTCCCACTTTCTGGTTCTATGTTTGAAATTAAATTTGTAGAACACGAAGACCCATTCTATCAAGTTGGTAAACTATTTGTATTTAAATTACAATGTGAACTATTTGAATATAGTGGTGAAGACTTTGATACTGATATTACAAGAATAGATCAGATCGAAGATGAACAAGCATACATTACTACTATGACTATGGCAACTGGTGGTTCTGGAACTTACGCAGTAAATGAAGACGTAACTCTATCAGGAACAGTTGTTGGTGAAGTAGTAAGTTGGAGAGCACTTGGATCAGGCGGTACTTTAAAACTAAAAGATTTAACAACAACATTAAAACAAAACGATGTGATAGTTGGTGCAACATCAACAGCATCATATACAATATCATCTATCGATAATGTCTTAACAATGGAAAATGATCCACAAGCAGACAACTTAGAGTTTGAACAAAACGATGCAAACTTCCTTGATCTATCAGAAACAAATCCATTTGGAGAACCATAATGTTTGGAACATATTTTTACAATGAGACTATAAAAAGGTGTGTATCTGTTTTTGGTACTATGTTCAATAATATTGATATCAAAAAAACTAAAGCAGATGGTACAGTTTTGACAACAACAAAAGTACCAATATCTTATGGTCCCTCTCAAAAATTTATAGACAGATTAGCAGAAGAACCAAATCTATCAGACAATAATAGAAGTGCGATCAGTCTGCCACGAATGGCATTTGAACTTACAGGTTTTAATTATGATGCACAAAGACAGCAAAACAAATTAATTAGAAATGCTAAGACAGTAATAGAGTCCGATAATACAAATAGAAAGTTTCAATACGCACCAGCACCATACGATTTAAATTTTACACTTAGCATATTAGCAAAGAATCAAACTGATGCATTACAAATTGTAGAACAAATACTACCATATTTTCAACCCGAATATACAGTCACAATGAAAATGATTGATGACTTATCTGATAATCGTGATGTTCCCATAGTTTTAAATGGTGTAAATTACGATGATCAATATGAAGGTAGTTTTGAAGATAGAAGAGTGTTAGAATACACTTTAGATTTTACTATGAAAACATACTTCTTCGGACCTGTATACACAGGAAAAGTTATTAAGAATGTTATTGAAAGAGATTATATATCAAGTGCACTTGGTCAATTTACTACAACACAAATTGATGAAAGTGGTCTAGTAAAAGAAGTGAAACATTATGAACCAGCATTTGCGGCCATTGCCAATGCAGTAAATAACAACAGTACTGTAACTTTTGATACTGCTATAAATAGTAGTATCAGTGTTGGTGATGAAGTCTTCGACACAGGTAATGCTACGAATCCAACAGTTAGTAGTATTGCAAACGATAAAAAGTCAGTTGTATTGTCAGCAAACATTACACTGGCAAGTGAGAAGACATTGAAGTTTGTCGGATCAGTAAGTCCAAACGATACGTTTGTAGTTGCTGAAAATGTAACTTTCTTAGATGATGGTACATCTAGGGACTTTGCAGACGACAAAGTAACAGATGCTAGTTAATTATTATGAATGACAAAGTAGATCAAAAGTTGAACGATATAATGGGTATCGAATCGACAATCAAAAAAGAAACAGCAGAAGTAATCAAAAAAGTTCCTGCTAGAACTGATAACGTAGAAACTGATTACAGATATGCTAGAGAAAATCTTTACAATCTTGTAGAGAGAGGACAAGATGCTATCGATGGCATTTTAGAATTATCAAGAGAAACAGAACACCCAAGAGCATACGAAGTTGCAGGGCAACTTATAAAGACTGTGGCAGATACTGCCGAAAAACTTATTGATCTACAAAAGAAAGTTAAAGATGTTGAAAGTGAAGAGCAAAAAAGAATAGGAACTCAACATAATCATTTATACGTTGGTTCAACATCGGAGTTGCAAAAGTTTCTAAAGAAAAATAAATGAAATTAAAAATACATGATGACGATAAACCGTTTGAATACTATCCCACAGAATACTGCGTATTAGATCCAGATCGTACAAATGCGTACGAAAGTTGGATAAAGGACAATGTCAAAGATAAAACTTTTATAGATTTAGGTGCAGGTTCTGGAATTCTTTGTTATCAAGCACTAAAGTATGGTGCAAAGAAAATATATGCATTTGAAGGTAATAGTAGAATCATAGGCGATCTAAAAGATACATTTAAAGATAATAAAGAAGTAGAAGTCGTGTATGGTAATTTTGAGTATGATCCAATACCAGAGTGTGATGTATACGTACATGAAATGATTTCACATAATTTAATTGGTGAAGGTTTAGCAGTCTTATTTTCTAGAGCAGAGTATGAAGGATTTGCAGATCATCTAACACCGTTCGATGTAGAAGTCTGGAACTGTATACCAGAAACTTACGACATAATAGATGAACCCGTAGACACTAATAATTTTATGCCAGCAACAAAAGAATTTTTAGAGAATGTAGTACCAGTATATACTGAACAGTTTTATAAAGGACATATATATCACGTAGATTTAAAAGAAAAACTATTTCATGGTCACATGAAAGATTTAAAACATGAAATGTTTATAAGACCAGAATATGCAGATACTAAAAATAAAATAGCATGGAAAGTTAATTTTCCTAATGGTGCATCATATCAAAACTTCAATTGTGAATCACATTGGAAACTAGGTGAATATTGGAAAAAAGATCCTTTATATTCGTATGATCCTGAAGAAAGCATAAGAGTAATGAAGAAATGAAACCACAAAACGAGGGATATTTAGGGAATCCATTAATCAAGAGAGCAGGTATTGAACATCAATACGATGAAAAAGAACTGCAAGAATACTTGAAGTGTACAGAAAACCCTACATATTTTATAGAAAACTATACACAAATCATTGCACTTGATGAGGGTTTAGTGCCTTTTCATCTTCGTGGTTATCAAGAAGATTTAATTAATCATTACAACAAGAATAGATTTAGTGTAGTCTTAGCATCAAGACAGAGTGGTAAATCTATAACATCATGTGCGTATCTTTTATGGTATCTATTATTCAATCCAGAAGTTACAGTTGCCGTATTAGCAAACAAAGGTGCAATCGCAAGAGAGATGGTAGCACGTATTGTAACTATGTTAGAATCTGTTCCATTTTTCTTACAACCAGGTGTTAAGATACTGAACAAAGGTAATATTGAGTTTGGCAATGATAGTAAACTAGTTGCCGCGGCCACATCTTCAAGTTCGATTCGTGGTATGTCAATCAACATGTTATATCTTGACGAGTTTGCATTCGTAGAAGATGCAGAAACATTTTATACTGCAACATATCCTGTAATCACATCTGGTAAAAATTCAAAAGTTATTATTACATCTACTGCAAATGGTGTAGGTAATATGTTCCATAAGATATACGAAAGTGCTATACATGGTAACTCAGAATATAAACATTTCTTGATCAATTGGTTTGATGTTCCTGGTCGTGATGAAGAATGGAAAAAAGAAACTATAGCAAATACATCAGAGGCACAGTTTGAACAAGAGTACGGGAATTCCTTTCTTGGTACGGGTAATACACTTGTCAACTCAGATACACTACTAGGTATGAGAGCAATCGATCCAGAATGGAATAGAGATGGTGTAAATGTATATGAAAGACCAAAAGAAGGTCATGATTATATCTGTACAGTAGATGTTTCAAAAGGTCGTGGTTTAGATTACTCTACTTTTAGTATCTTCGATGTATCTACGAAACCTTTTAGACAAGTATGTACATATAGAGACAATACTGTAAGTCCTATGATATACCCAGATTTACTAAATAAGTATTGTAAACCATACAATGATGCGATTGTCATCATAGAAAATAATGCAGAAGGTGGTATGGTTGCAAGTCAGTTACATTATGACATAGAATATCCAAACGTTTTTGTTCAAGGTATGACAAAAGCACAGGATATAGGTATCACAATGACACGTAGAATCAAACGTATAGGTTGTTCTACAATGAAAGAATTGTTAGAAGAGAATAGACTTTTCATTCAAGATAGAGCAACGATTACAGAACTGATGACGTTTATTAGTAAAGGTAATTCGTTTGAAGCAGACAGAGGGTACCATGACGATATGGTTATGAATTTAGTATTGTTCAGTTGGTTTATTACCACTGACTTTTTTACTAATCTAACCGATAAAAAAATAAAAGATTTGCTATATTCCGAGCAACAAAAATTAATCGAAGATGATATATTACCACCCGGAGTATTTGGCGAACAAGACGAAAAAGTTGAAACAAGTTTTGTTGACGATCAAGGAGATAGATGGTTCAACGATTCTAACGAGTTTTATCAAAACAAATAATCTAGTGAGATACTAAAGATTATAAATAAAACAGTAAACAAACTTTTTTAGTTTAACAGGAGAAAAGTATGGCATTTCAAGTATCACCAGGCGTTCAGATCAAAGAAGTTGATCTTTCGAATGTTGTTCCAGCAGTTTCCTCTACAGTAGGGGCGTTTGCTGGTGTCTTTCAATGGGGTCCTGTTGACGAAGTAAAAACAGTTTCTAGCGGACAAGAGTTGGTTGATTGCGTACATCAACCTGCGAATACAGATGCTGGAGCAGAAGATTTTTATTCAGCAGACTCTTTCCTAAGATATGGATCAGCACTAAAAGTAGTCAGAATTAACACAACAGGGTTAAAATCTGCAAACGCAAGTGGATCCTCAGCATTAAATTTAAAGAACGATGACGATTATATAAACACATTTGAGGGTGGTGGTCAGGCATCTACAGCAGGAAACTGGGTCGCAAGATATCCAGGTGCTTTAGGTAACTCACTCAAAGTCTCAATATGTGGATCAGGTAACGCATTTAATAACAATTCAGTGAACGCAGTAAACCAAAATTCAGGTCACGCGGCCACAAGTACGACAATTAACGTTGATAATGGTACAGCATTTAAAGTACGAGACATTATCACATTTGCTAGTCATTCAGATAGATATAGAATTACAGCAATCAACACAAATGCACTAACAATTGAAGCATTGAATCAACCAGCAGGTACTGGATTATTATCAGCAGTAGCAGATGATGAAGCAATTAATAGATTCTGGGAATTCTCAGATTCTTTTGATAAAGCACCAGGTACTTCAGCAGTAGCAACTGCCGCTGGAGCATCAAACGATGAGATTCATGTTGTAGTTTCAGACGAAGATGGACTTTGGACAGGAACTAAAGATACAATCTTAGAAACATTTGCTTTTGTTTCATTAGCAAGTGATGGTAAAGATGCATCAGGAAATTCAAATTTCTATAAAGATGTTATTGCAAGAGGTTCAAAATACATATATTGGTCAGGACATGATGTATTGATCATGGGTAATGGCAATGCAGGTAACGATAGAACTTTAAATGGTTCATTATCTGCCGCATTCTTAAGACCTGCTCTTCCAATCAATAGTTCACTATCAGCAGGAGTAGATGGAAGAACCCCAACAGCAGGAGAAAAAACTGCGGCCCTTCAGAAACATTTCGAAGATGGAGAAACTCAAGATTATTCATTCTTGATTGTAGGATCAACAAGAACAGACAACGGTTCAGGAACAGATCAAGATATTAGAGCAGATCACAACTCTATTGTTAATTCCGCTATTAACATTGCAGAGTTAAGAAAAGATGTTCTAGTAGTTGCATCACCTAAGAAAAACAGTGTAGTTAACCAATCATCAGAATCAAACCAAACCGCACAGGTTAAGGCAGATTACGCATCAGTTACTTCAAGTTCTTATGCAGTATTAGATTCAGGTTGGGTATATCAATATGATAGATTTAACGATAGATTCTGTTGGGTTCCAGGAAACGGGCACACTGCAGGTATTATGGCAAGATCAGACTTACTACAAGATCCATGGTTCTCACCAGCAGGATTCAATAGAGGTCAATATTTAGGAATCACTAAACTTGCTTATAATCCAAAACAAGCATCAAGAGATGAACTCTACAAGTTAAGAATCAATCCGATAGTAACATTCCCAGGACAAGGTACAGTATTGTTCGGAGATAAAACAGCATTAACAAGTCCTTCAGCATTCGATAGAATCAATGTCAGAAGATTGTTCATGGTACTAGAGAAAGCAATATCAATTGCCGCTAAGTCGCAATTGTTCGAATATAACGATGCATTCACTAGAGCACAGTTTAGATCAACTGTAGAACCTTTCTTAAGAGATGTTAAGAACAGAAGAGGTTTAGTAGACTTCTCAGTTATTTGTGACGAAACAAATAATACTGATTCAGTCATAGATAGAAACGAATTTGTATGTTCTATCTTTATTAAACCTGCTAAGTCTATCAACTTTATTACATTGAACTTTGTTGCATCAAGAAGTGGTGTCGAGTTCGAAGAAATCTACGGAGCAGTTTAAGGAGTAAAGCATGGCAAGTATAGATCAATTTAAAGCACAGTTAATCGGTGGTGGTCCAAGAGCAAACAGATTTAGAGTTTTCATACCTAGATCCGGGAACAAAATCGAATTTCTATGTCAGGCCGCACAGATTCCTGCCGCTACAGTAGGTGTAGTTGAACAACAGTTCAGAGGTCACGTTCTAAAACTCGCAGGAGATAGAACATTTGAACCTTGGACAGTAACTATTATTAATGACGTTGAGTTTTCAGCAAGAACAGAACTAGAATCTTGGCAAACAGATATTCAAGAATTAGATTCTGGAGAAGGTATCACATCATTAGATTACTTAGTTGACAGGGCATTTGTCGAACAATTAAACAAAGACGACTCAGTGTTAGCAAGATACGAATTCTTTAACATGTTTCCTACTTCAATAGGTGCAATTGACTTATCTTACGAGACAGTCGATGCATTGGAGACATTTGATGTTGAATTCCAATACTCTCACTGGGAAAGAGTCGTTTAATTACGGATATATCACCCCAATAGGGGTGATATAAATATAGATTATGGAAATATTTGGGTTTGAAATAACTCGTAAGAAAGAAGAATTACGAGGTAAAGACATAGAGAAGACGTCCGCGGCGTCTTTCGTACCCCCACAAATTGATGACGGAACACCAGTCATCAGCAAACAACCTGGGGGTTTCATATCGGGTGGGGCATACGGGTCTTATGTCGATATGGAAGGTGGTATCAAAGATGAGATTGGTCTCATTCGAAGATACAGGGAAACATCACTAGTTCCCGAATGTGACGCGGCCATCGAAGATATCGTAAACGAATGCGTAATATCTGATACTGAGGATAGAGTAGTGACACTAGATTTAGAGTCACTCGGACTAACTCAAAGTATCAAGAAGAAGATACAAGATGAGTTCAAGCACATTTTATCTATGATGAAGTTCAATCAGAACTCTCACGAAATCTTCAGAAAATGGTACGTTGATGGTAGAATTTACTTCCATAAGGTAGTGGATTCAAAAAGACCAAACCAAGGTATGGTCGACATTAGAAACATTGATCCGTTAAAGATCAAGAAAGTTCGAAACGTAGAAAAAGAAAAAGATAAAAATACACAAATCGAACGAATTAAAAAAGTTGAAGAGTTCTACGTATTCAACGATAAAGGTTTTGATAAGAGCAGTGCTAACGAAGGCGCAACTCTTAAAATAGCACCAGAGGCAGTAAGTTATACTACTTCTGGAATGTTAGATTACACTAAGAATATTGTAATCGGATATTTGCATAAAGCATTGAAGACTGCGAACCAGTTAGCAATGATGGAAGATGCATTGGTGATCTATAGAATATCAAGAGCACCAGAAAGAAGAATCTTCTACATTGATGTTGGTAACTTGCCAAAAGCAAAAGCAGAACAATATCTTGCAGATGTCATGAACAAGTATAGAAATAAACTTGTTTATAATGCAGACACTGGCGAAATCAAAGATGATAGACGCCACATGTCCATGCTAGAAGATTTTTGGTTACCTAGAAGAGAGGGTGGCCGAGGGACAGAGATAACTACTTTGCCAGGTGGTCAAAACTTGGCAGATATAGATGATATAGAATACTTCAAGAAGAAGTTATATCGATCTCTAAATGTTCCTGTTACTAGAATGGAAGCAGATAATGGATTCAATATGGGTCGATCATCTGAGATTTCTAGAGATGAACTTAAGTTTAATAAGTTCACAAAACGATTGCAGACTAAGTTTGCAAGAGTGTTTACAGATATGCTGAGAACACAATTGATATTAAAGAATATCATGAAAGCAGATGAGTTCGATGCTATCGCAGACTTTATGAGATATGATTTTGCTACTGATAATCATTTCACTGAATTAAAAGAGCAAGAGATTATGAAAGAAAGACTTGATCTTCTTTCTACAGCGGAATCATATATTGGTAAGTACTTCTCTAACTCATACGTTAGAAAGAATATCTTGAACCAGACTGATGAAGAAATAGAAGTCATTGATCAAGAGATTCAATCTGAAGGTGGTGGTGAAGGAGAAGATGATAATGATGAATTTGGAGGATTCTAAGAATGAGTGATACAAGAAAAATAGTAGATCAAATCGAAGCAGGTAAACTAACAGATGCTAAAGATACAATTTTTGATACGATCAAAAGTAAAACAGCAGAAGTAGTAGACATGAAAAGAGTTGAAATGCAAGTAGATTGGAACAACAATGAGCAAGACTTGGAAACAGATAACTCAAGAACTGAATGAGGCCAAATTCAAACTTCCTAAAGATCAGAAGGAAGTAAAAAGAGAAACCCAAAAGGTTTCTGGCAAAACTGTCAACATCGTATATGGTGAAGATAGAAGAAGAAAGATTCATGTATACATGGACGAAGTTAAAATCGGCACATACAAAGATATAAAAAGTGCTGAGAAAGAGATGAAGAATATAAAGAATGTAATGTTACAAATGGGTGAAGAAAACATCTCTAAAGAAGAAATTTTAGGAGCAATAGATGAAATTAATATCTGAATATAACGACTACAGTGTATCACCCGTTATTGTAGAAGAGAATGAAAAGGGTCAAAAAGAATATTTCATAGAGGGAGTATTCATGCAATCTGAGATTAAAAACAGAAATGGTCGTGTATATCCTAAAGAAATAATGAGAAAAGAAGTCAATAGATACAATAAAGAATTTGTAGAACAAGATCGTGCGTTTGGTGAGTTAGGACACCCAGACGGACCAACAATCAATTTAGACAAAGTATCTCACATGATTACCAAACTAGAAGAAGATGGTAATAATTTCATGGGGAGAGCAAAGATTTTAAGTACACCAAATGGAGAGATTGTAAAAAATCTCATAAACGATGGTGCTAAGTTAGGGGTATCTTCTAGAGGTCTAGGTTCACTAGAACAAAAGAATGGTGCTCAACATGTAAAAAGTGACTTTCAGTTGGCGACTGCCGCTGATATAGTTGCAGATCCATCTGCACCAGAGGCCTTCGTAGAGGGAATCATGGAAGGGGTAGAATGGATATATGAAAATGGTATTCTGAAAGCAAAAGATTTAGACTTAATGCAGAAAGAATTAAAAACTGCAAGACTACAGAAACTTGAAGAAACCAAACTAAATCTATGGAAAAAGTTCGTTGAGAACCTTTAACATATAAATAAAAGAGTTATTTAAAATACTCAAACAGGAGAAAAAAATGGCAGATTTAGAAAACAACCTTGAAACTGCAATCGCAGAAGTGATGACCGAGGCAAATGGTCAACAACCTGATGCTAAAGCAGAGAAAGGGGATCAAAAACCTGTTAAGCAAGGTTCATCAGACGCCGCTTCAATTGAAAGTGGTAAAGGTGAAGTCGTCAAACCTGAAGAAAATCCTGTTGACAAAGCAGTTGCATCTGTTAAGAGTGCATCAAATACTAAAGAAGTATCTGGTGATCCTCAACAGAAAGGTGAAGCACCAGCAGAACCGCAACCGAAGTTGAAAAAAGTTGCCGAATTGAAGGACGAAGATGAAGATAAACCTTCAAAAATGGCAATGATCAAGGCAATGGTCGACAAGATGAAGGGCATGGACAAACAAGAACTTATGAAGTTAAAAATGGACATGTCTGACGAAGAAGAAGTAGACGAATCCTTGACTAAGGCAGAAATCGCAAGATCAATAGTTGAACTCATGAAGAAAAAAGATGATGAAGACGTTGAAGAAGGTTATAACAAAATTAATTCAATGAAAGACCCTAAAATGGTCAAAGCAATGAAAGACAAAAAACCTGAAGATATGCAGGAATTAAAGAAAGAGGACGAAGACGAAGATGACGAGAAAGTTGTCAAATCAATGAAAGAACCAATGAAGAAGGACGAAATGAAAGACCCTAAAATGGTGAAAGCAATGAAAGACAAAATGAAAGACTCTGAAGATGATGTCAAAGAAGAGGCCTCAATCGAGTCTGATCTTGTTGAAATTGAAATAGAAGACGACCTATCTAAAATTTCTGAAGCACTAGAACTTTCAGAAGAAAATTCTGAAAAAGCAAGAACAATCTTTAAGGCGGCAGTATCATCTAAAGTCGAAGAGATCAAAGAACAACTTGAGTCTGAGTACTCAGAGAATTTAAAAACCTCAGTAGATCAAGTCAAAGAAGACCTTTCCGAGGCAGTTGACAAGTATCTAACATTTTGTGCTGAAGAGTGGACGAAAGAAAACGAACTCGCAATAGAAAGAGGTTTGAGATCAGAAATGACTGAAAACTTTATCGAAGGATTAAAGAACCTTTTCGTAGAGCATTACGTAGAAGTACCTGAAGAGAAGTACAATGTCATGGACGAACTCGCAAATCGTCTCGATGAGATGGAAGACAAATTGGATAACGAAGTATCTAAGAATATGGGTTTAACCGAAGAAGTCGAAACTCTTAAAAGAGACAACATTGTGAGACAGGCATGTTCCGACTTGTCTGAGTCACAAGTAGAAAAACTAGTTTCATTATCAAACGGTGTAGACTTCATAGATGAGTCAGACTTCGCAGAGAAGATTGGCGAAATCAAAGAAGCATACTTTCCGTCTGACGGTGAAACGATTGCAGAAGAAACTGTAGTAGAAGAAGGAACTGGTGATTTCTCAGAAGAGAAAGAAACTATTCTTGACCCTGCTATGAATCAGTATTCAACTGCAATAAGCAAACTAAAACCATTAGGTTAATTTAAAGGAGAAATTGTAAAATGTTTCAATCAGAAAATTTACAAGAGAAGTGGTCGCCTATTCTAGAGCACAACGATCTTCCAGAGATCGGTGATAACTACAAGAAAGCGGTTACAGCAGTGATTCTCGAAAACCAAGAGAAAGCACTTGCAGAAGATAGACAAAGTTTATCTGAGGCAGCACCTTTAAACTCTACTGGGGCCGCTATTTCTAACTGGGATCCAATTTTGATCTCATTAGTAAGACGTGCTATGCCAAATCTCGTTGCTTACGACATTTGCGGTGTTCAACCAATGACTGGTCCTACAGGACTTATCTTTGCCATGAAGGCAAGATATCAAGATTACCCATCAGGTTCAAGGTTAGCAAACTCTGAAGCAATGGGAATCAACGAACCTAGAACAGCATTTTCTGCCGGGGCAGATGATGATACAGCAGGGGTCAATTCAGATCCTGAAGGTGATCCATTCGCAGGGTCATCTGCTTATCAAAATGCTACAACTACAGGTATGAGCACTGCGACTGCTGAAGGATTAGGTGATGGTAACTCATTCGCCGCTATGTCTTTCACAATCGAGAAAGCAACTGTTACAGCAGTTTCAAGAGCACTCAAAGCGGAATACTCACTAGAGTTAGCACAAGACTTAAAAGCAATCCACGGTCTTGATGCAGAATCAGAATTAGCAAACATTCTGTCTGCTGAAATATTAGCAGAAATCAACAGAGAAGTTGTAAGAGAAGTAAACAATCAAGCAAAAACTGGTGCGGCGGCAACAGCAAGTGCTGGTACTTTCAACTTAGACGTTGATGCAAACGGAAGATGGTCAGTTGAGAAATTCAAAGGACTATTATTCCAAATTGAAAGAGAAAGTAATACAATCGCAAAAGAAACAAGAAGAGGAAAAGGTAACTTTATCCTTTGTTCTAGTGATGTAGCATCTGCTCTATCAATGGCAGGAGTATTAGATTACACACCTGCTCTATCAACTAACTTAAACGTTGATGATACAGGCAATACATTTGCTGGTGTCTTAAACGGTAGAGTTAAAGTATATGTTGACCCTTATGCAGGTTCAGACTACTTAACAGTTGGTTATAGAGGAAGTAATCCATACGATGCTGGTATGTTCTATTGTCCATACGTTCCACTACAAATGGTGAGAGCAGTTGGCGAGAACACTTTCCAACCAAAAATCGGGTTTAAAACAAGATACGGAATGGTATCAAACCCATTTGTTGGATCAACACCAAGCAATGGTTTAGCATCTGACGGTTCTAACCAATACTACAGAAAGTTAAAAGTAACTAACATTCTGTAAGAATCATTGATTCGATAAAAGAGGTCTTTCGGGACCTCTTTTTTTATGCCAAAAAAAACGACCCCGACTTCGATCCAATACTCTTCAGTAGTTCCCGTCGGGGTCTGTTATCGAACTTCGGTCTCACAATCATCAATTGGTCTTGCCGCTTCTCTTAGAAGATAGTTGATTAAACTACTATTTCGAACTAACAAGATAAGTATACTAAAAAGTGAGGGTCATTGTCAAGTTTTTTTACGCACTAAATATAAGGTCATTAACACACATACACACAGGAGGAATTATGACACAACCAAAATCAGGATTTGAAATCCGAGCAGACTTACTCAATCAAGCACAGGGTCTATTAGAGGGCAATATCTATAGATCAAATGAGGCGATTGTAGAACACAATAACAACTTCCCAAACGACAGAAAACCTTACGGTGATCAGTTTGTTTCAACTGAAGAGGTTATTAGTGTCGCAAGACAACTTAATGAGTTTGTTAACGAGAAGTAGTTAAGAACTGCCAGGGGTCGATTTACCAATCGCAATATCGGAAACGATAGCACGATTTAGATAGTCGATACCACAGTATCTTCTGTAATCTGAAATCGATCTCTGGTACCCTAATCCATATACACCACGCAGTCTATCTTCTATAAGATCAGAGAATCTATTTTCTGATATAATCTGCAATCTTTTCCATTCATCATCTCTATCCCAATGTAATGGTCTTTCACCATTATTGATATAGTTATGACGTACTGGTATATCTGGTATATGATATATGTCAAAGTTATGTGTAAATGCTCTTAGGGCGAGACTGGGTTCTTCTCCTGCGAAGTAAAACACAGGGTCATAGGGCACTTGTTCTACAAATGATCTATGAGAAAATAAGAAACCTGCGGCCAATAAAAAACCATTGTGAATAGTTTTAGATTTATTAGTACTTGCCTGTGTATTAAAATAAGTATGACGATCAAATAGTTTGTCTTTGTCTACTATTAAAGTCCAAGTCCAATCTTTTTTATTATCATCGTCATCACCATGATCAAGTGGATATGCAGAGATGATTGCATTGTTGCCTAGATTGTCTATATGTTTCGTAAGATTTATATCCCAATCTTTGTCGAAAAGAGTATGTGAATCTATTTGTAAAAAGTATTCTTCGTCTTGCATCATTGTTTGTAATAAATGCCTAGCAAAACATGGACCTCTTGCTGATCTATAGTCCATAAATGTATAATATTTTACTTTGTCGTGTACAGTTTGATTGAACTCTTTTGACTGATCGCAGACTGCAATATTGATTCTATCTGGAAATCTAGCATTATCCAAACAAGAATCAATCGTCTCTTCAAGTTGATGATCCATAAACGAAGCAATAGATACGAATATCTTCATAGTTGTATTTATATAAATAGATATATGGCACAAATTAACAAATCGATATTAAACAAGAATAACTTTCGTCTTCTGATAGATAAAGTACCAAATGTAGAGTATTATGTAAGAACAGTTAATATACCTGGTCTGACATTTTCTGAAGCAGAACAACCAGCAGGTGCAGGTGTAAATGCTTTCTTCCCTGGTGATAAAGTATCTTTTGATACTTTAGATGTAAACTTTTTAGTAGATGAGGACTTAGAAAACTTCAAAGAAATATATGATTGGATGGACAAAATTGTTCCTGTATCTGACCCATCATTGTTTGGCACGTACACAGAAACAGCAACTACAGGTACGAATCAATTAGCATCTATAGATAATGATTTAAATCAATATTCAGATATTACACTTGTAACAAATACTAATAAGAATATACCAAATAGATTCTTTAGATTTCATGATGCTTTTCCTATATCATTAAGTGGTGTAGAGTTAGAATCTGGTGCAGATGCAGAACCAGTGATTGCCACAGTATCGTTTAGATTTACATATTACGAAATAAAAACTACTTCATAAATCACACCTATTGTGATATAATATAGATTATGACATTAAATGACATCAAAGCAGAATGGAAAAAAGACGTTCAAATAGACGATATTGAATTAGATAAGTCGTCTCTAGAAGTACCTAAATTACATGCTAAATATTCAGAACTACTAACTGATCATATCATTAAACTAAAAGACGTACAATTCAAATATCAGTTACTTAGAAAAGAAAAGTGGTTATGGTTTAATGGTAAATTAGATGATGATCGTGTAAAAGAGTTAGGGTGGAATCCCGATCCTTTTGACGGACTTAAGATTATGAAAAATGATATGGGCGTATTCTTTGATGCAGACCCCGATTTGCAAAAGATAAGAGCACAAATAGAATACTTAACTGAAGTGATAGATTTTCTTAAAAGATGTATGGACAACATTACATGGAGACATCAGACTATTAAGAATACTATAGAATGGCGTAAATTTATGGCAGGTCAATAATGAATTATCCAACACCAATAGCAATAATACCAGAGTTTCTCACACCTCAAGAATGTGATTTAATTATTGGTACGGCAGAAAGATTAGAATGGGACCCTGGAATGATAGGGGGTGGCGGAAAACAAATAGATGCTGATGGCAGTGAAGGTTGGCATGGTGGTAAAAGAGATTCTAAGATAAGACAATCAGATATAAAATGGATTCAGCATGGTATGATGGGTGAAGAACTTGATAATAAAATTACACAGGGTATAAACAGTTGTAATATGACATCAGGTTGGAACTTTGCATGGTCTGAAGTAGAACATCATCAGTATACAGTATATCATCATAGAGATAATTTCGATGCTGAATGGTCTAAAGCAGTGAAAGACGGAACGGCAGTTTCTGGTGATCATTACACATGGCATCAAGATTCAGGTCCTTTCGATCAAGGTGAAAGACCAGGTTTCATTAGAAAGTTATCTTCTACTATTCAATTGTCTGACCCAGATGATTACGAGGGTGGCACATTTCAATACATCGATCCGAGTGGTATATTCGATCAGTTATCAACAAATCCAAGGAAATTTAATATAGATCAGAAGATACAATCTGTCCCTCATAGTGCAAAGAAAAGAGGGTCTCTCATTGTATTTCCGTCATATATGTATCATCAAGTAAAACCCGTGACTCGTGGCACTAGAATATCTCTAGTAAGTTGGTTTCACGGACCAAGACATGTCTAAAGTTACAGTTGAGAAGATCAATGAGGTCTTCATGAAAGTTAATTGCGATGATGGCCTCGCAAGAGACTTGTACGACTTTTTTTCTTTTACAGTTCCAAATGCAAAGTTTATGCCGTCTTACAAGAAGAAGTTTTGGGACGGGAAAGTAAGATTATTTTCTATTAAAACAAATCAGATATACGTTGGATTATTACCGTATGTAGATGAGTTTTGCAGAGAAAGAGGATATGATTTCGAAGGTATTACAGATGTTATCGGTGAGAAAACTGATGTAAAATTTGATCTTAAAAAATATTTCATGAAAGAATACAAACTACCATTTGAACCTAGAGACTATCAAATGGAAGCAGTAGAGACTACACTCAAGTATGGTAGACAACTTTTATTGTCTCCTACTGCATCTGGTAAGTCTCTAATCATATATCTATTAGCACGTTGGTATAATAAGAAAACTGTAATAATAGTACCAACAACGTCATTAGTAGAACAAATGGCGAAGGATTTTCAAGAGTATGGATATGATAAAGAGATTTGTAAGATTTATTCAGGTCAGCAAGTATTTGATTCGGACATCACCATCACTACATGGCAAAGTTTTAGTAAGGCGCCTAAAGATGTCTTGGAAAGTTTCGAAGTGGTGGTAGGCGATGAAGCACATTTATTTAAAGCACAAACATTAAAAGGTATCTTAGAAAAGATGAAGAAAACTGCGATACGTATAGGCACTACAGGTACTTTAGACGGATCAGAAGTTCATAGATTACAACTAGAAGGTTTATTTGGACCTGTAAAGAAAGTTATATCATCATCAGAACTTATGGAAGAGGGTACAATTGCTAATATTAATATAGATTGTATAGTATTAAAACATAAAAAGTGTCATACTATGTCATACCAAGAAGAAATGGATTATCTTGTATCTTCAGACGAACGTAACTCTTTTATAACAAACTTAGTTGCATCATTAAAAGGTAATACATTAGTATTGTTTCAGTACGTAGAAAAACATGGTGAAGTTTTATATCCAATGTTAGATGGAAGAGTCGATGATCTTCACTATGTATATGGTGGTACAGATACGGCAGACAGAGAATCAGTTAGAGAGATTGTAGAAAAAAGTAATTCAAGTGTAATACTTGCATCTTACGGAACGTTTTCTACAGGTGTTAATATAAAAAGAATAGATAATATTGTATTCGCAAGTCCTTCTAAATCTAGAATACGAAACTTACAATCGATAGGTCGTGGTCTTCGTAAGACAGATGGAAAAGATAGTATGAGATTGTTCGACATTTCAGATGATCTTCAGTGTGATAATTACACATTGGAGCACTTGAAAGAAAGAATAAATATCTATAACGAGGAAAACTTTCCTTACGAACTAAAACAATTTGACTTGCATGGCAACACCTAAAGAACTAACACCAACTAGATACGAAGTCTTAAAGACACGATCTGGTGCAGAGATAGTAGGCATGACTAGAGATACTAGAGATCATGTAGAAATTACATTACCTATGATTTGCCATTTATCTATGATACCTGGTACAGGAAGAACGCAATGTATCTTTTATCCTTATGCACCCTTAAGTGCTGATGAAAAATTACTTATGCCGAAAGATCATGTCGTACATAGAAGTAAAATGAATGAACAGTTTATACCACATTATGATAACGCAAGTGCAACATGGTTTGAAATGATTAATGAAAATACAATACCATTGAATAGTCCAAAAGAAATTCATAAAGATTTAGACAAGAGAATTAGAGAAGCAATGTCAAGAATATTAGGCAACAGTGATCCAGATATATTTGATGTTGAAGAATTTGATCTGAGAGACACTGGTATCACACTCGATGATCAACTAGAAGAGTTTTTAGAAAAGCAACCACCGAAAAATAAAAAAAAGTTGCACTAATTTTCTTGAACACCATACCGAGAAAAAAGAAACGTACTAAATAAGTGCGTATAACATGTAGTTATATAATTATATAAGTGGAGATTATATTATAATGACTGAATTGGTCGAAAAAGTAAGAGAGCATACTGCAAAACTCACAAAAAGAAACATAGAAGAAACGTTTGAAATAACGGTTCTTATGCTATTGTTTATTACAAGTGTACTTGCAATTGCACCAATTGTTTAAGGGGTAAAAATGAAGATTTTATTTGCTATAATAATAACTCTTGGATTTGTTAGTAATGCATTCGCAGATGACTGGAGAATGAGAAGACTAGATTTAGATACAGATGGTTATGTTTCTAAAGCAGAATTAAAAGAAGCAGGTTGCACAGTTAACCTTTCTCTCTTTGACTATGCTGATAAAAATAATGACGATCTCTTAGATCAGAGAGAACTCAGAAGAGCATCTAACTATATTGTAAGAAGCAACTGTCCAAGACCAAAAGCATAATGAGTGTATTGAACAAGATCGGTAACGATTCATGGAAGAGACCTGTTCAACAGGAAGTCGAAAGATATCCAGAACAATTATCTCTTCATTTAAATAACACTATAGATGCTACACCAGAAGAGTTTGAAGAGTGGAGAGAAAAAGATTTCTTTTCTAAAGGCGCATTCGATCCACTCTTACTTTTCGTAGTAGTTCCCACAATCATACAATTATCTGCTTTCTTTTTTATGTTAGCAGTATTTGTCGTTAATGACAGTTTTCTAAAATAAGCAGGTCTTATAAATACATATATTAGGAGATTATAATGTCAACATTAATAGGATTAAGAAACAATTTTTTATGGTTAGGATATCAAGCAATCAGACCTTTGATATTCTTGATGGAACCTGAACAAGCACATTACTCACTCAAACGTGTAGGTGTTTTTTTAGGTAAGTTCTGGATTACAAGAAAACTCACATCACTCTTGATGAATTACAAACATGAAAGTTTGCATACTACGGTTGATGGTATAGAGTATAAGAATCCTGTAGGTTTATCAGCAGGGTTTGATAAAGACGGAGAACTTACAAAGATATATCCTCACATGGGATTCGGTCTAGCAGAGTTAGGGTCATTCACAGGTGAAATATGTCCTGGTAATCCAGGTAAAAGATTATTCAGAATGGTCAAATCAAAAGCAATTGTTGTATGGTACGGACTCAATAACGAGGGTTCTGAAAAGATATCTGCAAGATTAAAAGACGAAGACTTTGGTGATCTTCGAGTTGGTATCAACGCCGCTAATTCTAATCTAACACCAGAATTTGTCTTAGAAGATTCTATAGCAGACTATCTTAAAACAATGAAACTATTCAAAGATGTTGGCGATTACTATGATGTAAACATTAGTTGTCCTAACACTCAAGAAGGTGAACCATTTGTAGATAAAGATAATCTAGATGCTTTACTTACAGCAATCAATACAGAGATCAGACCAATCAGTGATAAACCTATCTACGTCAAACTTGCCGCAGACATGACACTAGATGAAATTAACGTCATAGTAGATGCATGTGTAGAGCACGGTATGGATGGTGTTGTATGTACTAATCTTGCAAAACCACAATACAATAGTGAACATAGACCAGAAGAATATCCTACAGTAGACGGCAGATTACCAGAGGGTAAAGGTGCAATGAGTGGTTTACCATTACAAAGAATATCAACAAACGTCATTCGACATGTGTATAGAAGAACAAGGGGTAAACTAACAATCATAGGGGTTGGTGGTGTCTTCTCGGCAAAAGATGCATACGAAAAGATTACATCAGGCGCCAGTTTACTACACATGATTACAACAATGATCTTTGATGGCCCGCAAAACATAAACGAAATCAACAGAGGATTAGTTAAATTACTTAAAGCAGATGGATTTGATTCGATTGAACAAGCAGTCGGTTCACGTAATCCATTGCCAAAAGTATGAGAATAATTCTAAAACTTTTATTTGGCCTGGGTAAACAAGAAGTTTTCGAACCTAATTTCTATACTATAACGTTTACAGCATTAATGTTATTAGCAATGTTTTTGGGAGGGGTAACCTTATTGATGTATCTCTTTATATAATATACTGCCCCGGCGTACATACTAATCATAACATGAATCCACCGCCCGTCAACAGGGATTTTGAAAAAAATTTAAAATAATAAATATCTAAAACCCTCTTACAATTCACGAAGGAAACTAGTATAATAACTACATCATGGCAAAAAACGCAAAACAAAACGAACA
>CAZOIZ010000002.1:0-83319 GCA_964580005.1 uncultured Rhodobacterales bacterium
CCAAATCGTCAGTGACCGTTATTTGGCATGTTAGCCGAGAAGTTTTTTCATCGGGAGAAAAGGCAAATTCTAGCATGTCACTTTCCATATCTTCTTTTTGGGGAAGTCTATCAACCCAATCATTATCAACATAAACGTGACAAGTAGAACAAGCACAGGCTCCGCCGCAATCCGCTTCAATGCCAGGTATATCATTGTCACGAGCACCCTCCATTACTGTTAGGCCATCTTCAACATCGACAACGTGTTCGGTCCCACTAAATTCTATGTACGTAATTTTAACCATTGGGAAGGAACTTAATATTATTTTTTTAAATATACAATCCAAAATTTTATCTATTAAAAACAAAAAAAATGTTCTATTTTTGTTCTTATGAATAATGATAAAAAAAAAGATGCTATCTTGACTTGTGCTCAATTATGTTCTTTAGAGAACAACTCTTTTGCATCAGTTGCAGGATTTGTCATCGTTAAACAGATGCCCTCAACTGCGAAAGGGACAGTATTTCTAACATTAGAAGATGAAACAGGAACTTCCAATATTATTTGTTGGAATAGTGTTTATAGAAAGTTTAGGGATCAAATTGTATTCTCTTCGTTTTTACTAGTACGTGGGCAGCTAAAAAGTGAAAACGAAGTTTCTCACCTCATTGCCGACGACATAAGAGATATCTCAAGCCTTCTCAAACTAATCCCAAATATAAAATAAGCCCACTCTATTGAGTTGGCAGACCAATAAATCTCCTCATACCGTTTCTAAGTATCAACATAAGTATGGATGTTTTGTTTGCCTTTTTTGCTTCTTCGTTAAGTTTGTAAAGTTCATCTGTAGAAGAGATCTTTATCCGGTTTACTTGAATGATTATATCTCCCTTTTTCAAACCCTTATCCTCTGCAACAGATCCTACTTTTACATCTAATATAACGACACCCTTTATATTTTGATCAATACCAAATTGTTCAGCCACTTCTTTACCGATGTTAGACAAAGTCATCCCTGCAAACTCGACTTTTTTTGTCCTTTGTCTCACTGGTTGGCTTGACGCAATATTATCTTCTAATCGCCCAAGCTTGACTGACAGGGACACTTCCTTTCCGTCCCTTAATACCTTTACTAACACCTTCTTTCCTACAGAACTATCTCCGACTATCCTGACTAGTTCTCTGGTATCTTTTATTTTTCTACCATCAAATTCAATTATAACATCTCCGGATTTTACGCCTCCATTCTTTGCAGGTCCATCAGGTACATCAGTAACTAAAGCACCATCTGTTTTTTCAATACCTAGTGCTTCCGCAACATCTTCAGTGACATCTTGTATTCGAACCCCTAACCAACCTCTTCTTGTCTCACCAAAATTCTTAAGCTGGTCAATTACTTTCTCAACAACAGCCGATGACATTGAGAAACCAATACCTATAGATCCACCATTCGGGGAAAGTATAGCTGTATTAACACCAATCACATCACCATCCATGTTAAAAAGTGGTCCACCTGAGTTTCCTCTATTTATTGCCGCGTCGGTTTGTATAAAATCGTCATAAGATCCACTCAAAGCTCTTCCTCTAGCAGAAATAATACCTGCAGAAACAGAAAACCCCTGACCTAAAGGATTTCCTATAGCTAATACCCAGTCGCCTACTTTGGACTGGTTACTATCTCCAAAACTGACAAACTTGAGCTTATCTTCCGCTTTAACTTTTAAAAGAGCTATATCGGTTTTAGGGTCAGTCCCAACCACAGTTGCCTCTAATAATCTGCCATCAAAAAATTCAATTTCTATCTGATCGGCGTTTTCAATAACGTGATTATTTGTTACGACATACCCGTCAGCCGAAATAATGAAACCAGAGCCAAGAGCTGTGCCTCTTCGCTGTCTTCTAGGTGAACCGTTTTGTTCTCTATCCATAAAATCTCTAAATAAATCCTCAAATGGCGAGCCGGGGGGGAGCTGTGGATTTAGTTCCTGCCTATTTGGAACGGTAGAACTGGTAGTTATGTTAACTACTGAAGGACTCAATTTCTCCACGAGAGCACTAAAACTACCCGGCATACCCTTTCCATCGGACGGGCTACTAAAAATAAAAACTAAAAAAAGAAAAATGGGAAAAAAAGCATAGGAGTAAAATTTTTCTGTAGTATTTTTTCTTAAAACGTTCATCGTAATTCCATTCTAAATATCTGTCACACCAATTATAATTATTCCAATAGCCATCATTACTAAACCAACTCTAGATAGCTGCTTATTCGAGATGATCGAGATTTGACTTAGTGTTTTCTTAAGCCTTTCTGGTATAATCGCTAAAAAGAACCCTTCGAATGCTATCACGGATCCCAAAGCGAATAGTACCTTCTCTATCACTCTTTTTCACTTTCCTTTATATAATCAAAGAATTCAGAGTTAGGGCTTATGACCATCGTGGTATTTGAGCCTGTCATTGACTGCTCGTAAGCTATTAATGATCTTGTAAAAGCATAAAACTCCGGATCTCTTCCGAAAGCGTCCGCGAAGATCTTGGTTGTAAGGGCATCAGCTGTACCTCTTATTATTTCTGCTTCTTTTTTTGCTTCAGATACCGTCTCAACAGCTTTTCTGTCAGCTTCCGCTCTGACTATTTGAGCAGCTTCCTGACCTCTAGCTCTTTCGTCAGCTGCCATTCTTTCCCTTTCAGCTTGCATTCTTCTAAAAGTGGCTGCTAAGTTTTGTGTAGGCAGATCAGCTCGTTTTATTCTAACATCTACTATTTCGATACCTAAACCTTTGGATTCTATCTTTGCGCTTTCAGTTATTCTTGTCATAAGCTCTATCCTGTCTGTTGATAGAACTGCATTAGAAGTCACAGATCCTAGTACTTCTCTTAATGCTGCATTCAGAATTCTTTCAAGACGACTTTCAGCCGTTACAATACCGCCAGTTCCTACGGCTTGCCTAAACTGGACAACGTTAATAATTCTGTATCTTGCAAAAGCATCTACCACTAATCTTCTGTCATCAAGGGGTGTTACTTCGAGAGGCATAGTGTCAAGAGATAATATCCTGTCATCATACCTCACAACTTGCTGTATAAATGGTAGCTTAAATGCTAAGCCAGGTTCTTCCTTTACATCCGCAACCTGTCCAAATTGCAACACAAGAGCTTTTTGCCGTTCGTCAACTACAAAGAGTGATGAGTATGTAATGAACGCTACAAGTGCCACCACAATTGATATAATTCGTAAAACCATTAGTTGTTACCTCCTGCTCTGAGCTGATTGAGTGGAAGATATGGTACAACTCCTTGTTCCCCTCCAACATTTTGATCTAATATAACTTTATCAACCTCACGGAAGATTGACTCCATTTTTTCGAGATATAACCTTTTTCTTGTTACATCTTTCGCTTTAACATACTCTTCGTAAACGGAAACAAATCTAGCGGCCTCTCCTTCACTCTCATTCACTACCCTAGCCTTATATCCTTCGGCTTCTTGAATTAATTGAGCTGCCTCCCCACGAGCCTTCGCTAGTGCCTGGTTAGCATAAGCATCTGCTTGTTTCTCTAGTGTATCCTTCTCTTGCTCTGCCGCTTGTACATCTCTGAAGGCGTCAATAACTTCGCCTGGCGGATCAGCCTTATCAAAATTCAAACGTACGATATTTACTCCACTATCGTAACTGTCCAAGGTGGTTTGTATCAGCGTTCTAACCTCTGAGCTAATTACCGCCCTGTCTCTATTTAAAATCGGGGCAAGTTCGGATTTGGCAATGACTTCTCGCATCGCTGACTCAGAAACCGCTTGTATAGTTTCGCGTGGTTGAGCTAAGTTAAACAGAAATTTTGCTGGATCTGCAATATTCCATACGACTGAAAAATCAATATCAACTATGTTTTCATCTCCAGTGAGCATTAAACCTTCATCTTGGCTAGATGACCTATTTCCAACTCCGATATCCTCTGTATTTTCTCTCGTTACAGTCAATACCTCATGTGTTATAAATGGCCACGGGGCGAAGTTCAGTCCCGACTCACCCGTCCTGTAATATTCACCGAGTAGAAGTTCAATGGATTTCTCCTCTGGCTTCACGGTATAAAAAGAGGCATAAGCCCAAAACAATACAAGCGCTAGACCGATTAACCCGTATGAACCTTTTCCAATTCCAGGGGACTTTTGGCCTCTACTGCCTCTACCACCTGATCCACCACCTCCTAGAAGAACTTTAAGCCTTTCCTGACCTTTCCTCACCATATCGTCTATTTCAGGGATAGATGTGGGTCTGTCATCTTGAGGTCCCTTACCACCACTGCCGTTGTTGCTACCCCAAGGGCTCTTATTTCCAGAATTTTTTCCTCCACCCCAAGGGTTGTCGTTATCATCGTTCGGCATTGTTATTCCTTTTTTACATAAAAACTTGTTGTGTCGTATAAATGCTCATTAATTTTAGAATTTCAAGTGTATATAATCAATTTAAAGTAACTAGTTCCTCTGCCGCTGTGGGATGGACCGCACAAGTTGCATCAAAATCATTTTTTGTTGCCCCCATTTTAACTGCCACAGCAGCAACTTGTATAAGTTCAGCAGCTCCATCCCCAACAATGTGGATACCAAGAATTTTATCTGATTTTTTTTCCACTATCATTTTCATGAGTGTTTTTTGTGGATTGCCTGATAATTGATTTTTCATTGGCTTGAACTCGGTCTTAAAAACCAAGAAATTTATGCCTTCATTAGCTGCGTCTTTTTCTGACATGCCAACTGTTCCTACCTCAGGCTTAGTAAAAACAGCTTTGGGAACCAAGTGGTGGTCTGGTACCGTTGGTTTGTTTTTGAAAACCGTATTAACAAAAGCTATGCCGTCTCTTATGGCCACTGGCGTCAGGTTTAATCTATCAGTAACATCACCAATAGCATAAACGTTTGATATATTGGTCTTTTGATATTCATCAACCAACACAGCACCTTCCTTTAAATTAATACCTAATTTTTCAAGTCCTAGATTTTCGATATTTGGTATTCTACCTGTAGCACATATAACTTCGTCAGCTATTAATTGTCTTTTGTCACCTAGCACCACTGTAAGTATTTCCGAATTTTTCGTAACACTTTCAATTTGAGATTTAAGTAAAACCTTAATACCTTTGTCCTCTAGTCCTTGCCTTACCAAAGATTGAACATCGTGATCAAACCCTCTTAACAAAAATTCTCCTCTGTAAACTAGTGTAACATCGGCGCCCAAACCTTTGAAAATTGATGCGAACTCACAAGCTATATACCCAGCACCATAGATAACTATTTTTTTTGGCAGATCATTCATCATAAAAATATCATCAGAAGACTTTGTGAGATGTACACCACGGAAGTCCGGTTTATTCGGCTTACCGCCTGTTGCTAAAAGAATATGTTTTGCTTTTATAACTTTCTTATTATCCAGCTCAATCTCGTTAAGTCCTATCAATTTTGCAAAATTTTTATGAATTTCGACACCAGAATTTTTCAGATTTTTTTTATATGCTGCCTCTAACCTATCTACCTCTTTATCTCTAGCTGCCACCATCTGCTGCCAATTAAAATGCTGGTCTTTAATAGTCCACCCATAACCTTCGCTATCGCTAAAATATTGGCTGAATTCTGCGGCATAAACCATTAGCTTTTTGGGAACACATCCTCTTATTACGCAGGTACCACCTACACGAGAGGACTCAGCAATACCAACACTTAAGCCCTGAGCGGCAGCTAGCCTTGCTGAACGTACTCCTCCTGATCCTGCTCCTATAACAAATAAGTCATACACTCTTGCCTCCTAAATTACCTTACAGCTTCCATCATCATCACCAATAATAATTTTAGAAGCCATATCTATAAATAAACCAACTTCAACAACTCCAACAAGTTGAAGCAACCCTAGAGATAACGCCTTTGCGTCTAGAATTTCATTTAGATGCAAATCAAGAATGTAATTGTGCTGATCAGTTACATATTTATTTGTTTCAGATCTTCTAAAAGTGACTTTAGGCATTTGATACCCTAAAGAAACTAAAAGTCTCTCTACAGAGTCTTTTATCCTTTCAGAACCAAATTGAACTACTTCAATTGGAAGGGGAAACTTTCCTAAATTGGAAACAATTTTTGAAGAGTCAACTATTATGATCAATTGCTTGGAATAACTTGCTACAATTTTTTCCATCAAAAGTGCACCACCTCCCCCTTTTATTAAATTATTTTCCGGATCAACTTCATCCGCTCCATCAATAACAACGTCAAGTTCATCCACTTGATCCAGATCTACAATATTTATGCCAAGACTTGTAGCAAGACTAGTTGTTTCCTTAGAAGTGGATACTGCTGTTATTGTTTGGCCATTTAAAATAAAAGTTTCGTGTATTTTATGAATGAGGAAATTCACCGTTGATCCTGTACCTAGCCCAAACATTTTTTTTGGATCTATAAATTCCATCGATTTTGTAGCCGCAATTTTTTTTCCAGAAATAATTTTATTTCTCCACCTTTACAGGCTAACCCTACATCGAATTATAAAAAATATCTAGATACCGACTGGAAAATATGCCAAGCATACCTGATCCATCGTAGGATAATCTTATATTTTCACTGGTAGATATATTGGAAGTCCCTATTGTACCTATGGGAGAGAAAACAATATCTTCAACAGGATATTTCAATCCTACTGCTTCAAACGTTTTTATTTCTTTAAAAGGAAATAAAGAAACTCGAGACTCAACAGGAAGTTTAATACAAAGTTCATTTGGCAGGTGAAAAATAATATCTCTTTCCCCAACCAAAAAAATCAGCCGTTTATGTTTTACCAGCGAGGAACAAACAGCTAGAAAATGGTCTAGTCTTTGATCCATAAAGCCTAAAGCAATAATTTTTTTTGACTTAATAACTGATATACATTTGTCGAAATCAGTCGAGTCTTGGTCTCTAAATTTAATCAATTTACTTCCCTTTTGAACCCACTTTTCTGGTAATTCTATAGAATCTAAATCCCCTATTATATATTTCGGCACCGCTTGCGTTGGAAGAAAATTTGCTCCACCATCAGCTGCAACCAGATCCTCGGTAAGAGCTAGGCTTCTTGAAAGAAGAGTTTTAGAAAACCCAGCTCCTCCAACAAGAGTAACGTTATCTCTTAATTCAAGTTGTTCTATTGTTTTCTTGGGCATAGCAAAGGTACTTAGCTTTCACATTTTCTGAACTTATTTTTTTTTGTTTGGTTGTCCTATTCCTTTAAATAAAGCTTTGAACGGCCAAGCCCAAAACACTCCTGTTACAACATATACTAAAAGCTCTACTAGAAAGTTTGGTCTTTCGAATAAAGTGAGGACATTTAACACCAATACTATGTACAAAGGCAACCAAAGCAATAAAACTAAAAGTGCAAATAACCTTTTTAATCTATATGAAAACATCTTTATGCCCTTTTATACTGTAAATGGATTGTTGATCAAAATCGTTTGGTTTCTTTCTGGCCCAGTTGAGATAATTGAAACCCTACATTCAGTGAGCTCTTCTATCCTCTGTATATACTCTCTTGCCTTTGTCGGCATCTGGTCAATTTTTTCCAATCCAACCGTACTGGTATTCCAGCCATCGATTTCCTCGTATATTGGCGAAAGTTTATTGGCAAGGGAAGTAGAAACAGGAAAATCTAAATGTTCTTCTTTCTCAAATCTGTATCCTATACAAATCTTTATTTTTTCGAGCTTATCTAGAACGTCGATTTTTGTAAGAGCAAGACTGGTAACACCATTAAGCACACAGCTTCTTCTAACCAGAGGCGCATCAAACCAACCACATCTTCTCGCTCGACCTGTGACTGTTCCCTTCTCGTTTCCCTCAACTGCCAAGTGCTGCCCGAGACTATCAAACAACTCAGTGGGCATTGGTCCCTCTCCTACCCGAGTGGTATATGCTTTGGTAATTCCTAATACAGAGTTAATTTTATTATGAGCAACTCCACTACCAAGAGCTGCTGCTGCTGCAATTGTTGAAGATGACGTTACAAATGGGTAAGTTCCAAAATCTACGTCAAGCATGGACCCTTGCGCTCCCTCGAACAAAATGTTTTTATTTTTTGTAATTTCTTCATTCAGAAATTTCCAAACCGGTTTTATGAATTTATTAATTTTCTCACCGACGATCATTAGTTCATTAAATAGCTTTTCTTCATCTATATCGCTAGCATCCAGGCCTGCCCTTAAAATATCATGGTGGGCTTTTATAATATTTATTTTTCTTTTTACTTCATTTGGGTCTTTCAGATCACCAGTCCTTAACGCCCTTCTTCCAACTTTATCTTCATAAGCTGGCCCAATTCCTCTCCCAGTTGTTCCAATTTTTTCCTTTCCCGCTTTCTGTTCGCGCAAAAGATCTAGATCTTTGTGAAAGGGAAGTATAAGTGGGGTGTTCTCAGAAATTATAAGTCTGTCACTATTAACCTTTATTCCCCTCGAATTTAATTGTTTAATCTCTTCCAGTAATTTCCACGGATCTAACACTACTCCATTTCCGATTACAGCAATCTTATTTTTTCTTATGATTCCTGAGGGTAAAAGTGAAAGCTTGAATACTTGATCACCAATAACCAGCGTATGGCCAGCGTTATGACCTCCTTGAAATCTAACTATGGTATCTGCTTCTGAGGAAAGCAAATCTACGATTTTTCCCTTTCCTTCATCTCCCCACTGTGTGCCTATTATAATTAAATTACTCATTTCTTGACCTAATCAGATTTCGAAACTCAAAGTTTTTGCCTCTTTTACACCTTTAAGACTCTTTATTTCGTTCAAATGCTTTGCATCGATTTTCTCATCAATCCCTATTAAGGCAAGTGCTAAGCCAGCCTTTTCTTGTCGACCTAGAGAAAAAGTTGCTATGTTTACATTCATCTTGCCTAATGTTGTTCCTAGTAATCCAATGAACCCCGGGGTATCGATATTTGAAGTATAAAGCATAAATTTCTGTGGCATTGTATCCATATCAATTCCATTTATTTGAATAAATCTAGGTTGCCCGTCAGAATAAACAGTCCCTGCTGCAGATCTAATACCTCTTTCCGTCTTCACCAGAATTCTAATATACGACCCGAAGGCCCCCTGCGAGTCTTTTTTGATCTCACTAATTATAATACCTCGTTCACGAGCAAATATTAAAGATGATACAAGATTCACAGATCCAAAACCAACAATAGGGTTGAGTATTGAAGCGACGAGTGAGCAAGTCAATGGGCGCGTATTCAGTTCGCTAACTGAGCCAACATATTCAATGTTTATCTCCTTCAGGCCTGTTTCAATAACCTGCCCCACAAAGCCACCTAATATATTGGAGACTTTTACCCAAGGTTTAAGTAATGGTGCTTCAGCAGCAGATATAGAGGGTGAGTTGATAGAATTTGTAATAGCTCCCTCTTGCAAAAAGTTTGCTATCTGTTCTGCGACTTGCACGGCAACTTTTTCCTGGGCTTCTGAAGTAGAAGCACCAAGATGTGGCGTGCAAACAACATTCTCTAGACCAAACAAAGCATTGTCCACTGCTGGCTCTGAGCCAAACACATCAAAAGCAGCAGCGGCAATTAATTTTTCTTTTAAAGCATTCGCAAGTGCAGCTTCGTCAACAAGGCCCCCTCTTGCACAATTAACTAGTATAGCGGAACTTTTCATTTTTTTTATCAAAGAACTATTTATGATGTTAGTAGTCTTATCTGTCTTTGGTATATGCAACGAAATTATATCGCTTTCACTCATTAACTTTCCCAGCGTCCTTACTCTTTCTATACCAAGACGTCGCACTCTCTCATCTGTGAGAAAAGGGTCGTACGCCTTAACTTTCAGTTTAAGCCCCAAAGCACGATCTGCAACGATAGAACCTATATTTCCAACGCCGATTAATCCCAACGTTTTTCCTGTTAATTCTTGTCCCATAAACTTTGATTTTTCCCACTTTCCTAGTTGAGTGGAATGGTCAGCTGCAGGAATTTGTCTAGAAGCAGCGAAAATCATAGCTAGAGTATGTTCTGCAGTAGTTATTGCATTGCCATGCGGCGTATTCATAACCACAATGCCTTTGGAGGATGCTGCTCTAAGATCAATATTATCTACGCCTATACCAGCCCTACCAATAACCTGCAAATTTTTTCCTCTGTTAATAACCTCTTTAGAAACTTTACTAGCAGATCTGATTATCAGTCCTGAATAAGGTTCAATATTTTTTATAAGATTATCACTTGTTCCACAGTCTGGTTTATAATCAAAGTCGATATTATTTTCTTGAAGAGTTTCTAATGCTTTCTGTGAAATCTTATCAGACACTAATACTCTATGTTTTTTGGCCATTGTAAATTGCCCTAAAAACTTGATACAGTTTCTTGGAAACACCATTCCAACCAAGGGAGTAATTTTTGGATATCATCTAGATTAATTGTTGCACCACACCATATTCTTAAACCGGGCGGAGCATTTCTGTGGCCTTTTATATCAAATGCAGCTTTTTCATCCTCTAAAAGCCCTACAAATTCCTTTACAAAGCAATTTTTTTCGTCTTGGTTTAGTGCAGCAAACCTTTTGTCTGAAAACTTTAAGCATACTGAAGTATTTGAACGGTTACTTGGATCAATTACTAAATTTTCTATCCAAGGCGTTTTATCTACCCACCCTTGCAAGCACTCAAAGTTGTTATCACTTCTTCGGATTGTTTCAGTTAATCCACCTATCTCCTTTATCCACATTAAGCTATCTAAAGCATCCGCAACACAAAACATAGATGGTGTGTTAAGCGTTTCCCCCTCATAAACTCCTTGTATCAACTTACCATTTTTGACTAGACGAAATATCTTGGGCAAGGGCCGCTCTGGATAATACGTTGAAAGCCGTTTGACTGCCTTGGGGCTTAAGACAATAACTCCATGGCCACCTTCACCACCAAGGACCTTTTGCCAAGAAAAAGATACTGCATCAAGTTTTTCCCAATCTAATTCCTGAGAAAAAACGGCGGAAGTTGCATCACAAAGCACTAATCTTTCATCATTACTTTCGATCCAATTTGCATTTGGGACTCGTGCTCCAGAGGTAGTACCATTCCATGTAAAACAAATATCCGAGCTCTTTGAAACTTCATTAAGTTTAGGTAAATATCCGTAGTCGGCTTGGACCACTTTACATTGCTCCAATTTTAATTGATCAACGGCATCTTCTGCCCAGTCTTTACCAAATGACTCCCAGACTAGCATAGTAGTCTCGTTTTTTCCCAGAAGTGACCACATTAAGAGCTCGAATGCGCCTGTATCAGAGCCTGGCACTATCGCCACTTTATAGCCTTCAGGCAACTCTAGTAATTCATTTATTAAATTGATCAACGTTTTGATTTGTTGGAGCGGTTTTTTTGCCCTATGAGATCTTCCAAGATAGGCTATTTTTTCTACTGCATATGCATTCCATCCTGGTCTCTTTGGACATGGACCTGAAGAGAAGAAGGGCCTGGAAGGCTTTAGCAATGGCTTCATATTCATAACTATCTATTTTTAATTGACATTAAAAAATTTTATCTTTTAACATATTTAACTTTTCTTTTTCAATATCGACAAGCAAGTGTCAATAGTTTCTTGCAACTTATTTTTTTCTCTATGCTCAACCATTAATCTGATCACATTTTCGGTACCAGACCTTCTAATAAGAATACGACCTTCATTATTTATTGAACTTTGTACATCATCTAACCTATTTTTTATTTGCTCATTTTTTTGAAAATCATTGCATTTATCTGCTTCTATATTGATCAAAGATTGGGGAAACGGCTTGAATAAATTAAAAACCTCACTTGCTTTTTTTTTGCTCTCCACCAAAACACTCAGTACTTGCAACGAGGTTATCAACCCATCACCTGCATTGGAATAATCTGACAGGATCAAATGTCCCGACTGCTCTCCTCCCAAGTTCAACCCCTCCCTATTCATGCATTTGGAGACATTTTTGTCACCAACCTTCGTCCGAATTAACCTCACCCCGATTTTTGCTAAATATAGCTCGAGGGCGAGATTAGACATTACTGTTGCTACGACGGTACTTTTTTTCAATAATTTCTTTTTCATCAAGGCTCTAGCTAAGAGTCCAATAACCTGATCTCCGTTAGCTAATTTTCCCTGCTCATCTATAAATAAAACTCTGTCAGCATCCCCGTCTAGACAAATTCCTATATCTGCGCAGTTCTCCAATACAGCTTTTTGTGCTTTTTCTGGTTTTGTAGAACCACACTCCTCGTTAATATTGAACCCATCTGGGGTCACCGCTATGGACACTACTTCGGCACCGAGTTCTCTCAAGATTTGTGGTAAAATTTTGTATGCGGCACCATTGGCGCAGTCTGCTACTATCTTTATTCCACTTAAGCTCAAACTGGTTGGGATAGTAATCTTTGCAAATTCTGTATAACGGCCAAGAACATCATTTATTCTTCTTGCTCTACCCAGACCATTTGGAGGCACTAATTTTGGTTTGGTTTTAATCTCTTTACTAATCTTCTCTTCGGTTTTTGCATCAATCTTCAAACCATCTTTATCAAAAAATTTTATTCCATTGTCTTCAAAGGGATTATGTGATGCTGAGATCATAATACCTAGATCTGCTCTTAAGGATTTTGTTAAAAAACTTACCGCTGGAGTGGGCAAAGGTCCTAGTAAGTTTACCTCCCAGCCCATAGAAATGAAGCCAGCCGTTAGTGCGTTCTCGACCATATAGCCTGACCTTCTGGTATCTTTACCGATAAGAACTTTTGGAGATTTGATATTCTTTCCCATAACATGACCACATGACAAAGCAACCTTCAATATCGTTTCGGCATCAATTGGATGAGTATTCGTTTTTCCTCTTATTCCATCAGTTCCAAATATATTTTCTACCATTTCAATGAACCTTTTTTAATTTAAAGTCTTCCAAACTTTAATTGCATCAGCTGCCTCTTTTACGTCATGTACTCTAACAATATTGACACCCCTATTAAGCGTTGTTAGCATTGCTGATACCGAGCCTATTAGTCGTTCTGAAGGCTCCCTTTCGCTAATAATTTCACCAATAAAACTCTTTCGTGAAATACCTACCATAACTGGTAGTCCCAGTCCAAGAAACAAACTTATTTTGCTAATTATTTCCAAATTATGATGAAGCTTTTTTCCAAAGCCAATACCTGGATCTATAACTATTTTTTCTCTTGGTATACCTTTAGATTGGGCTTCTGCGATCTTCTCTTCAAAATAATCATATAGGTCAAGCAGTATTTCCTCATAATGGGGTTTTTTTTGCATATTTTCTGGAAGTCCTTGCGAGTGCATCAAACATATCCCAGCTTTATGCTTTGCTACAACTTCAAACATCTCTTTGTCAAATGATCCTGCCGAAATATCATTCACCATGGAAGCTCCTGCTTCCAATGCTTTTTCTGCAACCATAGATTTTCTTGTGTCGACAGAAATTACAGCCGAAGGGACAGAGTTTTTTATTTTCTTTATTACTCCAATTATTCTTTCTATTTCTACAGTAGATGAAACTTCTTTGGCTCCTGGTCTAGTTGACTCACCTCCTACATCTAAAACGGCGCACCCAATTTTTAGGAGATGTAGGCCTTTTTCAACAAACTGATTTTCTGTAAAAAACTTCTCTCCATCATAAAAACTATCAGGAGTAACATTCAAAATTCCCATAATAGCTGGCGCCTCAAAGCTTAAACCGAGCATGGAAATTGGTTTTAATGTGAATCTATTTAGAAACTCTTCCTTCACCTCAGAGGTCGAAATTAGTCTTGGTTTTTTGTTACGCTGGATAACTCTGAATGAATTAAAGACTGTGGTACCACCGTAAATTGTGTGAAATTTTTCAAACCGGCTACGACTATAGTTTATCTCTGGAAAAAAATATTCCATATTCAAATCATATTTTTTTCATAGTAATCTTTTAATTCAATAAAACTATCGAAACAAAATTCAATTCCGTCTCTTTCGGCAGTTTTGGGCGAGTACCCCTTCTTGTGAAAAAAAAAGCTTGCACCAACAGCTTTTGCTAACAGTAAATCAACTTCAGTATCACCCACATAAAAATACGTTCCATCACCCAATCCCTTGACTGAGTGATAAAAAACTCTTGGATCAGGCTTTAGAGCTCCCGTGCTATCCCCATAAGCAAATCCATCAAAGTATTTATAAATGTTAAGTTGCGACAAAACTTTTTTAGCACTGTTTTCAAACTTCTGGGTGCAAACAGTCAATTTTACTCCATTACCTTTTAAGACTTCAATCAGTTCTACCACTCCTTTATAAATATAACATTCCTTAACAGGGTCTTCATAGTATCGATCTTGAAAAAACTCAAAATAAAAGTCTAATCCACGATCCGGGATACCCCCGGTAGAAATTAAGAGCTTCTCTACCTGCTTTTTTGTCCCTCCACCAATGAAGCCTTTATACCGTTCTAGCTCTATTGGGTGTCTTCCGATACTCCCCAAAACTTGGTTTCCGGCATTTAGTAATGCAGGTGCGGTATCAGCTAGAGTACCATCTAAATCAAAAACAAAGATTTTGTCTTTTCCTGCCATTAAAGGAACCTAAATTTAACAATATTCAACAGTAACTCCATTGGTTTGCATATCCTCTGTTAATGCATAAGGCAATTTGTCTTGCTGGAATAAATAAATCTTTTTCATGAAAAGACCTTTTGTTAGATGGCAAGCCATGCTTAGTGCAAATTCTTTATAAAGAAATACATCCTTTTTAGAAAACTCATAGAGATCAGATGGACACCAAATACAATTCACACCTTCTTTCAACAAAAAAGCTACCTCAGTCTTACTTCGTGCTAGTTTCCAATCATTAATTTTTTTATTTAGAACATATGCATTTTGTGCAACTGACATTGTGAGTACTTCAATGTCAGTTTCAGGGTTCATTTCTGAGAATTCTTTAAAAATCTCTGACAGGCAGATAACCCAAGTCATTGTTGAAGTGGAAACAAATTCCTTTAAATTAGAAATATTTTCGGGTAGCAGCATCCTATTAGAAATAAATAACAGACCAGTATTTGGGATCTTGGTCTTAATTATTAAATTACTTTTTTGAAGGGATTTCAGATTTGTTTTAATCCCATTTGATTGCACCTTAGTTCTACTTATCTGAACCCCAAGCTTCCCTGAACCCCTATCTAGCTTTTCCAGACGTACAGTAACGGCAGCCACATTATCGAGACAAAGGCACGAAAGAGCAATTTTCTCTGCTAATGTTTCGAGAAGCGCTACTCTTTTCTGACCAATCTCATTCTCAATAACTTCAATTATATTGTCATATGATAATACAAGATCTACGTTATCATGCATTGGATAATTATTGGTATTCACTTCCAAAATAACGTTGAAAGAAACCCTTTGCTTTATACCATATTCGGACTGAAAAGCACCGATGTCGATCTCTCTTATGTAGTCTCTTACTAAAATATGATCAACATTTGCCTTTTTCTTGGCACCGAGGTAAAGGAGGTCTTTTTTCTTAAATTTTTCGGTAAACAATTGATGCTCCTAATGAGTTTAAAGTATGTATAACTAATTTTTGTAAAATATATGCCTGCCTATTTTCCTGGTCTTTTTAAATTTCTTTGACCAACTTGGGCTTACTTCAGATGCATGAAAAAATGTTGCACCGTTTGTGACATCAGAGAAAGCACCATTTAATATCATTGATGCAAGTTTAACTATCCTTCTATAGGTTTTTTTGTCATCAATCAGCTCTAATTTCCCGTCGCAATTGTAAGAAAATTGACATGCATGTCTTTTGTTTGAACCCTCAGAAACCACTCCACAAATTGTGCTTGGAAATTGGTTGGATTTTTTGCGATTAATAATTACATCAGCTACTGCAATCTGCCCCTCTATCTGTTCACCCCTTGCCTCAAAATATAAAGCCTCAGATAAGCATTTGAGTTCCCTACTCATCTTGGGCATTCGTAGACTATCCAGGGCTCGTTTTGAAAAAAACTGTTTTTCACTATTTTTTGATAAATAAACCCTATCATAATAAACTAGACCTGACAGTTTTGTTAAATAATTGTCATTAATGTTATCCAACCGCATTATCCCTTCTTCAACAGTTGTTTTCAAATTCACAATTAACTGCTCAAATCTGAGATCGCTTTCTTTCACGATATTTGAATTTGTTTGAGATAATAATGGATGAGTTATTAAAACTAAATATATCAAAACAATAGGGAATATTGCAGTTATATTAAAATGTGCATATTTCATTTTTATGTCCAATTCTAGTTCAAATTTCTTATTCTTGATTGGGCAGCGGCTAACCTAGCTATCGGCACTCGATATGGCGAACATGATATATATTCGAAACCAACAGATCTACAAAAACTAATGGATGACGGGTCACCCCCATGCTCTCCACACAATCCCGTTACGATCTTTGAATTTGCATTTCTAGCTCTCTGCACTGCTATTTTAAGCAATTCACCGACACCCTCGACGTCGATAGTTTTGAAGGGGTCACTGCTAAAAAGCTCTTTTTCTATATACTCTTTCATAAATCTATTAGAGTCATCTCTGCTTAAGCCGTAAGTCATTTGAGTAAGGTCATTGGTACCAAAACTCAAAAAATCGCATGATTGCGCAATATCACCAGCTCTTAACGCAGCTCTTGGGGTTTCAACCATTACTCCTAACTTATATTTTAGATCTACAAAATTCTCTTTATTTAGTTGTGAAAACACTTTTCTAATCCTATCTCTTACCAAATCAACTTCTTTATTAGCAGAAATTAATGGAATCATAATCTCGGGCTTTACCACTACACTGTATTTCCTAAAAACCTCAATCGCTGCAAGAAAAATAGCTTGCACCTGCATATCATATATCTCGGGAACCATAACACCGAGCCTTACGCCTCTTGTACCCAACATTGGGTTGAACTCAGATAGATCTTTTATTCGATCACCCAATTTTTGTTCCGTTATTGACATGAGCTTCGCTGTCCTCTTAATTTCTTGTTGCGAATTTGGAAGAAACTCATGTAGTGGTGGATCTAAAAGCCTTATCGTTACAGGAAGGCTCGACATTTCTTTAAAAAGTTCAATAAAATCTTCTTTTTGTATTGGCAAGAGCCTTTCAATTATTGAACCTCGTTCCTCATCACTGTTAGTTAGTATCATTTGTCTAACTAGATTTATACGATTGGAATCAGTAAACATATGCTCCGTTCTGCATAAACCGATTCCATCTACTTCATAAAACAATGCCACCTTAGCTTCTTCCACCGTATCAGCATTAGCTCTTATTTGAATATCACAAAACTCATCAGCCCATTGCAGCAGAGTGCTAAATGTACTTGTGAACTCAGGCGGTCTCAATTTTACTTTTTCTAGATAGATAGCGCCTGTAGAACCATCTATTGTAATTTCATCACCCTCCGAGATTACATCACCATCCTCTAGTATGAGAATTTTCTCTTGTTCCTTAAATACCACATTTCTTACTCCTACGATGCATGGTATTCCCATGCCCCTAGCTATAACGGCGGCATGGCTGGTCATACCTCCCTTTACGGTTAGTACACCTTTAGATAAAGACATGGCATTAATGTCATCAGATATAGTTTCACTTTTAATTAATATTGCGTCAGTTTCAGTTGAGTTATATTCAATAACTTTATTAGTTGACATAGCCACCCTCCCGGAAGCAGCACCGGGGCTTGCTGGTACCCCCAAAAGAGCAGCTTTAAGATCAATATCTTCTGAGACTGATGGATGAAGGAAAATATCTAGATATTCTGGGTTTATAAGCAAAAGACCATCTTCTTTTTCAATTAACTTTTGCTCAACTGATGAAACAACAAACTCAATAAACTTCTTTTGAGGTAATGCAACTTCCTTTAATCCAATCAAAAATAATATATCGCCGTCTAACAAAAAACTTACCTCTAATGGTGATTTAACTTTATTGGTCAAACTCCCAATCAAATTGCGTAATGAGTTAAATTTGAGCAATTTGCTGATCTCTTTTTCACTAACTGGGCTGAAAGAAGACTTTTCACTACTTTTATCTAATCGGAAGCACTGATAACTCGATTTTCCTGTTTTATTATCAAAATTCATCACTTTAAAATTTTCCAATGGCTTATTTTCAATACCATAGTGCATTTCTTGCAGAATAATTGGTAATAACTCCTCTCTCTCTCTACCACTTACCTCCCGTAGTATTTTCTGAGTAGGACTAATCCAACTCTTATAAATTGAATTTATTACTTCTATTATTTGTTCTGAAATATTTCTTGGAAATTGAGACTTTGTTTCCAAAGAGATTAATTGCTTTATTCTATTTATTTTGTCGAGACTACTTTCTTCAAAAATTGGTTCAAGCCTTTTTGGATGTTCTAATAGACTTCGAAGTTCAACACAGTTTTCAAGATCTAGGTTATATACAGTTGAAGAAAACATTTTGAGGAAGCTTAAGTAAATTTCGTATGCTTTTTTTATCCCTACCCTCTTTTGAAGGATATCATAACTTTGATCGTCAAGCCCAATATAAAGAAAAGGTTCGTTTTTTGTGGAAAGGTCAATAACGGGACTTGGCCTTATTGCGAGTAATTTATTCTTAAAGTGTGAAAGGACTTCAGCAGGAACATACTTTTTCTCAAAGATTTCTTTAACGAGTTCACCAGAAAGAAATACTGTGTCAGGAACAGGAAACTGCCACTTTTTAGCCAAACTAAGGTTGCATGCTTTGTGCCCAAATTCTTCGATTTTTTTTTGGCTGTCAGGTATCTCGTTGAACAAATATCTTGAGGTTAAGTTCATGCCATTCATTTTTTGTCTAATTCCGAAAAAACAACGACACTATCCGTGGTTTCGCTGATTTGATTCAATAATGAGTATCGTAAATTTCGTAGGTCCTTATCCTCACAATTAACTTGAACATTATCAAGAAACTGATTTACTGGGTTAATAATAGACCCCAGTTCTAATAAAGCCTTTTTAAAATCTTTGTGTTGTAAACTCTCCTCAACTTGTTCTTTGATTAATGTTAGTTGTTTTTGTAATGTTTTATCTTCCTCAGTTGCGCGCTGTTTAGAAAATTTTTTCTTCGAACTTAAGAACTCTTTATTGGAACTTAGCAAATTAGAAACTCTCTTATACACTGCTAAAAGCCGCACCCCATGTTCAGAAGAAATGAATTCAGTTATCTCCCCTATCACTATTGGCAAATTGGGCAAAAAATCTAGTTTATATTGCTTGACTACCGCCTCCACTACCTTTTTTTGATAATTTTTTTCTGTCAGGTAATTTATTATTCTATCTTTTAAAAACAGCTGCAAATCGGACATGTCAAAATTAGCTTTTGTTAAATGAATCAAATAATCTAAATCAATATCTAACTTGTTCTCTAATATTATTCTTATTATTCCTAGTGAGGCTCTCCTTAACGCGAATGGATCTTTATTTCCAGTCGGCTTAATACCAATCTTCCAAAGGCAGGTTACATAATCAATTTTTTCACTCAGGGCCAGTACAATTGAAAGTGGTTGTTTGGGAACAACATCATTTGAACCAACCGGTAGATAATGATCTCTAATTGCATCAGAGACCGATTTTTCACAACCCTCAATCTCTGCATAATGAGCTCCCATTATACCCTGCAAAGAGGGAAACTCAGCTACGAGACTCGAAACGAGGTCAGCCTTAATAAGTGTTGCGGCTTTTCGTACCGCGTCCTGTTCCAAATCAAATTTTCTGGCGAGCAACATAGCAATTTTTACTATTCTCTTTACTCTATCGTATTGAGACCCTAACTTTTCATGAAACCTCACACTTTTTAACTTATCGTTCCAGGCCCTCATTCCATGAACTTTCACTGAATTTAGATCATTTTGATAAAAGAAAATCGCATCTCTTAATCTTGAATTTAAAACACGCGTGTTGCCGGAGAGAATTGTTTTTTGCTCATCATGAGTTTGAAGGTCAGCAATCACTAAAAATCCTTCAACTTTCCCACTCGCTCTACTTCTTAGAGAAAGGAACTTTTGGTGCTCTCTCATCGACGCGATTATCACCTCTTCTGGTATCAAAAGTAAGTCTACAGGAATCTCACCCAATATAGGAATTGGAAATTCTGTTAAGCCGACGATTTCATCTAAAAGTTTGTCATCCTCCACGAGGTAAAATCCTCTTGCTTCAGCCTGCTTATTACCTTCTTGCAAAACTCTTTTTTTGCGATCCTGAGGTTGAAGAATAACTTTACCCTTAAGCATCTTTTCTCGATAATCATCAATTGAGTCAAACTCAAAAAATTTTGGATGCATTACTTGATGGGCTCTGGTAACGATATCTGAATCAATATCTCTTATACTTAGGGGTACCCTCTCTCTGATCTCATCTTTAAAAAGGACGGCAGTTATGCCCCTGAGAGGTCTAACCCATCGGAGCGAATAATTGTCTCCCCAGTACATAGATTTTGGCCAATTAAACTCTTGTATAATTTCTGTAAAAACATGAGCCAATATTTTTGACAAGGATCGCGCATTTACCTTTACAGTGTAAAAATAAAAGTCACCTTTTTCTGTTTTTTTGTTTTGTAAATCACTTCTTTCAATCTTATTTTTTTTTAAAAACCCTTCTATTGCACTTTCAGGTGCGCCTAACCTGGGACCACGGATCTCTTTAATACTCTCATTTACTTTGGTTGAAATCTTTTCAAGAATAATACCCAACCTCATTGGTGTAACAAAAGGTTTCATTTTCTCAACTATCAAACCGTTTTCACCAACTTTCTTTAAAGTTAAACTTTCAAGTTGACGCATTGCAGGTGCTTGCATTTTTGCAGGTATCTCTTCAGAGATTAATTCCAATATAAAATCGTTCAACTCTATTCTTTCATATACTTATTATTTAATTGCCTCCAACGATAACTTGTTCCATCTGGATAAATAGCAATCACCTTATCGATACCGTCAAACTCTTCCTTTTTAAATAAAAAAGCAGATGCTTTACCATCCGCTAAATCTTTAGTTATATTTTCAGCATTAAAACACTTGAACCAAAAAGGTGCCGTCAGGGGTGTCGGTTTCTCGTATTTAGGAAGGTCAATATCATCCAACTTATCTACGACAAAGCATTCTCTCAGCTTTAAACCTGAACTTTCAGAGTCTATTCCTTGGTAATTTGAAATTTCATACCTCTTATTTCCAAAAAAAATATTTTGCTTTACATCTGTTGCGTCATAATAGGCATAATTTTGAAAGTAAAACAACGCCACAGTGAAAATGATCACGCTACCTAAAAATAACACAGTAAAGCGTTTCCCGTTCATTATACTCTCAATGAAACTTCATCTATATAAGAATCCGCACACAACTTTGCCAATGTTCTTACTCTGCCGATATATACTTGTCTTTGAGCAGTAGATATGACACCTCTAGCGTCAAGAATGTTAAACAAGTGTGAAGCTTTTATGCACTGATCATATGCCGGTAGGACAAGCTTATTTTTTTTATCTAACGATTTTATTTTTAGGTCTCCTATTCCTAGAATTTCTTTGCACATTTTTTCTGCATCATCAAAATGACGGAAAATAACTTCTGTGTTTGCTTCGCTAAAGTTCCATGCACTATACTGCTTTTCAGCCTCCAAAAAAATATCTGAATATTTTAATGGTCTTTGACTATTTGGCGAATTGTAGGGTAAGTCCATCACAGCGTCACACTCCAAAATAAACATCGCAAGTCTTTCGAGTCCATAAGTAATCTCTCCCGTGATTGGTTTGCAATCATGCCCACCTACCTGTTGGAAGTAAGTGAATTGACTAATCTCCATACCGTCACACCAAACCTCCCAACCCAGCCCCCATGCGCCAAGAGTAGGGCTTTCCCAGTCGTCCTCCACAAATCTGATGTCGTGAACCCGTTGATCTACACCCAATACGCGTAGGCTTTCCAAATACATTTCTTTCAATGTAGTGGGTGAAGGCTTTATAACAACTTGAAATTGATAATAGTGTTGCAATCGATTTGGACTATCTCCATAACGGCCATCAGAGGGTCGTCGGCAAGGTTGTACATAAGCGGCTGACCAATGATCTGGGCCTAAACTCCTAAGAGTTGTAGCTGGATGGAAAGTTCCCGCTCCTACCTCGAGGTCGTAAGGCTGGAGTATCACACAACCCTTTTCAGACCAAAAATTCTGTAGCAATAATATAATTTGTTGAAAACACTCTGGCTTTTGCATTAGTGTACTTTTTTCATTTTATCTGAGCTTGTAGCGTGTAAAAAAATTGTTCAGCTTATGGATCTCATAAACTCATTCTTCTTTCCTAAATCATTGAGGATGACACCGGTAAAATGCATCGTTTTCATGACCGCTCCCTGTTTTTTTATCCCTCTAGAACACATACAGTGGTGTTCCGCTTCAACTACAACCCCTACCCCCAAACAATCGAGGTGAGTTTGTAAAGTATTACCTATCTCGGCAGTCATCTTTTCCTGTACCTGTAAACGTCTGGCAAACATCTCAATTAGTCTAGCGAGTTTTGACAGCCCTACTACTTTATTATTTGGAATATAGCCGATATGAACCTTCCCTATAATTGGGGCAAAGTGATGTTCGCAAAAACTTTGGAAGCTTACATCTTTTAAAGTTATCATTTCTCTGTAACCCTCAACTTCCTCAAAAGTTTTACTAAGGATTTCATTAGGGTTCTGGTTGTACCCAGCAAACCACTCTTTATAAGCCTTTAGAACTCGTTTCGGAGTCTCTTTCAGACCCTCTCTTTCAGGATTCTCGCCTATCCATTTTAAGAGCAACCCCAGCGCTTTTTTTGCATCATCATTAGACACGCCGTTTCTGAATTCTTTTTCTTTTGCCTCAGAAAGATTTTTTTCCACAATATTCACTGATTTTCCTTTTTCAACCTTAGTTCGGTGTCTTTATTTACTTTTATTATATAGACTAGTAATTGTAATATTGGAATAGCTTAAGTATTTTTTACGAAAGAAAATACAAATTTCTTTTCGAACAATACCATAAATATTATAAATAATTACGATAGAACCAACATTAATTGGTAAAAAATTCAAACTGACTTTATGGAAAAAACTTATATCGATATTTTAAAGCCTGATGACTGGCATGTGCATTTACGTGAAGGCCAAATCCTATCAACCGTTTTGCCTTTCACCTATAATAGCTTTGCCTCAGCGCTTATAATGCCTAACTTGGAAAACCCTGTTACGAATATTTCTTTAGCCGAGACTTATTACAGTGAGATCTGCAAACAGATACCGAAGGAAATTAAGTTTACTCCACATATGACTCTTTATTTGACGCGTCATTTGAGCAAACAACAGATCATAAAAGTCAGCACTCATGAATATATTAAGGCCATCAAGATGTATCCAAAAGGAGCAACGACGAATTCTGACTCAGGTATCTCTATTATTACAGAATTCTATCCTTTGTTTGAAGTGATGGAAAAAAATGGGGTTATACTATCGATACACGGTGAAGTTACTGATGAAAAGGTTGACATATTTGAGAGGGAAAAAGTTTTTATTGAAACTACTTTAACACAAATAATTAACCATTTCCCAAATTTGAGAATAGTTTTAGAGCATATCACATCAGCAGATGCAGTGAATTTCATCAAAGAACAAAAAATGTTAGCTGCGACAATCACCAACCATCACCTAATGGTAAACAGAAACATTATGCTGTCGAAGGGGATACGACCAAATTTCTACTGTGCTCCAATATTAAAAACAGAATATGATCGTCTTGCTCTGGTGCGAGCTGCGATATCTGGTGATGGGAAATTTTTTCTAGGCACAGACAGTGCTCCTCATGTCGATAGTAAAAAAATCTCTTCCTGCGGTTGCGCCGGAATATTTAGTAGCCCGCTAGCAGTTCCACTTCTGATACAACTATTTGAAGAACATTCTTCTTTAAACGAAATTGAAAACTTCGTATCTAGAAATGGTCGGGTATTTTATGGTTTAAATCAACACAATGAAAGAGTACGCTACGTTAAAAGGTCTAAATCGGTTGACGTAATAAAAAATATCGAAACCAATCAAGGAAAAATAACTGTCTTTAACCCCTACAATGAACTGTATTGGGAAAAAGAAAATTTAGGTTAGCTGTGTGAGGAAAAATGAGTAAGAGAGAAATATCTAAAGTTGCAGCAAAAATTCTCATTAACATCGGAGCAATTAACTTTAGTCCGCAGTCTCCTTTTAAACTTTCTTCTGGTTTTTTATCACCAAGCTATATCGATTGCAGAAAGATTATTGCATACCCATCAGCGTTTAAAACGATAACAGATATGATGATAGATACTATAAAATCGGATATGATTGGTCCATCACCAAATTATATAATAGGCGGTGAGACTGCCGGAATACCTTTTGCTGCAGCTATCGCTGAAAAAATGGGTCTTCCGCTATCTTATGTCAGGAAAGAACCTAAAGATTATGGGAAGAGCAAATTGATTGAAGGGGAGATTTTAAAGGACAAAAATAGTTTGTTAGTTGAAGATTTAATGACGGATGGGAAATCAAAAATAAGTTTTATCAACAATATTAGATCACACGAAATTAAGTGCAATCTCAGTATAGTCGTTTTCAAATATAATATATTCGAGGATGCTGATATAATTCTGAAAAAAAATAATATTGAAGTACATTATCTAACTGATTGGGAAGAGGTATATAACGAAATTTGCAAAATGGATAAATTTGGTTTTGATATTCTTTCAGAAATTAGGAAGTTTTTAGATGACCCCGTTGCTTGGTCGAATAATAGAAATCAATTCAATGATGTTCAATCTAGCTTATAAATTTCTTACTTTTTAAATCTACAAAAGTAAAGACATGCAGTGTATCCAAATCTCTGTCAATAACCGCGTGATCAGATACTTTTCCACCAAGCCTTAAATAAAACTTCAACAAAGGCGGCAAAAAATTCTTTGCCGGTTTATGCTTTTCCCGAATAGCAATTTGGTCCTTAATATTTAAAATGCTCGATGCTTTTTTTCTAACCGGAAATTTCGACCCTGCTATTTGGTTTTTTTCTAAATAGCATAAGGAATCTAAGTGCACAGGGTTATCCGCGCCAACAAAGCTGGTACAACCAAATATAAAATCCGCTCCACAATTTGAGATTAGGGACGCAAGATATTTAAAAGCACTTAAAAGTAAAAATGGATCACTTGAATCTTCATCTATGCATAATCTTCCAATCTCCATAGGTTTGAAAGGTAAATCTATGAGTTTTGTTAAGTCGTAATATTGGGCAGAGTAACTGAACAGTATCTCTTTCATACTCAAATATGTCCTAGACCTAAAAACTAAAACTAACTTATCTTCACTTTTTTTATCATATACAAGGCAGTGGTCTGATAGTTCATCGAACTCATCCGAGTCTAAACCACTTTCAGACCCTCTAAAGACTCTTTGCCTAAATTTTTGAGCTTTTAATCGGTGGGCATACGATCGACCAAATTCTATTCGGTATCTCATTATTTGATTTTTCTATTTTGGCGTTATATCCTATTTATGAAATACAAGTATAGTGTGGCAAGTGGAAAATAAAAAATTAACTGATATGGAATATGCTGTAACCCAGCTTGGCGAGACTGAACCGCCTTTTTCACATCCAGGTTTTCCAAATAAGTCCGGTGAATTTTTATGTGTTTGTTGTTCAAGTAAATTATTTTCATCATCGCATAAGTTTGAAAGTGGCTCTGGATGGCCTAGTTTCTTCACCCCGTTATCAAAAGAGGCTGTAGAGACTGAAGTCGATTTTTCATATGGAATGAAAAGAGTTGAAGTGCATTGCAGTAATTGTAAAGCACACCTAGGACACGTATTTGACGATGGACCTAACCCAACTGGACTAAGATTTTGTATCAATGGTGTTGCGTTAAAATTTCAGCCAACTTAATCCACAGCCCGTATTCTACCGATACCAACATTTGAAAAAAGGTTAGCAATTAATGACCTTTCCTCAGTGTTAAAATTAGTAGCATCCGTATTCAGATCGAAAGACTTTCCGTCCTTCAGGCTAAACTTTTTTAGCTTAATTAATTTCTTTTTTTTATTAAAGTAGAGAACTAAAACGTCTCTTGAAATCACTTTGGGTTCAAAAAACAAAACTCTATTTGTTACCTGTGAAGAATAAATAAATATTGGCTCTTTTTTTCCTAAAACTAAAGCAGGCTCTCCTAACTTAGATTTTGCAGTCGAAGTAGAAGTTACATTGACTTTCAGTTGATCAATACTGTCTCGGACAGGCAAATAGCCATTATTGCTTTTAATTCCTGTGCAAGCATTTATAAGTAAACATGTTACAGTTAGAACTATAAATTTCTTTTTAAACATTTTAATGTTAATGATTGATTGTTGTAAAATTTGCGTTCAGATAATGATATATCATGAAAAAAACTCAAGAAATAGATAATTTTACTCACATAGTTTCCTTAGAACAACTGAAGAGAGAAATAGAGTACGAGTTTAACCTTTCATGTTCAGAAAATGGTTTAAGGGAATTAAGTGAGGAATTAAATATTTTAGAAGCAAAAAAAGCTAGTATCAATGGGACATTGACGTTAAAAACAGACAGGCAGATAATATTGCGTTGTACTGTCAAAGCAAAACTTATACAGCCCTGCTCACTTACACTTGAACCTGTAGTAACAAATATATCTAAACAAGTTTTGAGGACATTTTTTATTGGATCAAACAGCAATTCACCTTTGAAAAAAAGTATTTTTGAACTTACAGAGAAATCCTTTGATACCGATATAATTTTAAATGAAATTAATTTGGGGGAGGTGTTAATGGAAACTATCAGCCTTGAAACACCTGATTATCCAAAAAAGTCTGGGGCAACTATAAACCTAACATCAAAAGAAAATACCGCGATTGAGAATCCTTTTTCTATTCTAAGAAAACTTAAAAAGTAATTTCAAGATTTTGCTTGCGCTATTCGCAATTTTCCTTATGGTGCATGGTTGAACTCAATATGACAAAGAGGAATCCAGATGGGCGTGCCTAAGAGTAAAATTACTAGATCTAAAAGAGGCCTAAGAAGAGCCCACGACGGCATAATATCACGACAATATGGTGAATGTAGCAATTGTGGGGAATTAAAGTTATCACACCACGTATGTGGTGCATGTGGTTATTATGGCTCAGGGAACAAACAGAGAAGAGTAATTAATAAAATAGAATCTGAAGTTGTAGATGACGAAGATTGACATGAATTAGCTCAATTTGGAATACCTGAAAGCTAATGGGCAAAGAAAAGAAAATTATTCTCTCAGTCGATTGCATGGGAGGAGACAACTCCGTAGATGAAATTATTGGAGGAGTTAACTGGTTTTGTTCTGAAAACAACGATGATAGATTTATATTGCATGGAGACAAGAATGCAATAACCCAAGCTCTTGATAATTACCCTAAGATAAAACAGAAGTGCAAAATTAAGCACTGTGAAAAAGTAATCCAAATGGGAGATAAGCCTGCTCAGTCCATAAGAGGAGGGAAGAACTCCAGTATGTGGAACTCCATAGAAAGCGTTAAAGCATCTAAAGCAGAAGTCGCGGTATCATGTGGGAATACTGGCTCGCTGATGGCTATTTCAACTCTACTTTTAAGAAAACTACCTGATGTGAAAAGACCGGCAATAGCTATTTTTTGGCCATCAACATCCGGAAAAGGTTTCAATGTTGTTCTAGACGCAGGAGCGGATATCAAGGCACAAGCCTCTGATCTACTTGCTTACTCTAAATTCGGATCAGATATCTTTTCTAAAGTTTTCAATACACATAGGATCAAAGTCGGTTTATTGAACGTGGGTACAGAAACGCATAAAGGAAATGAACAGCTAAGAAAAGCATCGGAAATGTTAGTCGAAACTTTCAGAGAGGGAGCAATAGAATACGTAGGATTTGTTGAAGGTAGTGATTTTTCTTCTGATAAGGCTGATGTTATAGTGACTGATGGTTTTAGTGGAAATATTGCTCTAAAAACGGCTGAAGGCACAGCAAATTTAATCAAAAAATTTTTTATTGATGAGTTTAGTTCATCTTTATCAGGTTTATTTATGGGCCTTCTTATGAAAAGAAAGCTTGCGCGTCTTAAGGAAAGAATGGATCCGAGAACTTTAAATGGTGGGGTCTTTGTTGGCTTAAACGGATTGGTAATAAAATCGCATGGGAGTTCCGACTCCAAAAGTTTTTACTCAGCTCTTAAGCTAGCAAGAAAGATGTGTCAAACAAAACCATCCTAACTGTCTGATAAAACTTAAGTTGACATCGCAATAATACTTAAATTATTTTGTAGATGGAGGTTAAGATGGAACGCAAAACACTAACTCGCCAAGATATTAGCGAAGCGCTTTATAGAGATGTTGGGCTTTCAAAACATGAATCCGCTCTGATGTTAGAGACTGTGTTAGAACATATCTCTAACGCACTGACAGACGGAGAGATTGTAAAGCTTTCATCATTTGGTACTTTCACTTCAAGGCAAAAACGGGAAAGGATTGGTAGAAATCCAAAAACAGGAGTGACTGCCACTATTAATGCTAGGCGTGTAATAAGCTTTAAACCCTCCAAGTTGATGAAAGCGCGTATTAATGAGTCTGAAGAAAATTGAACACAAAATTTGATATTCAAAAAGCACCTAGGGCCTTTCGTACCATATCTGAAGTGGCTAGAGAATTAAATTTACAACCATATGTAATTCGTTTCTGGGAAAGTCAGTTTAAACAAATAAAACCAATGAGGCGGAAAGGCGGGCGGAGGTATTACAGACCACGGGATATTGACTTTCTCAAAGGCTTAAAGGCATTACTTCATGGAGAAAATATGACCATTAAGAAAGTCAAAGAGACCATTATTAAAAGAGGTAAAGACTTTATTGTTAATTGGCCAAATGAGGTACCAGTTGAACCATCAGTCATAGGGAAACGAAGAGTACAGATTAAATTTAGCCATGCTGGGATGAAGACGTTATATATCAAATCTTCAATCAGTGAACAGCAAAGGTTGAAGATAAATTCCCTAATAGAAGCTTTAAATAGGGTAAGAAAGCAAATGCTAGCTAATACAAGTATTTAGATTAATTGCGGGCTATGGCGCAGTCTGGTAGCGCGTTCGTCTGGGGGACGAAAGGTCGTGAGTTCGAATCTCGCTAGCCCGACCAGAAAATGAGTAAATTAATGCTTTTCAAAAAAAAAGGTGCACTTCCGGCACAACAGATAATAGATTTATACAATGGATCTTGTATAAAGTCTGTTAAACCCCTAACAGATAACCAGATCCAACCGGCGAGTATGGACTTACGGTTATCTAAAAAATGTTGGGAAGTGGAAGCTTCTTTCTTACCTGGACACAAAACAAGTGTTAGACAAAAGTTATCAAAATTAAAAAAGAGGGAAATAGATATCAGTACCTTTAGAACGCTGACAAAAGGTAAAATTTATATAATACAAATACAAGAAGAATTGAGCTTACCTGATAATATTTCAGCAGTAGCGAATGCCAAAAGTTCAACAGGAAGACTAGATATATTGACAAGATTGATATCAGATAATTCTAGCTGCTTCGATCGCATCAGAAAAGGTTATAAAGGCAGAGTTTATGTGGAGATAGCTCCTATCTCTTTTTCTATAACTATCAGGGAAGGGATAACACTGAACCAACTTCGATTTCATAATGAGCAGAAAATTATAGCTGATCAACAACTAGAAAAGCTAAATAGTAGATTTGGTATTGTAGAGAATACAACACAAATAGATAACGGCATTACAATCTCTGTGAACTTAAAAAGTAAAGGAGATGAACCAATTGGTTTCAAGGCACGGAAAAATTGCCCAGCGATTAACCTTAGTAAGCTTAACTTCTATAAAGTAGAAACTTTTTGGGAAAAACTATTCTCAAGAAAGGGTTATATCACATTAGCTCCAGGCGCATTCTATATTCTGAGAAGTAAAGAATACATTACTATCCCGCCTCAAACTGCTGCAGAGATGGTTCCTTATGAGGTAAGGATGGGAGAGTTTCGTGTACATTATGCTGGATTTTTTGATCCTGGCTTTGGTTTCACGAAAAATAATACGGATAAACGCTCGAAGGCAGTGCTTGAAATTAGATGTCATGAAACCCCTTTTATACTTCAAGACAGTCAAATTATTGGCAAGTTAATATATGAGACCCTATCCGGCTTACCAAACACTACGTATGGAGAAATGATTGGATCTAACTATCAAGGACAAACACTTAAGCTATCAAAACATTTTGAAAGTTGGTAGTGGCCTAATCTTGATTTAATTTTCTTACGGATAACCCAAGCTCTCTTAGTTCCTTCCTCCCTGGGAGATCCTTTGTGCTACTCAAGTCAAAGTAATCGAGAAATTTGTCAGTTGTGAGGAAAGTCACAGGACGACCCGGGCTTAATTTTCTTCTACCAAACTTTATCCATTCTAAATCCATTAATACATCAATAGTACCAGACCCTACACTTACCCCCCTTATCTCTTCTATTTCTAGTTTAGTAACTGGTTGATGATATGCGATAATTGCTAAGGTCTCTCTTGCAGCTCTTGATATGCTCTTTTTTTTTACCTTCTTTTTAACAAATAGATGATCTAAATCTTTCGCAGTACGAAGAACAATCGAATTGCCTACACGTTTTAAATTTATTCCTCTTGTTTCGTAATGTTTTTGTAATTTTTCGATTACCGATTCAATATCTATATTTGTGGGTAAATTTTTCTTTAACTCTTTAATAGAGAGTGCCTCGGAAGACGTAAATAGTAGCGCTTCGATAACTCTCTCGGCATTGTGTTTTTTCAAAGATGACTCCACTATCCCTTATTCCCGTCGCTTACTATTGCCAAATCTAAACCAGAAAGGGTATTTGTCTGCTTCATTTGTATTTTTCCCAATTTTGCATATTCAAGTAGTCCACAGAAAATAGATGCTGCGCAACGCTTGGCGTCAATGCCTGATAAAGTATGAATCTCCTTAACCAAATTTGAAAAACTGATTAATGCTTTTGACCCTTTAACCTGTTGCTCAATAAAACTAATTGCCTTATCTAAAAACAAATATTCCTCTTTGGTTTGCAACGAAATTTGATAATCCTTTTTATCTATAATGCCTGTATAGGCTCTCAATATATCTGCAATCTGGACGTTTAAGCAATCCTCCTCTATTTCTTTTTTATTTTTATTAATCGAGCTTGGAAAAAAATGTTGTAAAAGCTGAGGTCTATCAAATAGCCATATAGCATTTTCTCTTATTTTAGCCAATCTCTCAAGTCTAAGTGCTAATAATTGATTGATCTTTTCACCATCTTCCTCGTTTAACTCATCCTCAGGAATGATTAATTGACTTTTCAATAATGTAAGCCATGCAGCCATTACTAAGTAGTCTCCCGCAAATTCTAACTTAAACTTATACCTTTTATTCTTCAGATAATTTAGAAACTGATCAGCTAGAATACCTAGCTGTACCTTCTTTAGATCCACTTTCTGACTCTTCGCCAATGTAAGCAAAAGATCCAAAGGGCCTTCAAATCCGTCTAAAATGACGTGTAATTCTGGCTCAGCACTAGCACGATATTCAGTTGCTTCTTCCATTTATTGATTAATTAACACCTTGTTCATTAACCAATAAGCATGAGAATTGTCTACTGGAAAGTATTGAACACAATTTCTTACCTTCTTCTATCGAACTAATATTCATCAATTCAACTCGGAAAATTTCTTTTTCTGCTTCCAATTGCTCAAATATTTTTAGGTTGTCATTATTGAGCAGATTATTGTTTCTTTTTTTTATGATTTGCTTAAACTCATTCGCCTGTGAAAAAGAGTCGAATGAACCTAAATAAAGCTTTAGGAATCCCGGGTGAACCTTTGCTACTGACTGGTCTTTTACTTTGATCTTACTATTAACGACCTCTTCGAGCGCCTCCTCAATAGCTATCGTTAAATCTTTCTGATCATCCTTACTGAATTCATTACTCTTTACTTCTTTTCGCAGATTTCCAAAATCTTGATCGTCTTTATTCAGAGTGATGTCGTTTTTGTCCAATATCTTGTTACCATTCTCAAGATTTTTGTATATTGATAAACTTTCATCGTGAAATAATTTACCACCTGGCTCATCTGGCTCAACCCTTATCTCCCCTTGAATGGCATTTATTATAGGTAAATTATTTATGTTTTTTTCTGGGATTTTTATAGCCCAATACGCAATGAGGCCTATGATCACTAATGAAACAAAGCTTACTAACCAACTCCCAACAAAAGAAATGTAGTCTAATGTGGTCTTCCTATCTGAAGTATAAGATGTAATGTCGTCCGCCTGTTCGCTCATTTTTTCTTTTATTTTAATGTTAATACATTTCGTCCAAAGGAACAATACCTAGTATAGTAAGGCCATTCTTTATTACTATCTGAGTAGATTTAGCTAAAGCCAAACGTTTAATACACAGCTCTTTTGATCCCTCTAGTATGAACCTGTAGTGAGTAGACCCGCTTGAGGATTGGTATAAACTATGAAACGAGGAGGCAACCTCATTTAAATAAAAAGTAATTCTATGGGGTTCATGATACCTCGCAGACTGTCCAACCACATTAGGCCACTCTGAGAGTTTTTTTATTAAAGTTAGCTCACTTTCCATAAAAGGAAGTACGTTTCCTTCTAAATCTCCTATCTTCGCTAACGGCCACATGCCTAATTCCTCTCCTCGTTTTAAAACGGAAACTATCCTGGCATGGGCATAATTGACATAAAATACTGGGTTTTCTTTTGACTTAGACAGCATTAAATCAATATCGAAATCTAAGGGCACATCATTATTTCTGCTAAGCATAACAAACCTTATAACGTCAGCGCTTACCTCCTTTAAAAGATCTTGAATAAGTATATAATCGCCGGCTCTTTTTGACATCTTCAGGACTTTCTTATTCTTTATAAGCTTAACTAGCTGTACCAGCTTGACTTCAAATTCGACTTTTTTTTCGCTGAAAGCTTTTATTACAGCTTTTAAACGGCTTACGTATCCACTGTGGTCTGCTCCTAAAACATCGATCATCACGTCAAAGCCCCTTTTTAGTTTATCCGCGTGATACGCTAAGTCAGGAGCAAAGTAGGTCCATGATCCATCCGATTTTTTTATTGGTCTATCGATATCATCATCAAATTCAGTTGATTTAAATAATAACTGCTCTCGAGCCTGCCAATCAGTGTATGTCTTGCCTTTGGGCGCATCAATTATACCTTTATAAATTAATCCTTTATCTTTAAGGGTGCTAAGAGATGACTCTATTCCATTTGAATTAATCATTGCCTGCTCTGAGAAGAAATTATCCATCTCTATATTCAAAGATTTCAGATCAGCCTTTATTATTTCCATCATGTAATCTATAGAAAGGCCCCGAATAATTTTATCCCGCTTACCCTCTTCAAGATTTTTAAGCGTGTTCCCATATTTTTCTATAAGCTTTTCAGCTATTGGTATTAGATAGTCTCCAGGATAGGATTCCTCGGGTAGCTCTATACATTCTCCTAACTTCTCTAGATACCTGAAATATATGGTTCTAACTAAAATTCCAATTTGTGCGCCACCATCATTGACGTAATATTCCCGAGTAACTTTAAAACCTACAAACTCCAATAGTCGAGAGAGAACATCACCAAATACAGCCCCTCTTACGTGCCCAAGATGGAGAGGGCCTGTGGGGTTAGCAGATACAAACTCCAAGTTTACTTTTTTTCCGCTACCAAAGCTAGTCTGCCCATATTTATAAGTATTTGAAATAATTTCTACTAAAAGTCTATCCCAGAACTTAGAATTAATTTTAATATTTAGAAAACCTGGTCCATCGAGTGAAACGTTTTCTATAAGCTCTCCATCAGTTAACTTAAACATAATTATTTCCCCAAGATCTCTCGGGCTAGAGGAAATAGCCTTTCCAAGAACCATAGCCGCATTTGTCGAATAATCTCCTTGGTTTTGTCTCTTAGGTCGCTCTACCACAATATTATTGATGTTAATAGGTTGTTTAAAATTCTTTTCCTCAACCAGCTCATTCACAATATTTAGGATCTTATCTCTTAAAATATTGACAATATCCAATTTTTGCTCCCTTAGATTTTCATTTACTTTTTATTCTGATTTTGTCGTACATCTCTAGTGCCTCTTTGTCGGTCATGCTAGCAATAAAATCCCCAACTAGATTTAATTTTCTTTGTCTCGTGGTTTTAAATCTTGAATAATATTTATTTTCCAAAAATGATACAGGAATACTATCGAATCCATTGAAAAAGTATTTAAATAATGCGTCTACTACTTCCTCTGCCTGCCTCCTCATACAATTAATCTCCTTGCTCCTGTATAGGTTTTTAAAGAGATATTTCTTTAATTCCACCACTTTTTTGCCTGTTTCAGGGGAAAAGTTAATTAGGTTTGACATATTTATATTAGCTGTATTCTTTTGAAAATTTTTAATGTTCAAGCGTGAATGACAAATTAAATCGTTCACCAAATGTCTAATTAGTTTTCTACAACCATGAGCAACTGAAAGCGAGGCTGAACCTCCAAACGGTTGATCTAAAACTAAAAGCTCACCAAAAAACGGGGAGCTCTTTAATTTCACAAACGATAAAATCCCCGCCTCATACCCATCGGCAATATCATGTGCACAATAAGCAATATCATCAGATAGTGACGCAACTTGCGCCTCTAAAGAGGGGAATAGATTTAAATGTACTCTTTTCCGATCTCCCAAAGATATATTTTCATCCCAAAACACAGGAATTATTTTATTTTGATCGCTAATAGGTCCATTGTGCTTTACTATTCCATCTAGAGACTCAAAACATAAGTTGAGTCCATAAAAATTGTAGTATTGCCGCTCTAATATGGTAACTACTTTAAGCGTTTGGAAATTGTGGTCGAAGCCTCCTATTTCCCGCATAAGACCATTCAATCTTTCCTCACCTGTATGGCCAAAGGGCGGATGGCCTAAGTCGTGAGCAAGAGCAACAGTCTCACAGAGATCAATATTTAACCCTAGCTCATTTGCAATAGTTCTAGCTATTTGACTCACTTCAATTGTATGTGTAAGTCGTGTTCTGAAAATATCATTCGTAGTAGAAAAAAAAACCTGAGACTTATTTTGTAATTTCCTAAAAGACTTAGAGTGGATAATTCTATCTCTGTCTCTCTGGAAAATAGATCTTATGGAACAAGGTTCTTCTTGATGCACTCTTCCTAAAGACTTTTTCGGATTAGCTGCTATATTCAAAAAATGCTCTCTGCTTGCCTATTCAACTAGACAAGTATATATTACGCTATAGCGTCAGATGTAAAGAAAGAAAAAAGTGAATATAAGAATACCTCCTACAGTGACAGACAGAGCGTTTGCAAAGATAGCATCTTCTTGTGATACCAAGATATTGAGAGTAGCTGTAAAGGGTGGTGGATGCTCTGGCTTTCAGTATGTTTTTAATATTGTTGCAAAAGTTAATGAAGATGATCAAGTTTTCGAAAAAGAGGACTGTAGAGTTGTTATAGATAAAACTTCTTTACAGTTTTTAGAAGGCGCAGAAATCGATTATAGTGAAGAACTTATAGGATCAAGTTTCAAAATTAATAATCCTAACGCTACTTCATCATGCGGATGTGGAACGAGTTTTTCCTTCTCACCTTCATTTGAATAGATGGGCAGATGAAAATAGTCACCTTTAATGTTAATGGTGTGCGAGCAAGAATGGATACGCTAATAGAATGGCTTAAACGTACAGATCCTGAGGTGGTCGCCCTTCAAGAAATAAAAATTCAGGATATAGACTTTCCTAGGTCTGCATTTGAAAAAATTGGCTATCACTGCTACCTCAACGGACAAAAATCATTTAACGGTGTTGCGATCCTCACGAAAGAGGAAGCCAAGCTATCCAGTAAGGTTTTGCCTGGTGATAGTGACGACAAACAAGCACGCTTCATTGAAGTTTATTATAAAAAAAGAAGATTTATATGTATTTATCTACCAAATGGAAACCCAAAGGATACCGAAAAGTTTTCATATAAGTTGGGATGGATGGATAGATTGAATGAGTATTGCCGCCGAGCTCTTAAGGATGAAGAAGAGATTGTTGTTCTTGGAGATTTCAACGTAATTCCTCAATATAATGATTGTAAGTACCCTGAACGTTGGACGGAAGACGCATTATTTTCTCATGACGTTAGAGCAAAATTCAATTACTTGCTTAATTTAGGATACTTAGACGCGATAAGAATACTAGATGAGTCTGATTCAATATTTACTCAGTGGGATTACAGAGATCGAGCTTGGGAAGAAAATAATGGAGTAAGAATTGACCATATACTTTTAAGTCCAAATGCAGCTGATAAATTGGAAGATAGCTGGGTTGATACAACCTTGAGGGACCAAATCAAACCATCGGACCATGTTCCCGTTTGGGCTCTACTAAGTACAAAGTAAATCAACCCTTGTAGCTATAAATCCAATCGAGCCTCTTGAAAAAAGACCTAGGCCCTAAACTTATCATACAGCGTAAAAAAAACAAAAAAACTGCTCTAAGTATTTTTTGCTCTAAATGATAAACCTTTTCATTGAGCCTAGAAAATTTGTCTAGTCTTTGTATTCGTTTTATTCTCTTTTCGGAGTATTTTTTTAAACTTTTATTGAGGTCTAATGGATAAGCCTTTATATGTTTTGCTAACTCCCAGCTATCCTCTAAGGCCTTGTTGGCTCCCTGAGAAAGATAGGGCAGCATACCGTGCGCTGCATCCCCAACCAAAACCACATTTTTTTTGTGAATTTCAGATGGTAGCCCACTCTCAATGATAGGCCATCTATAGATTGTTTTAACGTTAGAGAGACAAATTCTAAGGCACTCATTTAACTCAAAATCCTTGAAGAATTGTTGCGTTTTTACCTTTTCCTTCCAATCATTGACTAGATGACTCTTCTCTCTTTTACAGAAAACAAAATTAATCATATCATCATTACCAGTTGGATAAGTTACAAAATGTCTTCCCCTGCCAAAAAAAAGATTGATGTTATTTTGTGAAAAAATGGATGGTAAGTTTTTTTTACTCAACAGAAATCTGTATGCTGCTTGTGAAATACTTCGAGCCTTGATTTCTGTAAAAAGTGTTTTTTTCCATTTAGAGCTTACTCCATCAGCAACAACAATTAAATCTTTTTTAATTTCCTCTCCCTTGTAAGAAATGGAAACATCTTTTTCATCATGCGTAATTAGTGGAAGCGCTCTTGAGCCAAATTTAACCTTTATTTTTTCTGCTTTTACTTTTTGAAACAAGATTTTTATCAGAAGTGATCTATGTAGCGCGATGAAAGACCGGCCATAGCGATGCTTCAATCTGTTAAGTATTTCTAAACTACCAATAAGTTTAAAGTCGTCCTCGTCATACATACACAGATTATTTGGTTTCAAACCAGCTTGGACTACAATTTCACAAAGATCTAACTTTTCCAGAACGTGCAAACCATTGGAGGTGATCTGTATGCCTGCACCTTCGCTTTTAATCGACCGATCTTTTTCAAAAACTGTAACTTCGTGGCCTAGCCTCCGCAAGAATAGAGCAGAGCATAGCCCAGAAACACCAGCTCCGATTATCGCTATCTTTAATTTGCTAGGTTTACTAAGACCCAAACTTTCTTCTAGTCTAATCGTCCCTATGATCTCTTTCACGCCTCTCGTGCCGTTCTTGAGCTTCAACGCTTAATGTCGCTATTGGACGAGCATCTAATCTTTTCAGAGATATGGGTTCGCCGGTTTCCTCACAGTATCCATAAGACCCTTCATCTATTCTTCTTAATGCGGCGTCTATTTTGGAAATAAGTTTCCTCTGCCTATCTCTAGTTCGTAACTCTAGTGCCCGATCAGTTTCTTCTGACGCCCTATCTGCTACATCTGGGATATTCCTAGACTCTTCTTTCATTCCTTTGATAGTGTCTTTACTTTCCGACAATATAGACTTTTTCCAATCAAGCAGCTTACCTCTAAAATAGTCTGCTTGAGCTTCATTCATGAAAGGCTCGTCATCAGAAGGTCTATATCCCTCATTTAAAAATTCTTTTGACTTTATAAAATCTAAACCCATAATTCCCCCAAATAACATAGATTAGAAATTCAATATATATATTCGATAATACAAATTTTAACATTTGTCACTATAAGATTTTAAAAAATTTTTATTGGATTAGAAAGGATATTTTAATGAAGTTTGAAGGTACATCAGAATATATCTCTACAGATGATTTAACTTTAGCTGTTAATGCATCAATAACTTTAGAACGACCTCTTTTGGTAAAAGGAGAACCAGGTACAGGAAAAACAGAACTTGCTAGACAAATTGCTGAAAGTCTTTCGCTTCCAATAATTGAATGGAATATAAAGTCTACCACAAAAGCCCAACAAGGACTTTACGAATACGATGCAGTGAGTAGATTACGGGATAGCCAACTTGGTGATGAAAGAGTCAAGAATATAAAAAATTATATTAAAAAGGGAAAGATCTGGGAAGCTTTCGAAACAGATGGTAAAGCCGTTCTTTTAATAGATGAAATAGACAAAGCAGATATTGAATTTCCTAATGACCTTCTCCAGGAATTAGACAAAATGGAGTTTTTTGTCTACGAAACTGGTGAAACAATACGAGCATCAAATCGACCCATTGTTATAATAACATCAAACAATGAAAAAGAATTACCGGACGCTTTTTTGCGAAGATGCTTCTTTCATTTCATTCAATTTCCTGAAAAAGAGGTTCTTGAAAAGATAGTTAATGTTCACTTTCCCAATGTTAAGAAAAATCTACTAGATGCAGCACTGAGTCAGTTTTTTGAAGTCAGAGAAGTTCCTGGTTTGAAAAAAAAACCTTCCACATCAGAGATGTTAGACTGGCTTAAACTCTTGTTAGTTGATGAACTTGATGCTGATGACCTCAAGATGGATGGAAAAAATATTTTACCAAAACTACACGGAGCGCTTCTAAAAAATGAACAAGACGTTCATCTTTTTGAAAGACTTGCTTTTATGGCAAGAAGAAACAAAGAAAGTAATTAAAAAGGATGTTTTTAGCTTTAATGACCATATTTGGGCTGGTGATAGGAATCCTAATAAACCGCAAACGCAAAACATTGGATATCTTGCATAGATCCGCAGTACTATCTATAATATTTTTCGTATTAGGGATAGTAATTGCAATTATCTTTGGTAAGTAGGAAAGGCTCAGTGTGTTTTTAAATCTTTTTAACGAAATGAAAAATGCCAAAGTTCCTGTTTCTCTCCGGGAATACTTAACTTTCCTAGAAGCGCTAACAGCGGGTGTTGCAATTTTTAACGTGAATGACTTTTATTATTTGGCCCGCAGTTCACTTGTGAAAGACGAAAGGCATATTGATAGATTTGATCAAGTCTTTTCGTATGTATTTAAAGGGCTTGAAGCAATTGAAATAGAAGAAGTATTTAAAAAAATTCAAATCCCTGATGAATGGATAAAAAAGCTAGCTGAAAAAACTTTGTCTCAAGAGGAGATGGAAAAGATAAATAGTTTAGGTGGTTTTGAAAAACTAATGGAAACACTTAAAAAGCGCTTGGAGGAACAAAAGGATCGTCATCAGGGCGGAAACAAATGGATAGGTACAGCAGGCACATCACCGTTCGGAGCTTACGGATATAATCCTGAGGGAATACGGATTGGTCAACATGAAAGCAGGCACAAGCGTGCTGTTAAGGTCTGGGATAAAAGAGAATTTAAAAACTTTGATAGTGATATAGAGCTTGGGACTAGGGGGATGAAGATAGCACTCAAAAGATTGAGGAGATGGGCAAGAGATGGTGCAGAGGAAGAACTGGATCTCGAGAACACAATTAGCTCCTCTGCTAAGAGTGGTTTTATTGATGTAAGAACCCGACCGGAACGAAGAAACTCCATAAAAGTAATAATATTTTTTGATGTTGGTGGATCTATGGATGCTTATATAAAACAAGTTGAGGAATTATTTTCAGCAGCTAGAACGGCATTTAAGCATCTCGAATACTATTATTTTCATAATTGTCTCTACGAAGGAGTATGGAAAAATAATCATAGAAGATGGACTGAACAAACACCTACTACGGAAATAATGAATACATATGGTAAAGACTATCGATGTATCTTTGTTGGAGATGCCTCAATGAGCCCATACGAAATAGAATATCCAGGAGGGGCTAATGAACATTATAATGCTGAGTCAGGAAGAACATGGCTAGAAAGAGCCATAACGAAATGGCCAAACTATTTGTGGATAAATCCTACTAGCAAAGAACACTGGGAATATACCCACTCAACTCATATTATAAAGGAAATATTTGAAGATAAAATGGTTCCTCTCACTCTAAATGGCTTGAAAGAGGGTATGAGACATCTGTCTTAATCAAAATGATTACTAAGTTTCTTCCATTAGCTATCTTAATATCGGTTTTCTACATAGGATCTATTTATTCGTCCAGAAATTTAAGCAAGAAGCTTGAGAAGAAATCTCAAATTTTCCATGACCCTGTAATTGACAACTATTTGAAGGCATTTCAATCAATACTAGATCTAAGCAATTTAAAGGTTTTCATTCTGAATGAAAAACAAATTAATGGTTTGGTGACACCCAATGGAAATATCTATATAACAAGGGGCTTTATCGACCAGTACAAGCTAGGCAAGGTATCAGGCGTTGAACTGACCTCAGTTATTGCACACGAGCTAGGGCACTTAGCTCTTGGACATACAAAAAAACGTCTCATCACTTTTTCGGCAATAAGCGCGATCTCCATGGTGATTTCAACTATACTGAGTAGGTTAATACCATACCTAGGATCAATAATTGGGAGATACCTATCTCAAGTCCTCATTTCTGGTCTTTCTAGAAAAGATGAATTTGAAGCAGACTCATATGCAGCCGCTCTACTGATTAAATCTGGCATTGGTACAGCGCCACAAATTAGCTTACTAAAAAAACTAGAACAATTAACTGGCATAGTTTCATCTAACATTACTTGGACACTTAGTCATCCTTCTCCTGAGCAAAGAATAAAAGCAATTCAAAGCTTAGAAGCTTCATGGATGACAAACATCAAAGATCAAAATTAATTTCAGTGCCACGCTTTGTACAAACTTCGAACCAATTAATCATATAATCTTTGTGAGACCTTAAAACCGATATAAGTATTTCATCTGAAGATTTAATTAAGATATTGATTTGTATTTCACCAAATCTTGTTCTAAAAAAATTCCTTTCAGCTATTATTAGCTTACCTAGGTCAAACGGAACCCCCTTTCGTAATATATCTAAAGACCGATTACCCTTAATTAAAAACCAAGACCTAAGATCCGTTGTATTTTCGGCAACCCCAGTTGTTAAGTTCATTTTCTCTTTAAACTGATTAAGCAACCCCTCATTTGCCTTTTCTTCACTTAACAAGAGATACTCATCATTTGAAATCCAGCACAGCGTTAATTTATTCTTCTCTATTGCCTTTTGAACTGATGGAAGCTTTATTCCAATGTGTCTTTGAATAAGATTTAAGCTCGTTTTATCTGCCTGATCGATTCGAATATTTAATGAAGTTATGGACCCAATTAAATAAATGTCTACAAATGTATCACCCTTTATTCTATCCATCTTGTTTGGCACCCTCCGGATCATAGAAATTCGGGTCCACTATCTTTGCAAAGGTACTCTCCTTTGACGAACTCTCAAACTCCAAAGTTGATCCTTTTCTAGACCTACCATTTTCTATTAACCCAAGTGCTATTGATCTCTTCAAGGTAGGCGAGAAATATGTTGAAGTCACATGTCCAATAGCTTTACCATCTTCAAGAGCGTGACATCCGTCTGGAAGAACTTTGTCTTTATCAAGGGTAAGTATGCCAACTAATTGCTTTCTTACAATAGAATTAAGGTAAGGCAAGCTAAACGCTTTTTTTCCTATAAAATCCTTTTTCTTTTTGGAAACAATCCAATCCATTCCTAAGTCATGAGGGGTAACGGTGCCATCTGTTTCATCTCCAACAACAATAAAGCCCTTTTCAGCCCTTAAAATGTGCAGTGCCTCGGTTCCATATGGTTGTACCTTGTATTTCTTTCCTGCCTTTAAGAGCTTATTCCATAGTTCTTCCGCTTGATTAGAGTTAACTGCTAATTCATAAGATAGTTCACCTGAAAAGGATATCCTATAAACCCTAACCCATATATCGTCGATATAAGTCTCCATGAAATGCATAAAAGGTAGTTTGTCAGGAGATAGATCAACGGACTTAAAAGTTTGTAATACTTCCCTTGCTTTGGGTCCGGCTATTGCTATTTGTGAATATTGTTCAGTCAAGTTGATTATAAACACCTTTAAATGATGCCACTCAGTCTGAAGCCATTCCTCAAACCAAGCATAAACCCTATCGGCACCCCCTGACGTTGTATGACATAAAAATGTTTGTTCATTAAGTCTGGCAACTACACCATCATCAAAGACAAAACCCGCTTCATTACACATTAAACCATATCGGCACTTTCCAGTTTTCAAGCTCGACATCATATTTGTGTAGATCAAATCTAAAAACTGGCCTGCATCAGGGCCCTTGACCATAATTTTTCCAAGAGTTGATGAGTCCAGAAGACCAACATTTTTTCTAACGCTTAAGACCTCGCGATGAAGTGTGTCCTCCAAACTTTCTTTACCTTTGGGATATGCGTATGCCCTTCTCCAATCTGCTACGGGTTCCCATATGGCGTTGTTTATTGAATTCCATTTGTCTATTGGGGTTTTTTTTACAGGCTTAAACAGCTTTTTTGTGTACTGACCAGCGATTAATCCTAATGGAACTGGTTTATATGGCGGTCTGAAAGTTGTGTGCCCAATGCTATCAACAGATTTTCCTAAACTTTGTGATAACACATAAATACCATTGATATTTGATGTTTTACCTTGATCTGTTGCCATCCCTAAGGTGGTATATCTTTTCGCATGTTCCACATTCTCAAACCCTTCTTGGGCTGCAAGTTGCAAATCACTAACTTTTACATCATTTTGAAAATCAATATACATCCTCTTTTGTTTATCTTTTGTTGCTCCGTGAGGTAATACGAAGATTGGGCTTGCCTTTCTTTCCAGCTCTTTAGAAAATATGTTAGCCTCAATGTATCGTTTCGATTTAATTTTTAGCCGTGAGGCAAATTGATTGATTTTCCGAGGAACTTGATCTTGGATATCATAGTTGCTAAATACACCCGCACAAGCACCGAGGGCTAACATATTCGTTTCACCATCTTTACCTAATGGTGTGTTATCGGGATCAGGTCTATAGAACCCCAAATCGCCATCCCATATAAGTTTTCCCCCACAATGTGACCAAAGATTAACATTTGGCGTCCATCCACCAGAAACAGCTATAGCATTGCAAGAAATTAATTCTTCAATGGTTCCTTCACCATTTACAGAACAAATGCCGACAGCGTCTACTTTTCTCTTGCCTTCGACTTTACCTATGCATTTTCCGAATAGTATTCTAATGCCTAAGCCCTCAGCCTCTTTAACGAGTGGGCCATCAGATGAGGCTCTCGCATCGAGTACCACAGGCACATCAATGCCTACATGTTTTAGTTCAATGGCCGTTTTATAGGCATAATCGTTATTAGTTGTGAGGACTAGTCGATCCCCTAATAAAACACCATACTTTTGCAAGTAATCGCAAGCAGATGCAGCCAACATTATTCCAGGCAAATCGTTATCTGGAAAAACGATTGGCCTTTCAATTGCCCCTGTACAAAGGATAATTTTTTTTGCTCGAATTTTCCATAAAGCCTTTTTTGTATTTATATTGTGAGCTTGATTTTCTTCATAAGCTAAAACAAACCCATGGTCAAAGATGCCGGTAACACAAGTGTTTAATTTTACAGCAATATCCTTGGACTTTTTCAAAATTTCTATACTACTCTCATGCAATTTTTTATATCGCTCTCGGTCCTCCGATTTGCAATCCTGAAGGTACCTTCCACCCATCACACTATCTTTCTCACAAAGCATTACAGAAAGACCTCTGTCCCTAAGTGCTTTGGCAGCTGTAATCCCAGCTAATCCACCCCCAATTATTAGTATATCTGTATGATGATAAATGTGTTCATAGTGCTCTTCATCATACTCCTTTGGAGCCTTGCCTAATCCAGAGGCTCTTCTGATCATTGGTTCAAAGATGTACTTCCATGCCGCTCTTGGCCACATAAACGTTTTATAATAAAAGCCCGCAGCAAAGAACCTAGCGAGTAAATTATTAATTGAAAGAAAATCAAATTTTAATGACGGCCAATGATTTTGTGAATTTACATTCATATTTTGTTTTAGCTTTACCTCAGTGGCTCGAATATTTGGCTCAAAAAAAGATCCTTCCCCTATGCCCATGAGTGCATTTGGTTCCTCTTCACCAGCAGTGAATATGCCTCTTGGCCTATGATATTTGAAGGATCTTGCCACTAACAGTTCATTATTGGCTAATAGAGCAGATGCAACAGTATCGCCATCAAAACCCTTAAGGTTTTTTCCGTTGAATCTAAAATCAACTATTTTTTCTCTGTTTATCCGAGAACCTCCTCGCGGCAGTCTAGAACTCATTTAATCCAACCCTTAAAATCAACTCTCGAACTCCTGATCTTTGCTAGCAATGATTTGGGTGGCAGTGCATCTTTGGCTGAATACGAGCCAAACACTTGGTTGGTTACAGTACATCTAGCCGTATGGAACCATTTTCCACAACCATAAACATGCCTCCATCTTTCAAAAATAATGCCTTTATCATTTTTTCTTTCATATAGATATTTATAAAAATCTTTATCGCTGGAAGTGTGATCTCTTCTTATTAAGTGGGCTTGACCGCCACAACTCAACTCTGTTTCATCACAATCTCTTTGGCAAATAGGACAAAATAAATATAACATTACACTCCTTAATGGGCCACTGCTGCGGCAGCACTTTCATCTATTAATCTGCCTTCCGAAAATCTGTCCATTGAAAATGGAGCGGCTAAGTTCCCAGGTTCCTCATTATAAATCAATTCCGCTGTTGCCCAGCCTGACCCTGGAATAGCTTTAAACCCTCCCGTGCCCCATCCACAATTTATAAACAAACCCCCTACGGGCGTTTTAGAAATTATCGGAGATCTATCGCCGGTCATATCTACTATCCCGCCCCATTGCCGCAATTGTCGCAAGCGGCTTATTACTGGGAAAGTTTCGACCAAGGCACGCACGGTTTCCTCAATATGGAGAAAGCTTCCTCGTTGACTGTAATTATTATAGCCATCAGCCCCACCGCCTATAACAAGCTCTCCCTTATCAGACTGACTCAAATATCCATGCACTGTATTAGCCATAACAACACAATCTATAATTGGTTTTATTGGTTCTGATACTAACGCTTGGAGAGCCACTGACTCAATCGGCAATCTAAAACCTGCTAATTCGGACAAAACACTTGAGTGGCCCGCAGCGACAAAGCAAACCTTTTTTGCTTTTATTTGTCCTTTGGCGGTTTCAACTCCTACTATCTTTTCCCTTTTCTTTTTTATTCCGACGACCTCACACTGCTCTATTATATCAATACCATAATCAGAGCACTTTCTTGCATATCCCCAAGCCACAGCATCATGGCGTGCAGTTCCACCTCTAGGCTGCCAGAGTGCTCCTAGCACAGGAAACCTCGGCCCATCAATATTAATAATTGGTACTATTTCTTTAACCTCATCTGGAGTAACCATTTTCGTATCTACTCCGTTAATTCTATTTGCGTGCGATGTTCTCTTCATTGCTCTTAACTCATGCTCCGTCTGACAAAGCATGAGTACCCCCCTGGGGCTAAACATTATATTGTAATTTAGATCTTGTGAAAGCGTCTCATATAAAAATCTAGACTTTTCATAAATACCAATGGAGCTTTCCTGCAAATAGTTGGAGCGGATTATTGTAGTATTACGCCCCGTGTTGCCGCCACCAATCCAGCCTTTTTCAATCACTGCGATATCAGTAACATTATAATTCTTAGCCAAGTAATAAGCAGTCGCCAGGCCATGGCCGCCCCCGCCCACAATTATTACCTCATATTCCTTTTTCGGTTTAGGCTTTGCCCAAGCTTTCTCCCAACCCAGATTATCTCTAAAGGCTTCGGTAACGATGGACGAAAATGAGTATTTTTTCAAATTTTATTCCCCCTAATTAACCCTTGTTTGCCTAGATCAAAAAATATATATCAAATACTACTTTTTACACAGTTTAATGATCTAGACAAGAAACAGCTAATGTACTTTTCAATTCTACTATTTGTAATAATCCTTACAAGCTTGTTTTTGTCTTTTAGGTACTTTATTTCGATGATGCAAAAAGCTAAAAAACAACAAAAACATTTATCTTCTGAACAAATCATAGTTAATAAAAAGAACCTACTTTCACTTATGGGCTTTATTTTTGTTACTGTCTTACTCTATTTTGGCCTGGGAAGACCTGATCTCCTTCAACCACAATTGCATCAAAAAAAATTAGAGCGTGCCTATGTTATAGATGAAAATAACTCAACAGATACCGATGAAATCGCAAAGCTGCTTTTGTTATATAAAAAATTAAAAGAGACACTTGCAAAAAGGCCAAGTGACATACGTGGGTATAGTTTATTAGTGAAGACCTGTCTAACTTTAAATAAATATCATGAAGCACGTTTAGCCCAAGAAAAAGTATTGGTTTTAAAGAAATCAGCCGCGAATATAAATGATTATGCTCTTTTGCTAGATACATATATTATTGCTGCCGAAGGTAGATTCTCAATAGAAGCATCCGAAATATTAAAGAAAGTAAAAATTAAATACCCCTTGAACGAAAATACTCACTTTTTTTTGGCCTTAGAGCACCTGGAAAGGAAAGAGTATAATGCTGCAATTAAAGCTTTTAAAAAATTAAAAAGGGAAAACTTACTTGTAACAGAGAAGTTGATTTTGCTTGAAAATAAACTTAAAAAAATTGGCTTTTCCAGTGATCTAGAAAATTTAAATGATTAAAGAAAACATAAATGACTTTTTCAATGATACGCAAAGAATTGGCCCCTTTCTAGGGATAGATTTAGGAGAAAAAAGAGTAGGGCTATCCATTTCAGATAGGACTCAAAGCATAGCTTCAAACTATGCAACTCTTGAAAAGAAGAAATTTTCTCTTTTTTCTTTAGATCTCCAAGCCATAATAGATAAAGAAATGATTTGTGGAATAGTGATCGGCCTACCTCTAAATATGGATGGGTCAGAGGGACCAAAATGTCAGTCCACTCGTCATTTTGCAAAGAATTTTTCAACGATAGTCAATCTTCCCATAACATTTTGGGATGAAAGATTAACAACAGTTGCAGCTGAAAGATCGCTTTTGTCAGCTGATTTATCTCGCAAAAAAAGGAAGCGGGTGGTTGACTCTGTTGCGGCTGTTTTAATTTTACAAAATTTGCTGGATCGCTTGAAGTACATACAGCATAAAAATACCTGATAAGTTTCTAATTTACTGCATTTGAAAATAAAAAGGGACCCGTTACTATCAATAACTTGCAACCAAGCTATAAAGCTTTTTTAATTTTTCTGAATCTTCTGTTTGATTGCAGAATAGAAGCTGTTTGAAGTTCTTTGAATTTGCTTGCCCCTTAAATGCTCCCTTCAAATGTTTTAAAATAACTCTAATTGCTGTCCCCTCAGCTTTCTCTCTATAACAATACTCAATCATATTCCAGATAGCATCTCGCATATTTCTGCCCTTCTCTATTTGGTCGAAAATTTCTCTATCTACTCCCAATAATATTGACGGATTTTCATACGCTTCTCGACCAATCATCACCCCAGAAACAGACTTTTCTAAACATAATTTAATATTTTCCATTGCTGTTAACCCTCCATTTAAAATGATATCAAGTTCTGGAAATTTGTTTTGCATTTGATAAACTAACGGATATTGGAGTGGTGGAACTTTTCTATTGTCTTTTGGGGACAGACCCCCGAGTAAAGCTTTCCTGGCATGTATTATGAAAACGTTACAACCAGAATTTGCTACCTTGGATATAAATTCAGGTAGAACTTCCTCAGGATTTTGATTATCAACTCCGATCCTTGACTTTACGGTCACAGGAATTTTTCCTGCTGAGTTTTTCATGGCCTCCACACAAGATCTAACTAAGTCAATCTTTTTCATAAGAGCTGCCCCAAAATTCCCAGATTTTACTCTTGACGATGGGCAACCAACATTTAAGTTGACCTCATCATATCCAAAATCTACTGCTATCTTGGTAGCTTCAGCCAAAAGCCTAGGATCATTTCCCCCCAATTGTAGAGCAACAGGGTGTTCAATAGGATTGAAACTCAAAAATCTTTTTCTATTGCCAAAGATAATGGCTCTATCGACAATCATTTCACTGTATAACAGAGCATGTCGTGACAGTTGCCTATGGAAGTAACGACAGTGCCTATCAGTGCAGTCCATCATAGGCGCGACACTTAGCCGTCTATTTATACTACCCAACCATTTTCTCTTCATTAATGACAAAATTTTTGTTGTTTAAGGCATCGCGAAAAGCTGAAAACAGCTTCACTGAATTCGTATCTCTCGAAGCCTGCCATTCCGGATGCCACTGTACTGCCAGACAAAAGCCTTTTGATCCGAAAATTGATATGGCTTCAGGAGTGCCATCAGGAGCACGGCCATCTATAGACACTCTCTTTCCTGGTTGATCTATACCCTGTCCATGTAATGAGTTGACATTAATCTTTTTTGCACAAAATATCTGCTCAAAGACGCACCCTGCTACAAAGTTTACCTCATGCCTTAGAGCAAATTTTTCTTCCAAAGTACCATCAGGTGGCATCCTGTGATTCATCCTGCCAGGTAAGTCTCTTATTTCAGGATGTAGCGAGCCTCCAAAGGCAACATTGAACTCTTGAAAACCTCTGCAAATACCTAAAATAGGTTTTCCAATCTTTTCACATTCCTTTATCAGTGGAATAACAACTTGATCTCTTCCCAAATCAAATTCGCCATGCTCTTTAGTTGCTTTCTGTCCATAAAATTTTGGATGCACATTTGGACGCCCGCCAGTAAAGATGAAACCATCACATATATTCATCAGTTCTTTAGAAGTTGCATTTTTTGGAACACCTGGTACGACAAGCGAGATTGCGTTGCATATTTCCATTATTGGTTCAATATTCATCAACCCAGTCGTTTGAGCCGGATAGGTGTCATTTATCAAATGTGAGTTTCCTATTATACCTACAACTGGTTTCAATGTATTCTCCAAAACGATGTGAAAAACAGCCAAATGCTAAATGGCTACTCTTTTCAAAAATTCTTGTTATTTATTAAAACATATAGTTGGATAAGTCAAAGTCCAAACAAAGGAGGTATATTGGCTAAACCTAAATACACATGGCTTAAAGATTACACTCCTCCCCTTTATCGACAAAAGGCTGTTTCACTAGAGTTTTTCTTAGACTATGAAAAAACAATCCTTAAATCCGAGATTATCTTTGCACCTAATTATGACAAACCAATAGATTTGGTGTTACAGGGAGAGAATATTCGATTGAATTATCTGAAAATAGATGGCAAAGACGTTGAATTAGAACTCCTTACTTTAAAGAAACAGGAACTAATTATACCTAAAAAATTTCTTGGCTCACGAGACTTTCGGGTAGAGATGGAAAATGTTCTTAGCCCAACGACAAATAAGTCCCTCGAAGGGTTATATTTATCTGATGGTATTTTTGTGACACAGTGTGAACCAGAAGGATTTAGGAAAATCTGCTATTCTCTAGATCGCCCGGATGTACTTTCCACATATAATGTTAGAATACATGGGTCATATACTCACTTGTTATCTAACGGGAATCCGCTAACCGTTTCAAAAAATTACTCTGAATGGTTTGATCCATTTGCAAAACCTAGCTACCTTTTTGCGCTTGTAGCAGGTGATCTAATCTTTGATGAAGGGTCTTTTACAACTGCATCAGGCAAAAAGATAACATTAAAAGTTTTTCATAAAAAAGAGCATATTGGCAAAGCAAAACATGCCCTAAATTGCATTAAAAAAGCAATGGCTTGGGATCAAATTGCTTATGGCCGTGAGTATGATTTAGATGTTTTCAATATTGTAGCCATTGATGATTTTAATGCAGGGGCAATGGAAAACAAAGGTCTCAATATTTTTAATTCCAAATACATACTTTACGACGAAAATCTTTCTACAGACGAAGACTACGCAAATATAGAAGCAATTATTGCGCATGAATATTTTCATAATTGGACTGGGAATAGAGTGACATGTCGCGATTGGTTCCAACTATGTTTGAAAGAGGGACTCACTGTTTTGCGTGAACAGGAATACGTCGAAGACCAGTTAGAAAAAGAAGTTTCCCGAATAAATGAAATAGATTTTCTTATAAAACATCAGTTTAAGGAGGATGCAGGCCCACTATCACATGCTCCTAGACCAAGTAAGTATCTTGAAATAAATAATTTTTATACTGCAACGGTTTATGAAAAAAGTGCGGAAATTATCAGAATGTTGAGAACAATTATTGGTAAAGATAAATTTTTACGAGGAATGGATCTGTTTTTTAAAAGTCAAGACGGATGTGCGTCAACACTTGAAGATTTTCAAAAAATTATTGAGTTTGTATCAAAACAAAATTTAGACAAATTTTTTAAGTGGTTCCATGAATCAGGAACACCAAAATTGGTTGTTTCCGAAAGTTATACGAGAAAAAATTACAAAGTGACATTTAGACAAGAAAACCCCTCAAGGCCCGGAAAATATTCTAATAAAGTTATGCCCATAACGTACAATATTTTAAGCAGTGAGGGTCGTTTTTTACAGACTAGGAAAACGCTGGTGCTTGATAAAAAAAATTCCTCAATCGAACTGAAGAACCAAAATGAAAAACCAACATTTTCTATACTAAACTCTTTTCTCGCTCCGGTCTCAGTTGAATTCAAACAATCAATTGACGATATGTTCTCTATTTTGGAGTTTGAGACAGATTTTGTCAGTGTATGGATGGCTAAAAAGAACCTTGATTTTTTAGTTTTGGAGAAAATTGCTTCCGAACAATCTTATGCAGAGAGTATTATTTCGAGAACTCATAAAATACTGATAAATAAATTAGATAGGCCATCACTATTTGCAAAGCTCCTAGAATTACCCAGTGATAATGAGTACTTCTATAAACTGTTAGAAACAGAGACACCTGATCCTAAGACTATCCAGATAAACCTACGAAAATACAGAAGTTTATATAGGAAATACTTTAAGGATTTCTCTATTTCCTATTTTGAGAATTTCGTACACCAGAAATTATATTTAAGAAGCAACTCAGGTTATCAAGAGAGAGCGTTAGCTTGTGCACTAATATTTTTGAATAAAGATGCAAATTATCTTAATGATTTCCTAAACGTTATTTTCTATGATTCAAATTATATGAGCTTAAAGACTTCGTGCTTAATTAGCTACATTGTCAAAAAGGATCAAATAGAAAATATCAAAGAATTCTACTTAAAGTATGGAAAAGACAAGGTGTTACTGAATAAGTGGTTTGCTATGCAAATACAATATGCGACTCCTAGCTTAGCTTTAGCTCGACTTCGCGAACTTACAAAGCATAAGGACTTCAACATGTTCAACCCAAATAGCTTTAATGCTCTGATTGGCACTTTTGCAAAAAGGAATTTTCATGCTTTTCATCAAAAAGATGGACGTGGCTACGAAGCAATAGCAAAATGGATTAGGAAAATTGATCCAGAAAACCCTCAAATCGCAGCAAGCACTACTAAGGCTTTTGAGCAAATAAAATTTCTACCCCATATTTACAGACAAAAAGCTAAAGCAGCTTTAAATACTCTTCCTGATAGCGACAGCCTCTCACCAGATACTTCTGAAATACTTTACAAGATTAAGGCATTTTTATAACAATTTTTATTGATTATAAGTGTGGGTTTAGCTACTCATTGCTAGAAAATAGATGAAGAGAAATGGATTTAGGAAAATCACAGTTAATAAAAGGAGCAAAAAACGATTTCGTTTTTGTAATAGGGTTGGAGGTTCACGCCCAAGTTGCATCGAAATCTAAACTCTTTTCAAGTGCCTCAACTCAATTTGGCGCTGAACCAAACTCCAATGTAAGCTTTATCGATGCGGGTATGCCTGGCATGCTACCTGTTGTAAACTCTTTTTGCATCGAGCAGGCAGTTAAAACTGGTTTGGGAATAAATGCAGAAATTAATCTTGTTTCAAGATTTGACAGAAAAAATTACTTCTATCCTGACTTGCCACAAGGTTACCAAATTAGCCAATTATATGAGCCCATCGTTGGCAAAGGTAAAATAGCGATCCAATCTGAAGAAAAATTACCAAAAGAAGTGGGCATAGAACGCATTCACCTTGAACAAGATGCAGGAAAGTCGATCCACGACATGGATCCAACCACAAGTTTTGTGGATTTGAACAGAACCGGTATCGCATTGATGGAAATCGTTTCGAAACCGGAAATAAATAGCCCCTTTGAAGCTGTGGAATATATAAAAAAATTGCGGCTGATAATGAGGTATCTGGAAACGTGTGATGGCAATATGCAAGAGGGTTCCTTAAGAGCAGACGTAAATGTTTCAGTTTGTGAGGTCAACACCTTTAAGATCTTTGTAGAGACTGGTGACTTTGACTTGCTTGGGACAAGGTGCGAAATAAAAAATATGAACTCACTAAAATTTATACAACAAGCGATCAATTTTGAAGCTCGAAGACAAATCAAACTCATAGAAGCTGGTAAAAGCGTTGAACAAGAGACACGTCTTTATGACCCAAGTAAGAATGAAACTCGTCCTCTAAGAAGTAAAGAAGACGCGCACGATTACAGATATTTTCCATGTCCCGACTTATTGAAAATTGTTTTGGAAAAAGGGTGGATTGATAAAATTCGAGATGATCTCCCTGAATTACCTGACCAGAAGCAACTTCGATTTATAAACGACTTCAACATAACGCCCTATGACGCAGAGGTAATAATTGCCGAGGCATCCACAGCAACGTATTTTGAGGCTATAGCAACAAATGCGGATGGGAAAATAGCAGCAAACTTACTCATTAATGAATTATTTGGTCGACTGAATAAAGATAACTTATCTTTTGACGAAAATCCAGTCACGGTAAACCAGATGAGAGAATTAATAAATCTTATTAAGTCAGATCAAATCTCGAGCAAAGGAGCAAAGGAGATTTTTGATCATATTTGGAAATCTGGAGGCAATCCTTCTGAGCTCGTTGATAAGTTGGGACTTCGACAAGTGCAAGATACTAGTCTCATCGAGAAGATAGTTGATGACGTTATAGCAGCGAATCCCGTCCAGGTAGATAAAGTCAAAAGCAACCCTAAGTTGGTTGGTTGGTTTGTTGGTCAAGTAATGAAAAAATCTCAAGGGAAAGCGGACCCAAAAATCATAAATCAAATTGTCAATGAAAAACTAAAGTGACAAGAGGTATGCCAGCGCAGAATACTAGGAACAAACAGAACGCGATTCCTGCTAGTTACCACCATTCTCACATTTATCACATACCATATATCGTACTAACTAGTGAAATGCTATGAACAACTTCAGACTCTTATGCTATTGAAATTTTATTGATAATGCATGTATTTCTTGCATTGTTCTAGAACCTAAAGCCTTATGAATAGCTCTCTCTCTAGATACCCTAGACATTTTTTCAAATATTTTTGCGCTAATCACTATTTTAAAATGAGTTTGAGTGCCTTCCTTAAAACCAACATGACCACGATGCAATTCACTTTCATCAATAACCTCCAAAAAAGTAGGATTAAAGAATTCTCGTAGCGTCTTATCAATTATATGAACATAATTCATTTATTTTATCCAAAAGGTAGAATTTTTTCTTGGCTATATTTATAATGACACTATTGTATATAGTTCCATATTTATAACAAATAATTGAAATGCAAAACAAATCTTTCCTCGATTATGATATATCCGTATCTGCTGACAAAAAAAGACGATCTAAGAAAGGTTCTGCTCAGGGAGGATTTGAGTCGTCTTTAAGAACATGTGAGGTGGATGGCTGCTCTGAAGAAGCGAAGTATAGAGCTCCTAAATCACCGAAAAATTTAGATAATTTTCATTGGTTTTGTCTTAAGCATGTCAAGGAATACAACACAAGGTGGAATTACTTCAAAAATCACTCGGAGGAAGAGTTTGAAACTGAACTTAATCTGTCGAGAACCTGGGGAAGAAAGACCAAGCCATTCGGCTCGAAGTCAACGGCAAATAGAACTCACTCCGATGGAAATTCTAGATTAAGGTTTGGAATAGAAGACCCGTATGGCTTTATTGATGGATCATCGAAAAAAGAGCATGGCTCTACAGTTACAAAAAAAAGGCTTAATCATTCAGAGCAGAAAGCTTTATCAATTCTAGGAGCAACTGAAATCATGACCAAAGACGAGATAAGGAAACTTTATAAAGTTCTCATTAAAGATTTGCATCCTGATACAAATGATGGGAAAAGAGATGATGAAGAAAGAATGACAGAGGTGGTCTGGGCATGGGATCAAATAAGAAATAGTAAACACTTTGACAGTTAAGCAATTATCTAAATTAAAGTCGATATTAAATAAGGATTCGTAATGAAAGAAGAAAATATCCCAACGAAGAAAGTTGACGTGGCTGAGGTATTTGGAATAGACACCAAAATGGAGGTTTACGCATTTGAAAGGCCGACAGAAAGGGTACCTGAAGTAGAAGATTCCTATGTATTTGATAATGATACTACTTTGTCGATATTGGCAGGATTTGCAAAAAACAGAAGGGTAATGGTACAGGGATACCACGGGACAGGGAAGTCTACCCATATTGAGCAGGTTGCTGCCAGATTAAACTGGCCCTGCGTTCGTGTTAATCTCGACAGCCATATAAGCCGTATAGATCTTATTGGAAAAGATGCAATAAAGCTAAGAGAAGGAAAGCAGATAACTGAATTTCAAGAAGGGATTCTTCCATGGGCCTTAAGAAATCCTTCAGCTTTAGTGTTTGATGAGTATGATGCTGGTAGACCAGACGTTATGTTTGTCATACAAAGGGTATTAGAAACCGAGGGTAAATTAACACTATTAGATCAAAACGAAGTAATAAAACCACATCCTTTTTTTAGACTTTTTGCCACCGCCAACACAGTGGGGCTTGGGGATACAACTGGGCTCTATCACGGAACTCAGCAGATAAATCAAGGTCAAATGGATCGCTGGTCCTTAGTGGTTACGCTTAATTATCTCAAGAATGAAGTAGAAGAAGAAATAATTTTAGCCAATTGTCCAGAATATAGAAATGATGCTGGAAAAAAAGATATTAAAAAGATGGTCTTAGTTGCCGAATTGACACGTAAAGCTTTTATAGGTGGAGATATATCTACTGTAATGTCTCCCAGAACGGTCATAGCTTGGGCTCAAAATACACTGATTTTCAATGATATAGCTTTTGCTTTTAGAATGAGTTTTTTAAATAAGTGTGATGAGTTGGAAAGGTCAACCGTTTCTGAATTCTTTCAACGTTGTTTCGATATCGAACTTCCAGAAAGCATATTGTTGAAGGCTGCCTCAGAATAAAATGAACAATGAAAAAAAATCTGAGGCTACTGAGGGTATCAAAAAATCAATATCGGAGACAACTAGGGCCATTTCTGGAAATGAAACCCTTAAAATAAAATTCTCAGCAGACCCTAGTGGTGATTACGGAGAAGTAATTAAGCTGCCTCAGATTAGTAAAGAACCAACTGAATTGGAAATACTAAAAGTCAGAGGGACAGCTGACTCTTTGGCTTTGCAAGCAAGATTTAAAAATGAGGAAACATTTTCAAAATATGATCCGACTGGCGAACAAGCGAAAGAAATATATCATGAGCTTGAAATAGCAAGATGCGAGTTACTTGGAGAAAAATATTATCCTGGTTCAAAGAGGAATATTTGGCAAAAAACAAAAGTAGAAGCTTCTGAATATACTAGCCAAAACACCATGGCAGGTCAGGAAGAAAATATTTCACAACTTGCTAGGTATTTCATAAAACGTCAATTATCTGAAATGGATTTACCTTCTGAAGCATCTCAGCTCTTGAATGCAAACGAGGTTTTTGAGAGTTTAACTAAGAGCCCGGAATTTAACAAAACTGAGGACATATTTGATCAAGAAAAATTTGCTCTTTTGAGTAGAAAATTAATTGAGAGACTTGGATATGGAGAACAGCTTGGTGAACTTGATGACGTGGACAGTGATATTGACGAGAATAATCAAGAAGAGGTAGAACAAGAAGAGGCTGGCCAGGGATCAGATAATGAAGAAAATGATGATGCAGAAAATAGTGAAGCTGATGATGGAGAGTCACAACAAAGTACAAGTGCTGATGCTGACATAGAAGATAGTCAGATTGATGAAGCTATTGAAGGCGAAGACCAAAGCGAAAATCAGATTATCCAAAATATTCAGGGTAGCCAAACTAAAGAAGCACATTACCAAGTATTTGATGCAAACAATGATCAAGAAATAAATGCCCATAAACTTGCTGATATAGCTGAATTGGAAAAACTGAGGGAATACTTAGATCAGCAACTAGATAGTCTTAAGGGTGCCGTGTCTCGTCTGGCTAATAAGCTTCAGAGAAGGCTACAGGCTAAGCAAAATAGAACTTGGAAATTTGATTTGGAAGAAGGATTATTGGACGCAGCAAAACTATCACGGGTTGTTCTAAATCCAACCACTCCCTTAAGTTTCAAGCAGGAGAGCAGTACTAACTTCAAAGATACTGTTGTTTCTTTATTGATTGACAATTCAGGGTCCATGCGGGGCAGGCCAATATCTATTGCTGCAATATCTACAGAAATACTAGCGAAGACCCTCGAAAGGTGTAATGTAAAATGTGAAATATTAGGATTTACTACCAAAGCGTGGAAAGGGGGCCAATCACGAGAAAAATGGCTAGCACAGGGACGACCAAAGAACCCAGGTCGGCTTAATGACCTTAGACATATTATATATAAAAATGCTGATGAGCCCTGGAGAAGAGCAAAGTTAAACCTTGGACTGATGATGAAAGAAGGACTGTTGAAAGAAAACATTGATGGAGAAGCATTGGAATGGGCTCATAGGAGGCTTATAAAGAGAGAAGAGAATCGGAAAATCTTGCTAGTTATATCTGATGGAGCGCCTGTCGACGACTCTACCTTGTCTGTTAATCCTGCAAACTATTTAGAGAAACACCTCAGACATACTATAAATAAAATAGAGACAACCAATCGAGTACAATTACTCGCTATCGGAATTGGACATGATGTAACCAGATACTATAAAACGGCTGTTACAATTACCGATGCTGAACAGCTTGCTGGTGCAATGACAGAACAATTAGCTGATCTGTTTGAAGAACAAAAAACTAACTTAGGAAGTTCTTGAGTGTTAACTCACAATAAAGATAAAGGTTATAAAACAGAGTTATCAACAAAAGCAAAACTTGCTCTTTTGAGAAAAAAACTAAAAGAGTACAAGATAGATGCTTTTTTGGTTCCTCACAATGATATGTATTTCAATGAAATTACGGCACCTTGTCACAATCGCTTAGAATGGATAACTGGATTTACTGGATCTGCAGGATTCGCTGTAATATTCAAAAGCTCGGCTATTGTATTCACGGACGGTAGATATAACATTCAGATACAACAAGAAGTAAACAAAACTTTCTTTAAAATTGAAAATATTAGTAAGAGTCCACCTTTTTCTTGGTTAAAAAAAAATATAAAAAAAAATATTACAGTAGGCTTTGACCCTTGGCTGCACTCCATAAAGGAGATAGAAACACAAAAGGAGGTTTTACAAAAATCTATTAAACTTAAAGCAGTTCAAAATTTGATAGATAAAGTTTGGTTGGGAAAGCCACGTGAAATTTTAACGGAGCCTTTTTTAAGGCCGTCCAAACTATCAGGTCAAAATACAAGTCAGAAAATCAAGCAAATGCAAGAGAAACTCATCCTGCTTAAAGAGCACGGCTTCATACTTACGTGTTCTGACTCAATTTGCTGGTTGGCAAATATACGAGGTCAAGATGTTCCAAACTCTCCTTTAATGAACTGCTATGCCATAGTGTATCACGATCATTTATGCATTTACTCTAAGAAAGATGCCTACAGAGATAATATCATCAAGCTTAGAGAGAATGTGATGTTAAAGCATTTCAATGATTTTTTTACAGATATAAAAAAGTTAAAGAAAGTTTTATTTGAACCTACTAGTACTCCTTTTATTCTTAAAAAGAAAATCATAGGGCGGCGTGTAAAATCGGAACAAATTTCAAACCCTATATCATTGCTCAAAGCTATGAAAAACCCGATTGAATTAAAGGGTTCTATAAAGAGCCATGAAAAAGATGGAGTCGCCTTATTAAAATTTATTAGATGGTTAAAAAGTACAAAAATTGAAGGGCTTGATGAAATCATTCTCGTAAAGAAACTGGAGGAGCTTAGAAAATTTGAAGCCTCATTTTTCTACAACTCCTTCGATACCATAAGTGCGGCAGGGTCTAACGCAGCTATTACTCACTATAGGGTGTCACCTAAAAGTAATAAGAAGATAAAAACTTCAGAACTAATATTGGTTGATAGTGGTGGGCAATACCTTGAAGGCACAACAGATGTTACTCGAACTTTTATTAAAGGACGAGCTTCAACGGAACAGAAGTTTCTTTACACAAAAGTATTACAAGGCCTCATATGCTTGAGTAAACTAAGGTGGCCGGCAGGATTGACGGGAAAGGAACTGGATCCCTTGGCTAGACACTTTTTATGGGAGCACGGTTTAGATTACGATCATGGAACCGGCCATGGTGTAGGGGTTTTTTCAAATGTGCATCAAGGGCCTCAAGGAATAACAAGAGTTAATACGGTTCCACTAAAGCCAGGGATGGTTTTAAGCATCGAACCCGGGGTGTATTTAGAGGGTAAGTTAGGCATAAGATTAGAAAACCTAGTATATATTAAAAGAGGTCGCAGGCACTTCAGGCCCAAGAATGAATTTTATGAGTTTGAAACGCTAACATTAGCTCCGTTCGAAAAAAATCTCATTGAAAAAAAGTTACTCAGCCGAGACGAGTTATTGTGGCTTAACTCATATCATCGAAATGTCTATCAAAAATTAAGCCCTTTTTTAGGTCAACCTGACAAAAATTGGCTTAAAGATATATGTAGGATTCTGTAGTTTATTTTTTTAACGTGATTTTCTTTCCTATCTCTTTAGGTATATTGTCTACCACCAATGATGACTTAAAAATGCTGAATAGTTCTAATACTCTATCCGGATAATGTTTAACTGTGCGTGCGCTTAGGTCCATATTCATCAATACTGTCTCAAAAACAGCCGATAATTCTAATGACTTATCCTTTCGCATTTCACCAAATACATGAACTCTTTTCGAATCAAAATCTAGAATACTTATATCCACAAAAAAGATCTCTGCCTCCAATAACTCACTAAAATAATTGTAGCTAGCTTTAAGCGCAAAAGGTCCTTCGTTATTTTTTTCAACAAAAGAAGGCCCAATCCCAAGAACATCTTCAAAGAAGAAATCTAAAGCCTTATCAAAAGCTAGAGTGTAGTAAGCTACATTCATATGCCCGTTGTAATCGATCCACTCAGGAAGAACTTTTTGATTTCTTGTCTTGTATGGGGAGCTCAAAGTTTTATTTTGGTGCGTCATTTATATTTTATTTTTTTATTTTAACTGTTACAGTTAGTTTTGATTTGTGAGACTAAAGATGTCAATTGAAAACGCTATTAACCAGTTAAAAATATTGATGAGTGATCGCCTATCTGTTTCAACCTCAGAAAGAAAACAGTATGGGCAAAACGAAACCTATTACAGGGAAATGCTTCCCGATGCCGTAGCTTATCCAAAAGATGAACAAGAAGTTTCCGAAATCTTAGAAATCTGTAACAATAATAAGTGCCCTATAATACCTTGGGGAACAGGAACTAGCCTTGAGGGAAATTCAATTCCTGTGAAAGGTGGAATAACTTTATCCTTTGAAAACATGAAAAGTATCTTGAACGTTAACCCAGATGACATGGATGTTACTGTACAACCTGGAATAACGAGAGAAGAGCTTAATATCAGCTTAAAAGAATTTGGCTTATTTTTTCCTGTAGACCCAGGAGCAAATGCCTCTATCGGGGGCATGGCAGCTACACGTGCTTCAGGTACAACAGCGGTAAGATATGGTACAATGAAGGAGAATGTGATCGGTCTCAAAGTCGTAATGTCGGATGGCCGAATTATTAAAACGGGATCAAGAGCTAGAAAGTCTTCAGCTGGCTATGATCTCACAAAGTTGTTGGTCGGATCAGAGGGAACACTGGGTGTAATAACAGAATTAACATTACGCCTGCAGGGTATTCCTGAAGAGATAGCGTCTGCAGTTTGCTCATTTCCAGATACATCTAGTGCCGTAAGGACAATAATTGAAACAATTCAACTCGGGATACCAATTGCAAGATCCGAACTTATGGACTCAACCTCGATTGAAGCTGTAAATGATTACTCAAAACTTGACTTACCAATAAAAGAACACTTGTTTTTTGAATTTCATGGAAGTGCGACCTCCGTAAAAGAACAATCTGAAACCGTACAGGAGATTGCTGCTGGGAATGGTGGTAGCGATTTTCATTGGAGTACCGCAACTGAAGATAGAAACAAACTTTGGAAGGCAAGACACAACTATTATTATGCAATCAAGGCAAAGAATCCAAACCACACATTTTTAGTAACCGATATTTGTGTGCCAATTTCAAACTTGGCAGAAATGATCGATCAGACAGCCATAGAGATGAAATCAAAAGGAATGGCGCCCAGCATAATGGGCCACGTGGGTGATGGAAATTTTCACTCTGGAATTATGGTTAGGCCCAATAATGATGATGATATAAAGATAGCAAAAGACTTGACGAGGCGAATCGTAGAACGTGCCTTAGAATTGGAGGGTACGTGTACCGGAGAGCATGGAGTAGGAATAGGTAAAATTGAGTTCATGGAGAAAGAGCATGGGGAAGCTTACCAAGTCATGTCCTCGATAAAAAGAACATTTGATCCAAATGGCATATTAAATCCTGGCAAGGTAGTTAAAATTAACTAGTTTATCTACTTGCCTTTCTAAGGGTGGCAGCAGCTGCTAAGGCTTCAGATGTTATTGATTCTCCTGATAGCATCCTTGCTATCTCTCTAATGGTCTTTTCTTCATTAAGGATGTCGACTTTTGTCACCGTTGACTTGTCGAAATTAATTTTTTCAACCTTAAGATGATTATCAGAATAAGCGGCAACCTGAGGTGAATGGGTGACCACTATTACTTGTTCGTGTTTAGAGAGCTCTAGCAACCTTTTTCCAATTGCTGACGCCGTAGCTCCACCAACTCCTCTATCAATCTCATCGAAGATCTGTGTTTTTTTATTATTATCACCTAAAAAGCATAGCTTCACAGCAAGAAGAAATCTTGATAACTCTCCTCCAGAGGCAATTTTATTTAGGGGCTTAAAGCCAGAGCCGGGATTGATCTCAGTAGTAAAGCAAACATGGTCACACCCAAATCGGGTTTCTGGTAATATTGAAATCTCAGTTTTGAACTTAGCTAACTCTAATTTTAATGGCTTTAATTCTTTTTCTATTTTTTGGTCTAGTTTAGAGGCATATTTATGTCGTTCTTTTGATAGATGAACTGTTTCCTTCTTAAAAGCTTCATCTACAATTGAAATTTCTTTTTCTAATTTTTTTATTTTTTCATCAACTCCCTTAATACTTTTCAACTCCTCCTCCAATGAAGCTCGTAGATTGAATATCTGATCCAGCTCAACATTGTGTGCTCTACATATCCGCTTAATTGAATGGTAACGATCCTCTATTTCAATAAGTTGCTTTTCACTATTAAAGCTTTTTTCTCTAAGTTGTTCCAAGACCTCACAAGCTTCTGAAAACTTTTCCAGCGTAGCATAAAAGATTTCAGTTGGCAGATTGTCATCAATTTCCTCTTTATTTTCTAATCTCTCTAAAGATTTTATTGCATTCAAAATGCTGTCTTCCACCAAATTCCTATTCAAACTTTCAAAAGTGTCAACTATTGTGGAGTTTCTTCGGCTGGTTTTTTTTAGCTCATCTCTACGCGACTTAATACTCGCAAGTTCAACATGATCAAGGTCCAACTCGTTAATTTCTCTAATTGAATTGCCAATAAAGTCTGCGTTCTCTACAGCATCTTTTCTTTTATATTCAGTATCAAGTAGGCTTTTTAATTCATTAATTTTCGTCCAAGACTTCCCGACATTATTTACATTGTCATCTAAATCACCAAAGCTATCCAGTAGACCTCTATGTGTTTTAACGTTCAAAAGTCCCAGCTCTTCAAACTGTGCATTCAAGTCTAGTATTAGGTTGCCCAACTCACGGATCAAATCCAAAGAACAAGGTAGGTCATTAATAAAAGCTCTTCGTTTACCATTTGCCCCTATGCTTTGCCTCAATATAAGATTTCCGTCTACTGCAAACCCTTTTTCAGACAAAAATTTGTTTATTACGTCATTTTTGTTTGATTGGAACTCTCCGATTAGAGTGGCGGTATTGGCTTGCTTCCCTATTTCGATCTTTGTATTTTTTTTTCCAAGAAGATAACCCAAACAATCCAAAAGAATAGATTTGCCAGCACCCGTTTCGCCAGTCAAAACATTAAGACCTGATGTGAATTCTAATTCCAGATTTTCAAGCAAAAAAATATTTTTTACAAACAATCTTTTTATCAAACTAATTAAGTCCTGACTTATCAATTAAACTAGCGGCTTCAACGGTCCAACTACTGTTTGGGAATTTTTTTCTCATATATATTTTCTCAGAAAGTGCTTCGCTGAATAGCCCAACTAACAAAAAACTCTCAACTAATCTGTAAGAGACCTCAGGTAAAAATTTAGAAACTTCTGTGGTTTTTCTAATTTTTTTAAATCTTCTCATCGCGGCCGTTGGATTATTTCTCTTTAAATAATATTTACCAACATTTAGCTGCTTGCCTACCAGGAATTCCCGCGCTCTGCTAATATTGCTCTCTGCTTCTTTTCTTTTGCCACTTTTGGGGTATAGACGTTGGAAAGCTGAAAAGCTCTTTATACACTCTTGTGCCGCCGCCTGATCTCTCTCAACAATATCTATTTCATCACAATAACCCAATGATCTAAAGTATAGCACTTTTTGTGCGTTGTTGCTTTCTGGATAAAGACTTAAAAATTTGGTTGCTGCTAAGCGTGATTCCTCGAATTTTCCAGCTTTATAATACGCAGTAACTGCTTTACTCAATCCCAGCTCATCTTCTACTGAATAGGGGAAATACTCATTCAACGTGGAGTAGTAGTCTCCAGCTCGTTCATAATAGCCCTTTGCATATGCTTCATCACCCAGTTTGATTATCTCAGTAGGTTTATTATTTTCATTGACCTCACTAGGTAATTTGTCGCTACAGCCTATCAGAAGCAAAAGCAACCCATATGTGGTAACGATTTTCAATAAACCAAAAAAAAACAGCATCACTCTTTCTAGCTTTTATATTATGCAAAAGTCAAGATAAGTGGACCAAATAGCCAAAATAGTTTTAGGTCATTGAAGTATATTCAGTGTATCAATCTCTGATATATCAAATCCTGGGAGTTTATCTTTATCTCCATCTGAAAAATCCTTACTGACAAAAATATCTCCTCTTTTAAAGCTCTCTCGTAAAAGAAGGTTTGTCAGACCGTGTCCACCTGAACAAGATACAAATTTGCCTAGGATAGGCCTACCCACCAGGCTCAAATCTCCTAGAGCATCTAGAATTTTGTGTCGTATACATTCATCAGAATATCTTAACCCATCTTGCGCTGTCATCTCATTATCGCCAACAATGATAGCGTTTTCAATCCCTCCTCCCAGCGCGAAACCCTCGTCTTGCAGTCTAACAACATCACTTTTCCGACAAAAAGTTCTACTGTCACAGATTTCTCTTACAAAGGCTCCATTGACAATAGGCATATCAAGGCTTTGCTTGCTGAGTGCAGTTCCAGGCCAGTTCATCTCAAAATCTATTGAGAAAGTCTTTGCAGGTCTTAATTCCGCCCAAGCATTTGAACTGCCTACTCGAATACTATTCACTACTTGGTATAGCTTAGTCTTTTTATCCAGCTCGGTGACCCCTGATTCAAGTATTGCTTTTACAAAAACTCTTGAAGACCCATCAAATATTGGAACCTCAGCTTCACTCAACTCTACCAATGCGTTATGAATTCCTAAACCCGCAAAAGCTGCCAAGATATGCTCAGCCGTCACTATTGAAACCCCAAATCTATTTGTAAGTTGCGTTCGCAAATAAGTTTTTGATACATTTTCAAAACTAGCTTTGATATAAGCTTTATCGCCATTCATGTCAGATCTTTTGAAAACTATTCCATGATCTGCAGGTGCAGGGTGTACAGCCATCCTAACATCTTTGCCAAAATGCAACCCTTTGCCATCAAGCGTAAATGATTTTTTTATAGATTTTTGAAACATTGTAACCTTTAATGTCTAGGTTACTTAATTGGCTGGAAAGCTCAATACACACTTATATGTCAAAATAATTCAATTACCTGTTAGTTAGCCTGCCGCCGCAAAAAAGCAGGTATCTCTAATTTGCTTTCATCTTCTCTATCTGTAGTTAAACGTTCTTCCTCTTTAACCAATTGGCTTTTTGTGGATATATTATCCTCTTGTTCTCTTTTATCTCCAAAGCCTGTCATGCGTCTTATAAGATTGTTCAAGCCTCCACCTGAAACAGAATGTTCGTTACTTTGTCTCCGGCGGGGTAGTTCTATCTCGGAGGCAGATTGATTTAGCGGTGACTCCATTTGTTTTTCGCGATCACTTTTATCACTATATTTATCCTCCTCTGCAAAGGAAAGGTTAGCTGAGTTTAGATTAGTTGTGGTTGGTTCTAGCTCTTTGTTTTCTTCGGATAAAGATTCTCTATCAATGTTGAGATCTGTATTTTTGTTATCGTTTTCAAGTGAAACGTCCTGAGAGGAAAAAACTTTTTCGTTGGTTTTGTAGCTCTCAATTCTATCCGATTTCTCTAACTCACCAAGCGCTTGAGGCCTTAGCTTGGAAAATTCTGCTACGTCTATTCCTGTCGCTACAACGGATACTCTAACAGAACCTGTTAGATCAGTGTCAAACGTCGATCCAACTATTATATTTGCTTCAGGGTCTACCTCGTCTCTTATTCTATTTGCAGCTTCATCTACCTCAAAAAGCGTCATGTCACTACTACCAGTCACGTTTATAAGTACACCAGTTGCTCCCTTCAGTGAAATCTCATCTAGCAAAGGATTAGCTATTGCCTTTTCGGCTGCTTGTAAAGCTCTGTCCTCACCACTAGCTTCTCCTGTGCCCATCATCGCTTTTCCCATCTCGTCCATAACAGATCTCACATCTGCAAAGTCCAAATTGATAAGGCCAGGTTTCACCATAAGATCTGTTACCCCTTTTACACCCTGATAAAGAACGTCATCGGCCATTGAAAAAGCTTCAGTGAATGTCGTTTTTTCTGTTGCCAATCTAAATAGATTTTGATTGGGGATTACAATCAAAGTGTCTACCACTTTTTGCAATGCTAATATTCCCTCGTCAGCTTGTTTCATTCTCGTAGTACCTTCAAATTGAAAAGGTTTTGTAACAACACCAACAGTCAATATTCCCTTTTCCCTCGCTAGCTCAGCAACAATGGGAGCTGCTCCCGTGCCCGTTCCACCGCCCATTCCAGCCGTTATAAAACATAGATTTGCTCCATCTAGGATATCAGCGATCTGTTCAGTACTTTCAACCGCAGCATCGTTTCCAACCTCTGGTTTCGCACCAGCTCCAAGCCCCTGGGTTCTTTTTAGGCCCAGCTGTAACTTCGTTTGAGCATTGGACTGCTGTAGGGCCTGTGCATCCGTGTTTGCGGCCACAAATTCCGCTCCCTCCAGATTTTTTAACATCATATTATTTACAGCGTTTCCGCCGGCGCCTCCAATACCAAAAACTAGTATTCTTGGCTTCAACTCCTGATGTTCAGGAATCCTGATATTTATTGCCATTGTTGCCTGCCATTATTTTTATTATTTTTTTTACTGCTGATTCGTATAATAACCGAATCACCCTTACTCGTCACTATTTTTATATTCAGATAGGATTTTTCTGGGGGAAGGCTTTACCAGTTTGACTTAACCCAACGCCAAGTTCTTCTAATTAATTCGTCTCCTTCATGCTCAAAAGGTGCTTTGAAATCCCACACTTCATCTTGTGGTTGAGCCAAATTTAAGGCTAGCCCTATAACAGCAGCCGCTTCAGGTCCATGCGCCGAGGTTGGTAATCCTTGAATTCTCATTGGTACAGCAACACGCGTTGGTTTTCCAAGAAAGATTGATGTAAAATCCAACAAATTTGCTAACTTACTTCCACCACCAGTCAAAACGATTTTTTGTCCAGGCAAAAACTCGAAATCTGAGTTATCTAATATAGTTCTGAGGGACTCAAAAATCTCTTCAACTCTTGGTCTTATTACTCCTGATAATTCTGATTTTGTTATAGTTCGTCTATCAGTGTAAAGATCTGTGTTGTTCTCAGGCAATTCTATAGTTTCTCTATCATCTGAGTTGGTAGACATCAAGCCTCCGTGTAAAACCTTCAACCGTTCAGCAGCTGAATAGGAGATTTGAAATGCCTGCATAATATCACTAGTTATATGATGTCCCCCAATTCGTATAGATTCAGAAAAGATTAAATTCTTCCGAAAGAAAATTGATACACTGGAACTGGCGGCACCTAAATCAATACAAACAACACCTAATTGCATTTCATCTTCAAGAAGACTTGATTGTCCAGAGCCATAGGGAGCAAGTACTATTCCTGCCAAAGATAAATCACAATTATTCAAACAACTAACAATATTTTTTATAATCGCCGATTGGATAGAAACAATATTAACGTCGACTGACAACTGAGCTCCACTTATTCCCCTTGGATCCATGTAACCGTGTTTACCATCAACGCTAAAATTTACCGGCAAAGCATGAATTATTTCTCTCTTAAAGTCATCATGAACTAAGTTTAGCTTTGACAAAGCATGACCAATATCTGCCTTTGTTACTTCCCTTTGAATAAAGTTAATAGAGGATGATATTAAGGTGGATTTTTGAGTACCACTGGAAAAGGTAAGAAAGACATTCTCAATTAGACACCCTGCCATTTTTTGAGCCCTTTGAATGACTGTCCTTATTGCACGTTCCGCCTCCCTCATTTCATATATTTCTCCATTTCTAATACCCCTAGATTTTGTTGTTGAAGCTCCAATAACTCTAAAACTTAATCCTCCATGTAATTTACTTGTTGAGAATGTCTTTATTTGATTCGAGTCTGTTAGTGAGACTACAAGGCACATTACCTTGGAGCTCCCAAGGTCTATAAGGGCAACCGTTCCCTTTTTTATAGAAGCCAGCCTTTTTTGTCTTAACTGCCTCTGACTCTGCAAAAGTTTTCTCAACCTGCTAACCTCTCTGCTTTTTTTTGAATATTTTCCTCTGGTGGGGCTTTCCTGAACTTAATTATTGGTTTATCTATATTTCTCAGATCAACAGAAACTATGGGTTTTAAAAGCTTATCTGTCTCATTTAAAAACATACGCATTACCACTAACCCTTCACTCAAATTGTTCTCTGGCAACTTAAAAACTAACCCGTTTTTCATATGAACATCCCATCGTCTCTCACCAACCCATTCATAGTACAATACCTCTGACTGATATGATCCTATTTCATTTACTAATGATAAAAGTTCGTTGATATTTTTTTGCCCATCTTTTCCAACTAAAAGTGGAAAACTTGATAAGCCTTGATAATCCTGCTTTATCGACAAAATAATTCCATTACTATCAAGGACCTCATATAAATGGTTATTAAAATATACTACGGCTTCTTTTCTTTGAATGACTTCCACGAACACCAATCCATCAGTAGAAAGTTTTACAAAAGCTTTTTCAACCTTGTTTATATCTTGTATTTTTTCTCTTAAAGCCTGAGCTTTTAATGCTGAAAACCCTTTTGTTGCAGCATTTTGGACTAGAATTATTATTTCCTTTTTCAAAGGTTCTCGAGCACCTTTTACTAAAATTTTACTTATAGATAATTCTGTTAGGCCTTTATATAAAGAGGAGCTTTCCTCACTTAAAAATCTGATTTCTGCATTTAGATCAATGTTTTTGTATAGAACTTTTTTTGCTAGCAGTGCGCTTGAAGCCAAAAAAACTATCATTAATAGTGATTTAAACCAAAACCTGTAAAGTAATCTGTTTATCTTATAAGCTAGCCTAGATGGTGCTGGGTCATTAAATTTTAACAAATTCATTTTTTTACCTATTTATTAATTGATGCATCTTTAATCAACTCCAAGCACAGGTTTTGTAAGTCTAAATCGACGTATTTTGCTTGTTCAGGTATAAGGGAAGTTCTTGTCATTCCAGGTTGAGTATTTAGTTCGAGAATATATAGGCCTTCTTTCCCATTCTTTTCATTCCATCTAAAATCCGAGCGAGTAACACCTCTGCAACCTAAAGAATAATGCGCTTTAACTGCATAATTAATGCATAAATCGAATATCTCTTGTGGAATATCTGCAGGAACAATATGCTCTGAACCGCCACTTTTATACTTGGCATCATAATTATACCAGTCGTCAGTAACGATGTCTGTGACGGTTAAAGGTCTACCATTAAGAACACCCACTGTTAACTCTCTTCCAGGAATATATTTCTCCAAAAGATACTTCTTATTTTGATCTGAAGAAATTCTCCTAACCTCTTCAATTTGCTCTTCGCATTTTATAAAATGAATATCCACAGAGGAACCTCCATTGTTTGGCTTAATTACAAATGGAGGAGCAAACGGTATTCTGTTTAATTGGTTTTCTCCAATTAAAAGGACGTCATCTATTACTGGCAAACCATATGACTTAAATATTTTTTTTGAGATAAATTTATCCATTGCCATTGCTGAAGATAAAACCCCAGAGTGTGTATATGGAATTTTGAGTGTTTCAAAAAAACCCTGAATAGTCCCATCCTCTCCAATACCACCATGTAGGGCATTAAAAATAACATCAGGCTTCGTATTTTTAATGACTTCAGCTAACTTATAAATATTGGTTGAGTTTATACTCACTGCTTCTACATCAAGCTTTATTTCTTTCAGTGCCTCTATGCAGCTATAAGCAGTTGCATCAGACACCTCCTTCTCCTCTGAAATGCCTCCCTGCAATACTAAAACTCTAGATATATTTTTTGAATGACTTGTTGTATTCAATCTTATTTTCTCCCAACCCTTATTACCTCCCAATCAAGAGAAACTTTAAATTTCTCATAAACTGATTTCCTTACATATTCTCCGAGGGCCTCCATGTCTTCAGCAGTTGCACCTCCCAGGTTTATCAGAAAATTAGGATGCTTTTTTGACACCATAGCTCTTCCTAATTTTTTCCCCCTTAGCCCTGCTCTATCAATCAAATTCCAGGCTTTTAATTCTATTGAAGTTTCTGATATAAGTGATGATTTTCCATCAGGATTCTTGAAAGTTGAACCACAAGTTGCTTTCTTGGTAGGTTGTGTTTCTTCTCTCTTGGACAACATCTCTTTCATTTTCTGTTGTATTACACTTGTTTTTTCTATTTTCGGCTTGAGAACAGCGGAAGTTACGATAAAGTTTTTTGGCAAACCGCTAGAGCGATATTTGAATTGAATATTTTCCCTACTCACTCGAATAAATTTGCCTGACTTATCAAATCCCTCGATACTTTGAACATAATCTCCTATGTAATTTCCGTAGCAGCCAGCGTTCATAGCTATCGCTCCCCCTATAGTTCCAGGTATCGTTCTTAAAAAGGATAAATCGTAACCTAGTTCGGATAAATTAACAGCAACCTTAGAGCTAAAATTCCCAGCCCCAAGCTTTACATAATTATCCTTAAGTTCTATTTCTGAAAATTTTCCACCTAGTTTTATTGCTACCCCTGGAAGGCCTCCATCTCTTACCAAAAGATTCGAACAAGCTCCTATTGGCATAATGTTCACTTCAACTGGCACTAAAGAAAGGAACCTAGATAAATCATCCAAATTTCTTGGCCTAAACAAAACATCTACTGGTCCACCAACCTTTAACCAACTTATTTTTGATAAAGGAAAAAAATAATTTATTGATCCTGAAAATTGATTTTCATCTATGAAAGCCGCTTTACTCATTGTATTCATGTCCAGGTTTATCCATTAGAGAAGATAGATTGTTAACCCAATTAGTTATACTACCAGCCCCAAGACTTAAGAAAATGTCGCCTCTATCACAATTATTTTTTAGAAACTTTTTAAAGGAAACATCGTCCTCGATATACTCAACCTTTGACTTCTTACTCATTATTACGGATTTGATTAGAGTTTTACTATCAGGTCCATCAATCTTGCGTTCACCGGCCGCAAAAACTGGTGCAATACCAAGAACATCTGCATCTCTAAAGCATTTCTTAAAGTCTAAAAATAATGATCTTAGCCTTGAAAATCTGTGAGGCTGATGTACCACTATTACCCGCCCCTTTGTAATCGCTTTAGCTGCAGAAATCACTGCTTCGATTTCTGCAGGATGATGTGCATAGTCATCTATTATCGCAGCTCCATTAAAGAAGCCAACCCGTGTAAAGCGCCTAGACACTCCCTCAAATTTTGATAACGCGCTTTTGATAAACTTTATTGGAATTGATAAATTTGAAGCTGCCAAGATGGCTGCACAAGCGTTTAGCGCATTGTGTCGACCTATCATCGGTAAATAGAAATCTCTTAAATAAATATTTGCAATTTTGTCATCCAGGTCAAATCTGGTGCCTTGTTCATTAACTTGTAGATTTCTTATTGTAATATCTGCTTTTTCGGAAAATCCATATGTAATGATTTTTCGATCCTTGACATGAGAGATCACAGAAGCAATGTTTTTATCATCTATACAACAAATGGCTACTCCGTAAAAAGGAACACTTGAAATAAATTTTTGAAAAGCTCTTTTTAATTTCAGGAAACTACTGTAGTAATCCAAGTGCTCCTTATCAATATTCGTTACTATGGCAACTGTTACAGGTAATTTGTTAAAAGATCCATCGCTTTCATCTGCTTCTACTACCATCCACTCCCCTTCTCCTAACCTAGCATTTGAACCGTATGCTTTTATGACTCCGCCGTTAATGACGGTAGGATCTAAATTTCCTACCTCTGCTATTGAGGCTACCAGAGATGTTGTTGTTGTCTTCCCATGAGAGCCTGCGACCACAATGTTCAACTTCATTCTCATTAACTCTGCTAGCATTTCTGCTCTAGAAACTATAGGTATCCCAAGCTGTTTCGCAAAAGCTAACTCTAAATTGTCCTTTTTTATTGCAGAAGAAATAACAACAACAGAACAATTGGTGACGTTATCTGTGTCATGCTCATGAAATATATCTACACCTAAAGATGAGAGTCTAACAGTTATGTTAGTTTTCTTTATATCAGAACCTTGTACAGAGTAGCCAAGATTCAAAAGAACCTCTGCAATTCCAGACATTCCTATGCCACCAATCCCAATAAAATGTATTGGCCCCAAGTTTAAAGGTAATCTAGTAGCAATCATTCCTTTTTTCCTAAAAGTACCTCAATTGTTTTAATTATATTTTTTGAGGCATCAGGTTTACCCGTTTTTAATGCTTTATCAGCCATAGTTCTTGTTTTTGAAGGAGATTTTAAGACAAGGCTCAACTTTTCAGATAGATCTTCCACAAGACTTGAACTTTCTTCAACCACTATTGCCCCACCCTCCTCAGCAAACATTTTAGCATTACGAAGTTGATGTTCATCTTTAGCGTGCTTTAAAGGTATAAGAATTGCTGGCCTTCCAACAATCGATATATCTGCTAATGTATTAGATCCAGCTCTGCAAATAATTATTTGTGACTCCGACATTAGCCTTTCCACATCTTCAAAGAATGGCCGCACACATGCCCTTAAGTCCATGTCTCTGTAAGCTGCTAGCACTCTGTCTATGTCATCCTTTCTTGCCTGATGGAATATTGTTAACCTTTCTTTAGTTTTTTTAGATAGTGTTCCTATACACTTCGGTAAAGCGTCAGATAGTAACCTCGCTCCTTGTGACCCACCAAGTACTAACAAAGTGATAGGCCACGGGCCAGGCTCTAGGTATTGGGAGTTAGACTTTTTAAGTACTTTATTTCTTATCGGGTTGCCAGTATTTAAGCTTATGTTTGAGTCTAAAAATAGAGTATTTGAAAAATGGCAAAAGACTTTTGTACTAAACCTTTGAAAAAATCTATTTACTCTTCCTAGAACTGCATTCTGTTCCTGAATAAATAGAGGAATTCTGAGCACAACAGACATGAAGAGAATTGGGAAGGTAGAAACTCCACCAAAGCCTAGGACAAACTCTGGCTTTTTCTTAAACATAAGCTTCCCCGATCTAAGAGCTCCAAGGGGCAGTTGATAAGATAGCTCTATTAGTTTTTTTCGACGCGATGCTGTTTCCGAGGAGATATTGACAACCTCAATTGAGTAGTCATTTGAACTTTTATCCAAGTACTGTAAACCTCTTGAGTCGGTAAAAATTATAACTTCCCATCCAACATTATTAAGTTCAGTTGCCAAAGCAGTGCAAGGCAAGACATGACCACCAGTACCTCCCGTTGATAGTACGCAAACACCTTTTTTATCCATTAAGTACCCCCCATGAAGCTATCTATACTCTCACTAGGTCTACGCCTTGTTACATTAAGTAGAAGGCCCATTAATATCGCCATAGCTAGCATTGAAGACCCTCCATAGCTGATGAAAGGCAATGTCATTCCCTTAGTAGGAAGTAAACGAGCCGCTACCCCTAAATTAATAAGTGCCTGCGTTTGAACAATCGTCAACAAACCAAGGCCAACCAATAATAGAAATGGGTTCCTTTCAGTAAGTAACCTTGATAATGTTCTTAGCAAGATCACGATAAAGAGTGTTAAAATTAAAATAAACACTATTAGACCGAATTCCTCTATGGCAACAGCGATGATAAAATCGGTATGAGCGTCAGGTAGGCTCCATTTGATCTTTCCGTTGCCAGCACCAACTCCCAAAAACCCACCTGAGTAAATTGCTTGCTCAACTAAACCAATCTGAGATGTTGGTTCAATAACATTTGAAAAAAAAGTTTGTAATCTGGTCGCTACATGATTAGAGAATTGATAAAATATGAAGCCTACAGTTGAAACAAACGTAAAAAAAACCACAGAGAAGAGCCAAGAGACACCGACAATAAAATGGATCAAAACCCAGCAACTAATCAAAACCACGGTCTGACCAAGGTCCGGTTGCATGGTAAGTAAAAATACGCAAATGGCCATTGAAAAAAAAGATAAGATCAATCCCGCTCTTGGGTTGCTATGTATGTTACCTGCAACAATCCAAGATACAAAAACTACAAAAAATGGTTTCAAGTATTCAGATGGTTGAATTGTTAACCAACTCAAAGAAAACCATCGCACTGATCCCTTCCCAAAATCAGTACCAAAAATTGGAAGAAGTGCAAGTGCAATAACCGCTAAAAAAAACCCTATAATTCCAAATCTTCGTACAACTAATAGGCTTGTGGTGGATAAAAAGACAATAAGAGAAAATGAAATTATGCTGTAAATAGTTTGCCTGTAAACATAGTAAAACGTAGGCATATCGTTGGAGTCAGCAAGAGGGACTGAAGCCGCCATTTGTAGAAGCAACCCAGTTACGATGAGGCCAAGGGCCGCTAGCAATGTCCATTGATCAATCGATTGCCACCAACGAAAAAATGGATTATCCACAGGCACATCACGGGGTCTGCCGTGTATTATATCTGTCATCTTACTGCTCGTTTTTTAGATATGACAGTACCATTACTTAAATTAAAAAGACAGATTAAATTGCATTTTTCCTATATTTTTCAACTAAGGAGACAAAGTGCTCACCTCTTTCCTCAAAATTCAAGTATTGATCAAAACTAGCACAAGCAGGTGAGAACAAAATCGTATCTCCTTCCATGGCAATACTTGTTGCTCTATTAAAAGCATTGCCTAACGTATCGCATTGCTCAATTTCATGACCTTCGAAGTTACTTGCTATAAGTGCAGCTGCCTCTCCTATAAGATAGATCTTAGATATAAATTTCTTGCTATTTTGAAGTTGATAAAAATTATCCTCTTTTGCACGCCCACCTAAAATCAAATGGACATTTTTATGAGTTTTTAGCGCATGTATAGTTGCATCAACGTTGGTAGCTTTACTATCATTTATAAATGTTACACCCCTAATAACGTCTACCAATTGATTTCTATGTGCAAGCGGCACAAATCCATTACACTTGGTTAGGATACTTTTAGGGGCTATACCCAATGATCTTGCTAATGCATAAACAGTTAAAAGGCTTTCACGCAAGCTAAAAAAGCTATCACCTAAATTCCTTAAATCAAAAGAGTAAACCTGCCGACCCTTTTTCCATTCTGTAATAAAATATCCTTTTAGAACTACAGCCCATAAATAATTTGTGACATCTAGCTTACTGCTAATAGCTATAATTTTATTATCAGCTGAGTTAAGTCTCTGATGTAAGAACAAGCCCTCGATAGTATCAATATTAATCACAGACATATCTGTTAAGTTTTCTAGAAATAGTCGTGCTTTAGCATAAAAATAACCCCCTAGCCCTCCATGTCTTTGTAGATGGTCTGAAGAAAAATTAATGAAAGCAGCAATGTTTGGAGCCAAGTCTTTTGCCAATTCAATTTGATAAGAAGAGAGTTCCAAAAGCCTGATAGAGCCTTCCTTAAGGGGACTTAATTCTAAAACAGGTTTGCCTATATTACCCCCCATTTCTACATCGCCGAAAAATTGAGAAAAGACGTGATTAGCTAATGCCGTTGCAGTAGATTTACCATTTGAACCCGTTATAGCTATAATCTTTGGTGGATCACTGAAAGTGTCATAATAATCTTCAATATAGCTTGAAAAAAAAAGTCCAATATCATTATCCACTCTTATATTTAATTCATATGCCAAGTTAACTATTGGATGTGCATTTGGGTATAAGTGAGGAACCCCAGGACTAACAACAAGCAGATCTAGCTCTCTAATTAAACTTTTATCATTGAGATCTTTTACAGTGATCCCATTAACTTTAATTTTATCTCTCTTTTCTTTATTATCATCCCAACAGATTAATAATCCACCTGCTTGTTCCACAGCCTTGACAACAGATAAACCTGTCTTTTCTAAGCCCAAAACTCCCACTTTTTTATTTCTCAGGTTTTTTAAATTTATCATTTTACCTGAGCTTAAGCGTTGCCATTCCAAGAGCAGCTAGTATGACTGCAATGATCCAGAACCTTATGACTATCTGAGACTCTGACCAACCTAGTTTTTCGAAGTGATGATGTATCGGCGCCATCAGAAAAACTCTTTTTCCTGTAATCTTAAAAAATAATACTTGGATAATTACAGAAAGTGTCTCAATCACGAACAAACCTCCGACAATCAATAAGACAAGCTCATGTTTAATTGATACAGCTATACAACCAAGCGCTGAGCCAAGAGATAATGAACCAGTATCTCCCATAAAAACTGCAGCAGGAGGGGCGTTGTACCACAAAAACCCCAAACCACTACCTATTAGAGCTGAAGAAAATATAAGTATTTCACCACTACCTTTAATATAGTGAATATCGAGGTATGACGAATAATCTGCTCTGCCAACTATGTAAGAGATAATACCTAACGATGCTCCTGCGATTATAACTGGCATTATAGCCAATCCATCCAATCCATCCGTTAAATTAACAGCGTTAGCAGAACCAACAATCACAAGCATAGCAAATGGGAAAAAGAAGAGACCCAAAAATACTAAATAATCTTTGAAAATCGGCAAAGCGAGAGACCTACTCAAATCATCAAGATGTTGAATCTGAATGAAGTAGACAGCAATGAAAGCGATAAGAAATCCAGCTAGCAATCTCAGGCGACCAGAAAGTCCTTTATTACTTTTTTTAACAACTTTGGTATAATCATCAATTAATCCAATTAAGCCGAAAGAAAAAGTCACAAAAAGTATAATCCACACATACTGATTATCTAAGCGAGCCCACAAAATAGTAGAGACTGTAACCGCTAATAATATAATAACCCCTCCCATTGTAGGAGTCCCGGCTTTTTTGATAATATGCTCCTCGGGGCCATCCTCTCTTATTGGTTGTCCCTCCTTCTGTAATTTTTTTAAAAAATTAATACTGTATTTCCCAAAAGTAAAAAATATTATAAGAGCTGTAAAAAAAGCACCCCCCGCCCGAAAAGTTATATAGCGGAATAGATTAAAAATATCACCACCATCTGATAAAAGACTCAAAAAATACAACATTGCTGAAACTCTAAATTATTAAGTGTTTTTCAATTTGTTAACTATCGTGTTCATACCCATTGAGAAAGAACCTTTAATCATTACTATATCGCCATCTTTAAGTTTTTTAACCAAAACATGTTGCATTTCCTCTGCGGTTTCAGTCCAAAACCCTCGCTTCATTGATGGCAATACATCATAAAGCTTTCGCATTCGAGAGCCTACGCAGTAAATTTTATCGATTTTATCTAATCTTGCAAATCTAGATATATTCACATGTTCTTGAACCTCAGAAAACCCCAATTCTAGCATATCTCCTAAAACAGCTATTCTCCTGCTATACTCACATTTACTTTTTTGGCTTGAATAAATACTGGCAAGAGTTTCTAGAGAGGATTTCACCGATCCAGGATTTGCGTTATAGCTTTCATCTATGAGGTATATGGCTGTTTTATAATCACTATGTTTGACTTCAATTTCTAAAACTTGACCACGTCCAGCTAATGGAGACCAACTCTCTAAGGCTAAAATGGCTTTAGATGGATTCAATTTTAATGAGAATACAAGAGCCAATAATGCAGCTGCATTTTTCATGTAATGCTTTCCAGCAGTTTTAAGCCTTATATTCCATAAATTTTGTTCTAGATCTAAAATTTTTGAGGTAATAGCGTTGTTCAAAACTTCTGTATTGCTGATCCTCACATCACTAACTTCGCCTTCTCCTACTGAGATTAAGTTTGGGCCAAAAGCCTCAACTTTTGCTTTAAGTTGGCTAAATTTTTCAATTCCACTTGGTATAATTGCCGTACCCTTTTGTTTTTGGCCTGAACAAATGGACGCTTTCTCTTTGACAATATTATCTAAAGACTTTAGACCTTCCATATGTCCAATAGATACGTCTGTTATTATAATATGATCAGGCTTGACTATGTGGGATAATTCTGCAATTTCACCCAAGCTATTTGTTCCAATTTCAACTAAAACGTATTCAGTATCTTTTGGTGTAGTGGCTAATGTTAACGAACAACCTAAGATATTGTTGTAACTTTTCTCTGAAAGATGTGTCTTTCCAAAGCTTCTAAAAACCAGGCCTCCCATATCCTTTGTCGAGGTTTTTCCAGATGTTCCAGTTATTCCAATGAAAATAGCCTTAGACTCCTTTCTAACAGTCTTTGCCATTCTGACTAATGCCTTCATAACATCGTCGACAACTAATAAATTATCATTTTCATTTAAACCTTTTGGTATTTTACTGACCATGGCAGCTGCTGCTCCATAATCAAAGGCTACTTTAACAAAATCGTGACCATCTCTTTTCCCTGGCAACGCTATAAATAAATCTCCTTTGTTAATTTTCCTAGTATCAAACGATATACCTGTGACTTCCCAGAATGATTTGCTTTGACCTAAGGTAGCCGCCTCCGCTGTCAATTTATTCCATAAAACCTTAGTCAATTTTATTCTACTCCATTAATTCTATGGCTATGCTGGCTTGCTCAAAATCACTAAACGGAAAATAATTATCTCTCACTATTTGTACCTGCTCATGACCTTTACCGGCAATTATGACTACATCATCTAGTTGGGCCTGCTGAATTGCTATTGTTATTGCCGCTGCTCGATCTTCAATTTCAAGGGCACTTGGACAGCTCTCAATGATTTGCTTCCTTATAGATTTAGCATCTTCATGGCGAGGATTATCATCTGTTACATAAATCAAATCGCTATATTTATATGCAATTGAACCCATAGACTTTCTTTTATCTTTATCTCTTTCTCCTCCTGCACCAAAAACCAACAGCAACCTACCTTTTGTTAACACTCTAAGTGACTCCAAGAGGTGTTTTAACGCATCAGGAGTGTGAGCAAAATCTATGTACACTAACGCTCCTTTTTTTGTTTTCCCAACGAATTCCAATCTGCCGGGAACCGGTTTCAAGGAGCTGCAATAATCCATCATCTCTTGAAACTTAAACCCAAATTTCTCACATACAAGCAATGACATTCCTATATTTAGTGCCTGAAACGCCCCTATTAAATGCGTTTGAAATTTATAGATCAATGCACCTTTCATAATTTCGATAAGTTGGGTATTTGGTGTGCCTTGGGATATTCTCAGCTTGACATCTGCTACATCACTAAATCCGATTGTTTCAATTTTGAACCCCTTATTTTTTGCTTTCGCAAAAAATATTTTTCCGTATTCAGTGTCAATATTAACTATTATTTTTGTATCCAACGTCAAGATATCAAGAATGCTTAACTTTGCTTGAAAATATTTTTCCATATTTTTATGATAATCTAAGTGATCTTGTGATAGATTGGTAAAACAGAAAACCTTAAATGGGACTCCGTATATCCGTTGTTGTACTAGAGAATGTGATGACACCTCTAAAAGAGCATAATCCGCACCCTTTGACTTTGCCATTTGCAAAATTTTGGCAATATAGGATTGGTCAGGTGTTGTATTATCAGTTTTCAAACTTACAACTCCACCGACTCCCAGAGTACCTATAGTTACACAAGACTTATTTTTTTGTTCAATAAGCTGTTGGCTAAAATTTACTACTGATGTTTTTCCATTTGTTCCTGTGACTCCCATAATAAAATTTGGTTTAACGGGATAAAATACGTCACAAAAGTAATTCAAAGTGTGCTCAAGGTCTCCAACTATTAGAAAAGGTGCAGTTGGATTTAAGTCTTTATCTAAAACAAATTGATAGCCTTCCGGGTCAGTAATAACTAGACTTGCACCCCTCTCAATAGCTTGATCACTAAACATTACTCCGTGGCTTTCTTTTGTTTTACTTGCTCTTGCAAGGAAAATATCTCCTTTTTCCACCTTAAGCGAGTTAGTTTCAACACCTGTTATTTCAGGATCCTGATCGTTCCAGATTCCTTTCCGATTAATTTCTTTAACATTAAGCTCTGAAAGTTTTGTCATTACTGTATTCTCCTAAACATCAAAAACCTTTCTAAAAGTTCGATGCATGGTAATCAGGAGTTAAATTCATTAAGGGTCCACTTCTCTCAATTAACTTTTTTACCATCGGTACGACGGTGCAACTTGCATATCTACATGACTCCTTCAGAAGATTATTCTCTGGTTCATCTAAAAAAGCTGCAATGACAAACCTTGGCTTATTAAGAGGAAATAATCCTACAAAATTTGCAACTACCTTATCCTTTTGATAACCTCTTTTATTAAGGGAAATCTTCTCTGCTGTACCTGTTTTCCCACCAATACGATAATATTTACTTTCTAAAATTCTTGCAGTCCCTCTTTTATCGGTAACAACAGCTTCTAATAATTTGAGGATTTCATCGGAGGTTGTTTTCTTTAAAACTCTAGAACCCTTTTTACCATCATGGTTTTTTTTCAAAATAGTGGGCTCTACATAGAATCCTCCATTTCCAAGTATTGCATAGGCTTTAGCTAAATGTAATAATGAAACTGATATTCCATACCCATACGATACAGTCGCTAGCGTTATATCTCTCCAATTTTTTGGCACAATCGGCCAAGTTAAGTTTGCCTCTCTCAATTCCAATTGTACCGGCTCCAAAAGCCCGAGTATGGAGAAAATTTCTTTCAACCCTTTCTCTCCAACCATCAAAGCGAGTCTTGCTGACCCAACATTTGATGATCTCACAATTATCTCGTAAACAGAACTTTTACTTTTGAATTTATACTTATCTTCAATTTTTCTAGTACTTATTTTAAATGCCTTGGTATCAATTAGTGAGTCGAGTGTGAATAGGTCCTTCTCTATACCTTGGGCAACTGAAAATATCTTAAAAGTTGATCCCATCTCATAGACACCTTGAACAACTCGATTAAAATAAATACTAGTATCTTTATTTCTTACTAGTCCGTCTTTTTTTTCATTAGCATCAAAACCTGGTGAGGAAGCAAGCGCAATTATTTCGCCATTATGAATATCCATTATAACAACGCCTCCGGCTTTGGCACCCATTCTTTTTTGCCATTCCTTTAAAACATTTTCGACTTCTGCTTGAACTGATAAATCTAAAGACAAACTAATTGTATTATTCTTTATTTGGGACACGTTTTTTATCGCCAATTCATCTTCAAAAGCTTTCTCAACTCCAGAAATTCCCGAGATTTTGGCATAATTGACATCAAACTCATTTACTTTGGTGTAGCCGATTACGTGCGATGCTAAGGTTCCATATGGATAAAAACGGTACTCTCTTTCTCCAAAATAAATTCCCGGTTGACCCAAATCAAAAAGTGCCTTTTCTTGTTTTGGTGATACGAGACTTTTCAACCAGAAAAATTTTCGGCCATCGTTTAATTTATTCACTAGCACGCCTTCATCCAAATCTGGGAATATATTTTTTAATCGTTGAGCAACTAGCAACTTTTTCTGAATTTCCTCAGGCCGAATATAAACAGAAACCCCTTCAAGGTTAGTTGCTAGAATGTATCCGTTTCTATCTGAAATATCTGATCTAGAGTGTATTTTCTTGGTCTCAGAGTAACCTATATTTTTTTGATTTTCTTTTGATGCCAAAAAAGCTATTTTCACGCTTATTAATGAAAAACCTATCATTACAAATAGGCTGAACAGAATTAACCTTGCTCTCGTTCTGGGAAGCTCCGCGAAGAGTTTTTTTTTTCTGTTACTCATCATGGGCTATACCAGTTAGCCTTTTATCTGCTAATGTAGTTGGAACATTTCCACTAGTTTGGCCCATATATATTTCTGAAAACGCAATGAAATCATCAGGGTTGATTGGATTTAGCCTTAGCTCCAAGAAATAATACTCAACCAATTTTCTTAAACGTTCAGGCCTATTTAAATGAGCCCATTCTGCATTTAAGATTTTGACTTCTTTATTCAATGAGAGAATCGATTCCTCGAGATTTTTTACTCTTTGATTAGCAGCGCGACTCTCGTAATTTATTTTGTAAGCCCATAAGCCCAATGAAAAAGTGCTCACTATAAGAGTTGCAAATAAAAGAAATCTCAACATCTCATATTCCTAATTCAACCTCTGGAAATTCTATTTTTGCCAAAACTCTTGATGGACTATTTGAAACTTTTGTAAAAACCCTAAGTTTTGCAGATCTTGCTCTTTTATTTCTATCAATCTCATCAATTGCGGCAACAACTGGTTTCTTATTTACAGGAATAAGAGATGGATAAGTTTTAGAAGTTGGTGGGCTATACCTGTTGGTTGCAGAAGCATTGCCTGACATTAATTTTCCAAAATCTTTAACCATCTTATCTTCTAGGCTATGGAAGGTGACTATTGCAATGATACCTCCCTTTTTTACAATTTTTTCAGCGAATATTAAAGCTTTAGATAAATCTCTTAACTCATTGTTAACAGCTATTCTGATCGCTTGAAAAGTTCTGGTGGCAGGATCTCTATTTGAGTTTTTTGGAACTATAGCTCTTATAATTTCTGCTAATTCAAGAGTAGTATTTATTTTTCTTTTTTTCCTTTCTTGAACAATTTTGTTTGCAATTTTTCGTGCTTTTCTTTCTTGTCCATAAAAGAAGATCAAATCGGCTAAAGTTGTTTCCGAACAGAGATTAATTATCTCGGAAGCAGTTGGGCCAGGCTGATCTCCCATTCTCATGTCAAGGGGACCACTTTCCCTGAATGAAAATCCCCTTAAAGGATTGTCCAAATGCATTGATGAAACACCGAGGTCTAAAACAATCCCGCAGATATCATCTCTTCCGACTATATCGTCATTTTTTTCCATATCGGCAAAGCTTTGATTATAAAACTTTATCATGTCTCCATATTCATTTTGTATTCTTTGAAGAAAAACTTTCGTTGTAGAGTCCTTATCAATTGCTAGTACTTGACAGGCACCGTTTTGGAGTAAAGCTCTACTGTAACCCCCAGCTCCAAATGTACCATCAATCCAACAACCAGTAATTGGCGTAGCCAAACTTATGAAATCCTCAAGTAAAACCGGTTCATGTTTTTGCAATATCTTCACAATCCCCCAGGAATATCAATCTTGTAGCTGATCTAATTTCAAAAAAGGATTTTCATCTTCCGATAGGCTATTGAAAGATATGTCCAAATCATCTAGTTCATTTTGATAATTTTTTGGTTCCCATATTTGAAATTTCTCACCCATACCTGCAAACATTGCCTCATCTTTAATACCAATTTTCTCTTTTAGACGGGGAGATAAAACTATCCTTCCTGTTTCATCAAGCTGCATGTATGTGGATTGAGTATTAATAAATCTTTCAAGAATTTCTCTATCTCTTGAAAACCTGGGCAATTTACTTATGAGTTTGTCAACTTTGGTTATTGAGCTAATGGTATAACCTTCTAAGCAAATACCTCTCACACCTCCATAGACAATTACAAAGTTTGGGCTGGAACTCCCGGTAAAGTCTGGATCACCTTCTTCGAGAACACGACGAAAGGCTGCAGGAACTGACACTCGTCCTTTTGTATCTACCTTATGTAATGACTCACCTCTAAATCGCCTTATCAATAAAAATCTCCTCAGAGGCCTAATTCACAACTCTTTTGGATAATCCGTTTATCAAGCTGTTCTTTGTTTGGTGCAGACGCGATGCCTGTATAAACCTGCTTATTTTCCTTGGAAATTATC
>CAZOIZ010000003.1:0-65393 GCA_964580005.1 uncultured Rhodobacterales bacterium
AAGCTGAGCGAATTCATATGTCACTTGTTATTGACGAATATGGAGGCGTCGAGGGGCTGCTTACAATTGAAGATCTTTTAGAGCAAATAGTTGGTGAAATTAATGATGAACATGAACTTAAAGAAGACCTGTTGTGGAGTAAAGAAAAAGAGAACGTTTTTATTGTGAATGCTAGGCTTAATTTAGAGGATTTTAAAACACAGTCTGGTGTAGACCTTACAAAAAAAGAAAATGGTGAAGAATATGATACTATCGGGGGCTTAGTATTTAATATCACTAACCGAATACCTTCCCGAGGTGAGGTTGTAATAGATGCCTCAGGAAATGAATTTTCAGTATTAGAAGCGGATCCTCGAAGCATAAAAAGGTTAAGGCTAAATTTAAGAAGTTGATTTGTGATATCTAGTATAATAACACTGTCCAAGTCCGTTTTTTTGAGATTTTTTTTATTAGGCTTAGTATTAGCCTTTGCACAAGAACCCTTCAACATACCCTATTTAACTTTATTAGTGTTGCCTTCGGTTTCCTTTCTGGTGGTAAGATCTCTGAAAACTTCGAAGCAGTATTTATTAAGTGGATTTGCCTTCGGTCTTGGTTATTTCGGGTTAACGTTCATTTGGATAATCAACCCCTTCTTGGTTGATTATCCAAAGAATATTTGGCTAGCGCCTTTTGCCTATATCGGTTTTGTCTCGTCACTTTCTTTTTTTTGGGCTGTAGCATTTTATCTTTCTAAGTATTTAATGAGAGATGAGGAAGAAAATCGAAAAAAAATATTTTGTTTGTCAATTCTTTTTGCAATAGCTGAATTGTTTAGATGTTATTTGTTTTCAGGTTTTCCATGGGGAATACTATCTTATGCTTGGATAGATACTCCGGTATCCGTTTTTGTCACTTGGTTTGGGCCTTATATTTTTAATTCGATTATTATTATGGTTGGCTTCAACTTATTTTATTCTTCGCTTCCAAATGATATCTTTAAGGTTATTTTCCTTATAACTGCACTTTTGGGTTTACAGAGTAAATATTTAGAAAATGACTTTGATGAAATTAGTCAAGACTTAACTATAAGATTAGTTCAGCCTAATATCAAACAGGAAGATAAGTGGAAAAAGGAGAATGAATCTAATCATATAGAAACATTAATTGACTTAAGCAATAAAAGTCCAAAGCCTGATTTAGTTATTTGGCCTGAAACCTCTGTTTACTGGCTTCCAGAAGAAAATCCAGAGAAACTCAAATTTATAGCTGAAAAAGTGAAATCTCCATTGATCTTTGGAGCTTTACGGTTCAACAGAGATACTAAAAAATTATTTAATGCGGTGTTTTTGATTAATAGTGAAGGAAATATAAAGAGTATTTATGATAAAACCTTTTTGGTACCTTTTGGGGAATATTTGCCACTAGGGGGCTTGCTGAAATTCTTGAATATCTTCAACAATAGCTACGGTTTGATTGATGGCTTCAGTAGTGGCACAGGTTTGGAGATAATTAAAAATTCAGGTCTCCCAAACTTTCTCCCGCTCATTTGTTATGAGGCACTGTTTTCGAATGAAATTTTAGGAAAAGTTAAAGAGGCAAAGTGGATGTTAAACATAACAAATGATGCATGGTTCGGAAATGCTGGTGGCCCAAAACAACATTTAAATATTGCAAGAATGAGAGCTTTAGAGAATAACATTCCATTAATAAGAGTTTCAAATAATGGTATTTCTGCCAAGATTTCCCAGAATGGAATGATCGAAAAATTTATTCCACTGAACAAAAAGGATTTTTTAGATGTTCAGCTTGGTTTGCAAGTCAAAAGAGAAAGTACATATTACGCAAATATTGGGAAAAACGTATCAGCCTACTTTCATTTAATGCTTTTATTGCTTCTTCTTTTATATTATTCAATATCCAACAATAGAAAAAAGGGAGACCAAAGTGGCTAGAAAAAATTACTTGTTCACTTCTGAGTCAGTTTCGGAAGGCCATCCAGACAAAATATGTGACAGAATTTCTGATGCAGTTTTAGATTTCTGTTTAAAAAAAGATAGCCTTGCCAGGGTTGCATGTGAAACTTTTGCCACGACAAACACTGTTGTAGTAGGAGGTGAAGTGGGGCTTAGGGCTGAATCAGATTCTCAGTCACTTGCTTCCGAAATAAAGCCTCTTGTCAAAAATGTAGTAAAAGAAATTGGTTATGAGCAGGATGGATTTCACTGGAATAACTTGAATGTGTCAAACTTTATACACCAACAATCTAGCGATATTTCTCAAGGAGTTGATAGAGATGGGGCCGGTGATCAGGGTATAATGTTTGGGTATGCAGTGAATGAAACAGAGGAGTTAATGCCTGCACCAATACATTATTCTCATTTAATTCTCAAATCGCTGGCGGACGCAAGGCATAATAAGTTAACCACTAGTTTGGGACCAGACTCCAAATCTCAACTTACAGTGAAGTACGATAATGGAAATCCAGTCAACGTTGACTCAATCGTTTTGTCCACTCAGCATCTTGACCCATCACTTTCCTCTCAGGATGTAAAAGAAATAGTAGAGCCATATATCCTAGGGGTAATACCGGATCAATGGATTTCTAAGGATACTGTTTGGCATATAAATCCTACCGGAAAATTTGTAATTGGGGGCCCTGATGGTGATGCAGGCTTGACGGGTAGAAAGATTATAGTGGATACCTATGGTGGAGCAGCTCCACATGGTGGAGGAGCATTTTCTGGTAAGGACCCAACAAAGGTCGATCGATCTGCAGCTTATATTGCTCGATATTTAGCCAAAAATATTGTAGCTTCCGGAGTCGCTCCGAAATGTCTTATTCAACTTTCTTATGCAATCGGGGTTGCAGAGCCATTATCAATTTACGTAGACACTTATGGAACCGGAACTAAGTATGAGAAAAAATTGGAGGAGATCTTACCAAAAATAGTAGATTTATCTCCTAAGGGCATAATCGAAAAACTTGGTTTAAGAAAACCTATTTATGAAAAAACAGCATCTTATGGACATTTTGGAAGAACACCTGAGATTGATGGTAGTTTTTCTTGGGAGAAAATAGATCTAGTAGATCATTTAGCAAAACATCTTTAATTAGAGAAAGTTTTTGTCGGAATTTAAAAATATTGCAAGCTTTAGGTTGATAAAAACTTTTGGGCGATTGAAGGGAAGGCCTCTTTCAAAAAACCAAAAGTTAGGTTTGGCTATACTTAAAGAAAAGTACGATGGCTTTTTAGACACAAAAAAAAAAATTTGGCTAGAAGTTGGTTTTGGGAATGGACATCACCTTGTAGAGCTAGCAAAAAGAAACTGTGATAAACTTATCGTAGGTAGTGAAGTATACGAAAATGGAGTTGCGACTACATGTTTTTCTTTATTTCAAAACAAAATAGAGAACGTAAGAGTTTTTCATGGAGATGCGAGAGAGTTGCTGCATTCATTTAAATATGAAGCTGTTGACAGGATATATTTTTTGTTCCCAGATCCATGGACAAAAAAGAGGCATAAATCAAGACGGTTGCTCTCATCAGCCAATATCGAATTTTTTTCTAAAATTTTAAAATCAAAGGGGTATATTTGTATTGCTACTGATGTGGAAGATTATTTCTTGGAAATTGAAGATACTTTTTCAAATTTATATCAATTTAAAAAGTTACATGTTTCACCAAAAGAAAAAAATTTAAACTTCTTTTTAGATTTGAAAACAAAATATGAGCAAAAAGCAATTAATAAAGGATTTTCCCCTTCTTATCTTGTTTACAAAAAGGTGTAACACTGCTAACTCTTCAGTGGAATTTGAATTCTAGGCGAATGATAAAAGTACAAAGATCTAAAAAACTGTCTGGTTTTATTTCAATACCGGGCGACAAATCCATCTCACATAGAGCTATTATTTTTGGCTCTCTTTGTGTTGGTAAGACAACAATAACAGGATTACTAGAATCTGAGGATGTTAAAAAAACTATTGAAGCGGTCAGACAACTAGGAGCTAAAGTAGATAAAAAAAATGGTAAATGGGAGGTTTATGGTTTTGGGGTTGGGGGATTCACAAGTCCCGAAAATGTAATTGATTGCGGAAACTCAGGCACTACTTGCCGATTGCTTATGGGAGCTATCTCGACAACTCCTATATCCGCGATATTTGTTGGTGATAAGAGTTTATCTCATAGACCTATGGATAGAATAATAGAGCCCTTAAGTGAGATAGGTGTCAAATGCACTGCAAGAGAGGGATCTTTTTTACCAATAACTTTAGAAGGCATATCGAGTGCTATGCCGAGTGACTTTGTGTCAAAGGTTGATTCTGCTCAGGTAAAATCTGCGGTGCTCCTAGCAGGCCTTAATAGTCGTGGTACAACAAAATATGTCGAAAAGACTTTGACACGGGACCATACTGAAAGAATGTTAATGTTTTTTGGAGGCAAAATAAAAACTGAGAAAACTGATAATGGATTTGTCCATTATCTACCAGGATTACAGGAGCTAAAGCCACGGGAAATTACAGTTCCTTCAGATCCATCATCTGCGTCTTTCTTTATAGCTGCTGCTTTGATGGTAGAGGGCTCAGACATTACAATAAAGAATATCTGTATGAATGATACAAGAATAGGGTTTCTGAAAGTCATAAATAAGATGGGGGCCAGTATACAGTTTAAAAATAAAAAAACTATTTGTGGTGAGCCCGTAGCAGATGTGAGAGTAAAATCCTCAAGGCTAAAAGGTGTGAAGGTTCCAAAAAGTCTTGTTCCTTCAATGATTGATGAGTTCCCTATTTTAGCCGTATTGGCGGCTTTAGCAGAAGGTGAAACTGAAATGAAGGGAATAGGGGAGCTCAAAGTAAAAGAGAGTGACAGGATTTTTTCAATGGCGAAAGGGTTGAGGGACTGTGGAGTCGATGTTTTTTTTGGAGATGACTATATGACTGTCAAAGGAATGAGGGAAGTAAGAGGAGGCCAACTAATAAATACATTTAGTGATCATAGAATAGCCATGTCATTCATGTGCCTGGGCCAAGTAACCCAAAAACCTATTGAAATTAGTGAGTCTGCTTCAATAGGCACAAGCTTTCCTGGATTCGTTGAAAAGTTTAAGGAAATTGGAGCAAACCTATCAAATCAAACAAGCCGATAATAATTGCAATAGACGGTCTTTCAGCTTCTGGGAAAGGTACAATTGGAAAGTTAATAGCTAAACATTGTAATTTTCAGTACCTTGATACCGGCCTTCTTTATCGTGCGGTAGCACAGAGACTTTTAGATTCAAAAAATACTGGTTCGATTGATAAAGCAATTTATTTTGCAAAAAATTTAGTGCTTAAAGACCTTGATAACCCAGAGCTAAGGTCTGAGAATTGTGGTAACTTGGCCAGTAAACTTGCAGAGAGCGACCGAATAAGACGCGAACTTATTTTTTTTCAAAGAAATTTCCCTCACAAAAAGGTTGGAGCAGTTTTAGACGGAAGGGATATAGGCAGTGTTATCTTCCCTAACGCCAAAATTAAGTTTTTTATTACTGCTGATTTAACAGTAAGAGCTCGGCGGCGCAAAGAGGACTATAAAAAAATGGGACAAGACTATTCCTTAAGAGATATTATCGAGAAGCTGAAGGAAAGAGATAAAAGAGACAAAAATCGAAAAGTTTCACCCCTGATTTGCGTCCCAGATGCAATTGTTTATGATAACTCTGAAATCTCCTTAGAAGATTTGAATAAAGAAATTATTGAAATTGTGGAAAAAAAGTATAAAAGTCTAAATCTTGATATAAATATAAAGAAATCTGGTTAAACGACCTATTCTTTTTAAGGAGATAGTTAATGGAAACAGCTAACAATATGGCTGAATTTGAAGCCCTACTCGAGAAGAGTTTTGAGAGTGGGACACCTAAAGAAAATACTGTTGTAAATGGTACAATAATCGCTATTGAAGCAGGCCAAGCTATTATTGATATTGGTTATAAAATGGAAGGTCGCGTTGATGTTAGAGAATTCACAACTGCTGCGAACAAGGATGCAGAACTAAAAATTGGTGATCAAGTAGAAGTTTACCTTGAGCGCGTTGAAAATGCTAGAGGTGAAGCTGTTGTTAGCAGGGAAAAGGCTAGACGAGAAGAGGCTTGGGATAAATTAGAAAAAGCCGCAAAAACAGAAGAAAGGGTTGATGGTATAATTTTTGGTAAAGTAAAGGGTGGTTTTACAGTTGATCTAGACGGAGCAATTGCGTTCTTGCCCGGTAGTCAAGTTGATGTACGTCCTATAAAAGACACAATGCCTTTGATGAACGTGCCTCAACCATTTCAAGTTTTAAAGATGGATAGAAAACGAGGAAATATAGTAGTATCCCGGCGAGCAGTTTTAGAAGAGTCTCGTGCAGAACAGAGAGCAGAGCTTGTTGGAAATTTGGCTGAGGGGAATACTGTTGACGGTATAGTAAAAAACATAACTGACTATGGTGCATTTGTGGATCTGGGTGGGCTGGATGGGCTTCTCCATGTGACAGATATTGCTTGGAAGAGAATTAATCATCCGTCTGAGGTATTGTCTTTGGGAGATTCTATAAAAGTCCAAATTATAAAAGTTAATAAAGAAACTAATAGGATAAGTCTTGGAATGAAGCAACTTGAGGACGATCCATGGGCTAACGTTGAAGCGAGATATCCAATAGGTTCAAATCAGAAGGGAATAGTAACAAATATAACGGACTATGGCGCTTTTGTTGAATTGGATGCGGGTGTAGAGGGCCTTGTTCATGTATCAGAAATGTCATGGACAAAGAAGAATGTCCATCCAGGAAAGATATTGTCGACTAGCCAGGAAGTGGAGGTTATGGTTCTTGAGCTAGATAAGGAGAAGAGAAGAGTAAGTTTAGGGCTTAAACAAATCCAAGGAAATCCTTGGCAGAATTTCGCGCAGTCAAATACAGTAGGAGCTGTTCTTGAAGTTGAAATAAAAAACATAACTGAGTTTGGACTATTTGTAGGTCTGGGTAATGATATAGACGGAATGATCCATCTTTCAGATTTGAGTTGGGAAAAGACAGGAGAAGAAGCACTCAAGGATCATAAAAAAGGAGATCTTGTAAAAGCGAAAGTTACAGATATAGATGTTGAAAAAGAAAGGATTGCATTATCGATAAAGGCGTTAGAACGGGACCCTTTTGATGAGATTTCAAAAACGATTAAAAAGGGTAGTACCCTAACTGTAATAGTTTCAAAGGTCGATGAAGCAGGAATTGAAGTTGATTGTGATGGAGTTAAAGGGTTCATAAAGCGCTCCGATCTATCAAGAGATCGAAATGAACAGAGGCCAGAAAGATTTTCTGAGGGAGATAAAATTGACGCGAAAGTGGTTAATTTGGACAAATCTTCAAGAAAAATGAATCTTTCAATTAAGGCATTAGAGCTAGCAGAGGAAAAAGAAGCGGTTGAACAATATGGCTCAACAGATTCTGGTGCCTCTCTGGGTGATATCCTCGGTGCAGCGCTTAAAGATCAAGATAAAAAAAGCTAATAGATGTCCATTGAGGCAGAGGTTTTCGAGCAGGCAAAAAAAAGAGCTAGAAGAAAAGGATTCTTATTTGCATTGCTTTTGGTATTTTTAGTTTTTGTAACGCTTATAATTATAAATAGCTTTTTAGAGCTTGAAAGAAGAGGCCCGCACATAGCAAGAATAAAAATTGAAGGGCCGATCTCTGATAATGTTAATTTTAATAGACTTATTTACGATCTAGGGGAAAACCCAAATGTAAAGGCTTTGATCCTTCATATCAATAGTCCGGGTGGTTCTGTTGTTGGAGCAGAGTCTATGTTCGTGGCCTTATCTCAACTGAGTAAGGAAAAGCCATCTGTGTCTGTGCTCGGTGAGACAGCTACTTCAGGAGGATATTTAATCGCTGTAGCGACTGACCAAATAATATCACGGTCAAATACATTAACTGGATCTATAGGAGTAATACTTCAATACCCGAATTTGTCGAAACTACTTAAGAATATTGGAATTGATGTAAATACTTTAAGATCATCAGATCTAAAGGCATCGGTCAATTTATTTGAAAAACCAACACCTAGGGCAGTTGAGGAACATAAACAACTAATAGATGAGACTTTTTTATGGTTTAAGGATTTAGTCGCAAAAAAAAGGCAGTTGTCAGATATTAATTTAGAAAAAGTATCTCATGGAGGCGTCTTTACAGGCAGAAAAGCTAAAAAACTAGGTCTAGTCGATCTCATTGGAGGCGAAAGGGAAGCTGTGAAATATTTAGAAGAAAAAAAGGATATTAGTGGGCTTCCCTTGGTAGATTGGGTTTATATCAGAGAACGCTCATCAGTCTTTGATCTGATTTTCCGAGAAGGTGACATATCCAGCCTAGGTAACAATTTCTTATCCAATACTGGTTTTAGATTATATTCAATTCTTTTCTGATGAATATTATTTTTGTATAATGTTTAAAAATCTAAAAGGTAAAAAATGATTAAATCAGATTTAATAAAGAAGCTGGCAGAAGACAATCCACACCTATATTACAGAGATGTAGAAAAAATCGTAAGTACTATTTTTGATGAGATCATAATAGCATTAGAAAATGGAAACAGAGTGGAATTGCGTGGGTTTGGTGCTTTTTCAACCAAACATAGGAAAGCAAGAAGAGCAAGAAATCCAAAAACTGGTTCTGATGTAAATGTAGACCAAAAAACGGTTCCTTTTTTTAAGTGTGGTAAGGGTCTAAGGCAGAAACTAAACGAAGCTTAATTTATGAAGCTTGGGCGCTATATTTTTGGTGTTTTTTTATTGGCCTTATTTACTTTATTTGCTTTAGCCAATGATGATCTAGTAAGAATAAACTTCCCTGACATACTATATGGAAATCGTGAAAACGGCATATATCTTCCAGTTTACTTGTTGACGTCTTTAGCAATATTTGTTGGGGTGATAATTGGAGCTATGATTGAATATTTGAGGAATTTCAATATGCGAAAGATGTATAATGAAAATAATAAAAAGCTTTTGAAGATTGAAAAAGAACTGCAGAAGAGCAAAGACAGACTTTTAACAGAAGAGGAAAAGATTTTGAGCCTTTTAGACTAACCGATGAAATATTCAATTAAAATCTGTGGTATCACATCTGAAAAAGACCTCAAGGGAGCTCAACAGCTTGGAGCTAATTTTGTGGGGTTTGTTCTTGTAAAAAAATCAAAGAGATTTATTAACTTAAAAAAATTAGAGTTACTTTCCGCAATAGTGCGCAAGCCTTTGAAGTCGGTTGCTTTGTTGGTTGATCCTTCAGATGATTTTCTAGAGAAACTTCTCTCAAAATCTAAAGTGGATTATATACAACTTCATGGAGACGAATCGCCTGAGAGAGTTGATGAGATAGCAAAGATAACTAAAGTTCCTTTGATAAAAGCCATTGGAGTTGAAAAGAAGAGTGATCTCCTTAATATTAGATGTTATGAGAGATTTGCAGACTACATACTGCTGGACTCAAAAATAAAAGAAAGTGGACATTTGAAAGGAGGAAGAGGAATTAGCTTTAATTGGAATATTATTAGAGGATTTAATTTCAACAAGCCTTGGTTTTTAGCTGGAGGACTGAATGCAAATAATGTTATAGATGCAATGAAGATAACTGGGGCTAAAATGTTAGATGTTTCTACTGGAGTAGAAACTAATCCAGGAAAAAAAAGTTTTGACAAAATGAGAAAATTTATTGGAAGGGTTAATGGAGAATTTATTTAAAGACTCAGGAGCAAATAGTTTCCGGAATGGGCCCGATGATAAGGGCCGCTTTGGGGATTATGGAGGTCGATTTGTTTCCGAGACACTTATGCCTCTGATTATCAAATTAGAGAAAAGTTATCAGGAGCTTAAGAAAGACGATGACTTCTGGAAAGAATATGAGGACTTGTTAAACAATTATGTTGGAAGACCAAGTCCGATGTACTTCGCAGAGAGACTCACTTCGTATCTGAATGGGCCGAAGATATATTTTAAGCGAGATGAATTGAATCATACTGGGGCGCATAAAATTAATAATGTGATTGGACAAATATTGTTAGCGAAAAGAATGGGGAAAAAAAGAATTATCGCCGAAACAGGTGCTGGTCAACATGGTGTGGCAACGGCAACCGTTTGCGCAAGGTTTGGCTTAGAGTGTATCGTTTTTATGGGAGAAACAGATGTTAAGAGGCAAGCTCCGAATGTTTTTAGAATGAAATTACTAGGAGCAAATGTAAGATCAGTTACATCTGGTAGAGGAACGCTTAAGGATGCTATGAATGAAGCCCTAAGAGATTGGGTTTCAAATGTGGATAATACTTTCTATTGTATCGGGACAGTTGCTGGCCCTCATCCATATCCTAAAATGGTAAGAGATTTTCAATCAATAATTGGACGTGAAGCTAGACTTCAACTCGAAAAAATGGAGGGCAGAAAACCAGATACGATAGTAGCTTGTATCGGAGGTGGTTCAAACGCCATCGGACTTTTCCATGAGTTTTTGGACGATGAAGATATTGAAATAATCGGGGTTGAGGCTGGCGGAGAAGGTATAGATAGTAAAATGAAGCACGCAGCTTCATTGACGGGAGGCTCTCCCGGTGTGCTTCATGGAAATAAAACCTATTTACTGCAAGATACTGAGGGGCAAATAATTGAGGGACATTCTATATCTGCAGGTCTTGATTATCCAGGCATAGGCCCGGAACATGCATGGCTCAATGATCTTGGAAGAGTAAAATATGTTTCTGTAACTGACTCTGAGGCGCTCGGTGCATTTACGCTATGCTCTAAGTTAGAAGGAATCATTCCAGCATTGGAACCTAGCCATGCATTGGCCTACGTTATAAAGATCGCTGCTACACTACCCAAAGACAAAATCATCCTGCTTAATATGTGCGGGAGGGGAGATAAAGACATCTTCACTGTTGCCGAAAGGTTGGAGGTTTCTCTGGATAGCTAAACTTGGTTCTTTTGAATTATTTTTTCAAAGTCGTCGCAGAGGTTTTTAATTAGAATTTTAGCGCTATCACTCTCAGTTTTAGAGAAATTTGACAACACAAAAGAGGAGACTTCTTCTTTTGTGCTGGGACGTCCTATGCCCATGCGTATTCTGTTAAAGTCTTTGGTTCCCAAATGTTGTGATATAGATCTAACACCTTTATGCCCCGCATCACCTCCGCCCAGTTTTAATTTTGTATCTCCAAAATTTAGATCAATATCATCATAGATGACGAATATATTTTTCTCATTAATTTTGAAAAATTGTTTAAACTTTGCTACACAAATACCCGACAGGTTCATAAACGTCTGCGGTTTCACCAAAATAATTTTTTCAGAGCCAAAAAATTTAGTTGAGAACAAGCCATCAAGTTTACTTTTCCACGCCTCAAATTGATAGTGTTCAGACAAACTATCTAATGCCATAAACCCTAAATTATGTCTATTATTCAGATACTCTGAACCAGGGTTTCCAAGACCAATGATTAACTTCACTATCTGAGTTTATCCAATTTACTCTGGAGCGGTTTCTTCTTTTTCTTCTTCACTTGCATCACCAGCCGAATCATCAGAATCTGAGCTCTCATTTTCACTTGACTTCAATCCACTTGGAGCCTGGATATTTGCGACAACAAAATCTCTTCCTTTTATTGTAGTCTCAGTACCAGAAGGAAGAACTATACTTGATATAGTAATGGTATCTCCAACCTCAAAATCTTTTATGTCTACCTCCAGAGCTGATGGAATATCCATAGCATTTACCAGCAATTCTATTTCAGGTCTTACAACGGTCAAAACGCCTCCCCTCTTTATTCCCCTACAAATATCCTGGTTATTAAAAACAACAGGTATAAAGAGTTTGATGCGAGCGGTTTTTGACAAGCGCATAAAATCTAAGTGAGTAGGAAGGTCTTTCACAATATGTTTCTGAATGTCTCTACAGATTACTTGCACTGTTTTCCCCTCTACTGTGAGGTTAATCAGCGTCGACATAAACCTACCTGCATTTAGCTTTTTTAATAATTCATTGAACTTAACATTAATATTTAAAGGTTCCTCAGATCCCCCATAAATAACGCCCGGGACAAGGTTATTCCTTCTAGCCTCTCTCGCAGCTCCTTTCCCAGCGCTCTCTCTCACAGTTGCTGATAAAGACAAATCATCTGCCATCTTGATAATCCTCAATAAAATCTAATAGAAGGTTAATATCTTACTTCAGTCTGAAGGTCAAAATTTTTTTAATTTAAATGAACGGATTTTGATAGACTACTTATAAAATCAGATACATCACGCTCAGTAGCTCCTTTTTGAATTTTTTCTATAATGGCTGAGCCAACTACGATTCCATCAGCTGCTAGAGAGATTGCTTTTGCATCTTCCGGACATTTTATTCCAAAACCAACACATACGGGTAAATCGGTGTGTTCTTTTATTCTATCTACCTCGCTTGCAACGATTTGTTTTACCGGAACTTTAGTTCCAGTAACACCTGATACTGATACATAATAAAGAAAGCCACTTGAATTGTTTAATAGGGACGGTAAGCGTTCGTTATCACTGGTCGGTGTAAGCAATCTAATGAAATGAAGGTCATGATTTAAACAGTAGAAACATAATTCACAATCCTCTTCAGGTGGTAAATCAACTATTATAAGTCCATCTACTCCAAGGGCCTTAATTTTTTTAACGAAATTTTCTGATCCAACCCTATGTATAGGATTGTAATAACCCATCAAAATTATAGGGGTATCCCGATCATTTTTTCTAAAACCCTCAATCATTTGGTATAAGCTTTCCATCTTAAAACCGGCCTCCAACGCTGCGTTTCCTGCATCCTGAATGATTTTTCCATCAGCCATTGGGTCAGTAAATGGCATTCCGATTTCGATAATATCTGCCCCAAGCTCTGGCAATTTATTCAGTAGTTTTTTTGAGTAACTGATATTTGGAAAGCCAGCCATCATGAATGGTATGAACGCTTTTTGACCTTCAATAGTCAATTGATGAAATTTTTTATTAAGTCTTGACATGGTTACTCTATTTAAATTATTCACAAATCTTGTTCTTTTTAGACTACTAAAGAAGATTAGTTAAGTTTTTTTTATCGAAATCAACCGTATAGGGGAATAAATAAAATGGGTTTTAAGACAGGAATTATTGGTCTCCCTAATGTGGGAAAGTCAACATTATTTAATGCTCTAACAAAATCAAATACTGCACAAGCAGCAAATTTCCCATTCTGTACGATAGATCCAAATATTGGTGAGGTTATGGTTCCGGACCAAAGGCTTATAGAACTTTCAAAAATATCTTTGTCTAAAGAAACGATCCCAACAAAAATGACGTTTATAGATATCGCTGGTTTAGTAAAGGGGGCCTCAAAGGGCGAGGGTTTGGGAAATAAGTTTTTGGCAAATATAAGAGAATGTGACGCATTGGCACACGTTACAAGATGCTTTGAAGATGAAAATGTAACACATGTCAACAACGTGATTGATCCTGTGGCTGATATAGATATTATCAACACCGAGCTTTTGTTGGCGGATTTGGAAAGTGTAACAAAGCAAATAGAAAGCTTCAAAAAAAGAGCTGGAAAGAAAAGTGATGAAATTCTGAGCCTCGCATTTCTACAAAAAGTTCTGGAACTTTTAGAGAGTGGAATACCAATAAGACAAGGAGTTTTTCTCGAAGATGAGATTAAAATGTTGCATTTATCTCAATTTTTAACCTCAAAGCCCATCGTGTTTATCTGTAATGTTGACGAAAATAGTATAAAAGGAGGAAATGCATACTCAAAAAAAGTAGAAGCTTTGGCAAAGACGTTGGAGGCCCCAACTCTAAATATCTCAGTCTCGATTGAGCAGGAGCTGAGCGAAATATCTAATGAATATGAGCTCAGAGAATTTTTGCTTGATATGGGAATGAATTCTACTGGACTGGAGAAATTAATACATACCGGATATGGTCTTTTAGGTCTATGTACCTATTTTACTTCTGGCCCAAAGGAAACTAGAGCCTGGACAATTACTAATTCTACTCTTGCTCCAGACGCAGCTGGCAAGATACATACTGATTTTAAAAAAGGTTTTATAAGGGCGGAGACAGTAAGCTATTCCGATTTCTTAGCTTCTGGCGGATGGTCGAAAGCTAAAGAATTAGGAAAGGTAAGGAGTGAAGGAAAAGACTACTCGGTTAAAGATGGTGATATCATGAATTTTCTATTTAGTAATTAAGCTTTAATATTCAATTTTTGTTAGGTATAGGCCACTAGACGGCGCCAATGCAGCACATTGACTTCGCTCTTTAGACAATAATATCTCCTGTATTTTTTCCGGTCCCCACTTACCACAGCCAACTTTTTCTAAGCATCCTACGATACTTCGAACCTGATGGTGCAGAAAGGATTTTGCTGAAAAATTTAATTGATAAATTATACCATCTCTAATTTCTTCAGAATTTATATTTATTGTATCTATTGTTTTTACAGGGCTAGATGCTTGACAAATTGATGATCGAAAAGTTGTAAAATCATGCTTACCTAAAAGGTAATTTGCGGCTAACTCCATGTTTAAAATATTTAAACTATTTCGTATATGCCAATATTGACTTCTCTCAAACGTTAAATTTGTTTTTCTAGAAAAAATCTTATATGTATAATGTCGCTTCATAGCTGAAAAGCGCGCGTGAAAATCTTTACGAACGATCTTAGCGTTTAAGATCGAAATTGGATGTTTGTTAAGGTAAAAATTTATTGCGTTTTGTACTGTCTCACAATCGCGTTTAATTGCTAAGTCAACGTGAGCAACCTGGCCAATAGCATGCACTCCGGCGTCTGTTCTCCCTGCTCCAACAAAATTTTTACAATTTACGTCAAGTTTCCGTATTGCCTCAAATATTACTCCTTGTACGGTAGTTATATTGTTTTGCACCTGCCATCCGTGGAATCGCGAACCATCATATTCTATCGTTAGAGCATACCTATACATATTTTTATTTTACAAAACTGTTCTATTTTCGAAAAACAAAATCTCCGAGAAAAATAATTAATTGTATATCAGCTACTTTTCTACTAAAAAACTAGTAAAAACTTAATATTAATATGTCATCCAACGATAAAGATTATAAAGAAACCCTGTTCTTACCAAATACAGATTTTCCAATGAGAGCCAATCTACCTGAAAGGGAAAAAGAGTGGCTAGACCGTTGGGAAAGATTAAATATTTACAAAAGACTTAGAAAGGAATCTAGAAATAGGAAAGATTTTGTTCTTCATGATGGACCTCCATATGCAAATGGAAACCTGCATATTGGGCATGCCTTAAATAAGATACTGAAAGATTTTGTAGCAAGAAGTCAACAAGTTTTGGGTAATAACAGTATTTATGTTCCTGGGTGGGATTGTCATGGGTTACCTATTGAATGGAAAATTGAAGAGAAATATAGAGAAAAAGGAAAGTCGAAAGAGGACGTACCTATAAATAAGCTTCGTGAAGACTGTAGAGACTTTGCAAGTCATTGGATAGAGATTCAAAAAGAAGAATTTAAAAGACTAGGAGTAACAGGTGATTGGGATAATCCATACTCAACTATGGACTATAAAAGTGAGGCGGTAATCTCTGAAGAGTTTGTAAAACTAGTTATGAAAGGTGTTGTTTACAGGGGCTCGAAACCCGTAATGTGGTCTCCAGTGGAGAAAACAGCTCTTGCAGAGGCAGAGATTGAGTATAGAGATCACCGCAGCACGACTATTTGGGTTAGGTTTAGAGTAGTCTCGGATGTTTTACAAGGATCTGATATTATAATATGGACCACGACACCATGGACAATACCTTCAAATAAAGCAGTAGCTTTCAATAAAGCGATCAAATATGGGCTCTATGAGATAGAAGAAGTCCAAGATGAAAGCTGGGCTAAGCCAAAAAACACCATAATAATTGCCAATAAGCTTGCAGAAGAGACGATGGCAAAATGTAGAGTAACAAAGTACAAAAAAATAAGAGAATTAAGTTCCAAAGATCTTAATGACATTAACTTAAGCCACCCATTTTCAAATCTCGAAGGAGCAGAGTCCTTTTGGAATTACTCTGTTCCCTTAGTTGAAGCGGACCACGTTACCGACGAGGCTGGAACTGGTTTTGTTCATATTGCACCAAGCCATGGAGCAGAAGACTTTGAAGTTTTCCTTAAACGTGGTTGGCTATCTCGTATGACAAATAATGTTGAAGATGATAGTAGCTTTGCAAACAATGTCCCGTTTTTTAGAGGCTTACAAATATTCAACAAAAAGGGTAGAGAAGGTGAAGGTAATAAGGCTGTAATACAAAAACTAATCGAAGCCAATAAGTTGATTGCTAGAGGTATTCTGGAGCACTCATATCCTCATAGCTGGAGATCAAGAGCTCCAGTAATTTTCAGAAATACTCCTCAATGGTTTGTAAATATAGATAAGGATCTCAAGGATGGTAAAGATGACTTTGGTAAAACAATACGAGAAAGAGCACTTTATTCGATAGACAAATTGGTAGAATGGGTTCCAAAAAGTGGCAGGAATAGGCTCCACAGTATGGTGTCGACAAGACCAGATTGGGTTTTATCTAGGCAGAGGGCATGGGGTGTTCCTCTGACCTGCTTTGTGAAAAAGGGGTTGGAACCTGATCATGAGGACTTCATTCTTAAGGATAAAAAACTTAACGAGAGATTGGCCGGCATACTTAAAAAAGAAGGAGCAGACGCTTGGTTTCAAGAAGGTGCAAAGGAACGATTTTTAGAAGGACTGTATCCTCCCGATGAGTATGAACAGGTAATGGATATACTAGATGTTTGGTTTGACTCAGGATCTACCCACGCCTATGTTTTGCGAGATAGATCAGATGGGAAGTGGCCGGCAGACCTATATCTTGAGGGAACTGATCAGCATAGAGGGTTTTTTCATTCCTCGCTCCTTCAAGCTTGTGGAACTCAGGGGCAAGCACCCTATCTAGGAGTTTTAACTCATGGATTCATTCTTGACGAGAAGGGGTTTAAGATGTCTAAGTCCCTTGGTAATACTGTAAGTCCTCAACAGGTAGTAAAGCAGTTTGGAGCTGATATACTTAGGCTATGGGTTGCGCAAAGTGACTATACAGTAGACTTGAGAATAGGAGATGAAATTCTTAAAGGTGTAACTGATAGTTATCGAAAACTTAGGAACACAGCAAGATTTTTACTGGGCAATTTAGGTACATACTCCGATAAGGAGGATATTTCATATAATCAACTACCTGATCTTGAAAAATATATCCTTCATAGAGTCTGTGAAGTCGATAAAAAAATAAGATCCTTCTACAAAGAGTATTCTTTTCAATCAGTTTTTCAAACTTATTTCCAGTTTTGTACCCAAGAGCTCTCTTCTTTCTATTTCGATATTCGAAAGGATGTTTTATACTGCGATCCAGAGACAAGTTTAAAAAGAAGAGCCACACTCAAAGTTCTTGATATTTTGTTCTTCAGATTGACAACATGGTTTTCTCCAATTTTACCGTTTACAATGGAAGAGGTGTATTTAGAAAGATTCCCTGAATTAGAGAATTCAGTACACTTACTGGACATTCCCAGTAACGAGAAAGACTGGTATAATCCTAAAGACGCAATTGTTTGGGATAAAATTAGAAATGTCAGACGCGTTGTAACTGGGGCTATAGAGGTGCTAAGACAAGACAAGGTAATCGGCTCAAGTCTAGAGACCTGTCCTGTTATTCATATCAAAGACAAAGAGCTTTTTAATATAATAAAGTCAGTGGATATGAGCGAGATATGTATTACGTCGGGTATAAATATTGAATTTTCAAAAAATAGTATCGCTCATGACTGTTTTATGCTTGATGATGTGCCTGATGTTGGAGTAATTTGTAAAACTGCTCAAGGGAAAAAGTGTCAGCGATGCTGGACGCTCAACATACCGTCAGATAAAAGCGAGGATGAATTGTGTGACCGTTGTCAGCAAGCAGTCATCGAAATTACATAGGAATAATTAATTTATGCGCTCTCTAGGATGGGTTGATTTATAAACTTGTAGTAACCTTTTTTGTTCCACTTGGGTATATATTTGTGTGCTACTTAATGCAGAGTGACCCAGAAGCTTTTGAATGCTTCGCAAGTCAGTGCCTGAATTTAATAAGTGGGTAGCGTACGAGTGTCTTAAAGAGTGTGGTGTGGAGGATGAAGGAAGGCCAATCGAATTTCTTGCCCTTTCAAGAGCCTTCTGAAAAGATCTAGCCGACATTCTTTTTCCTCTAACTCCTAGAAAAACATATTTGCTACTTGAATTGGGGAAGGGGCACTGATCTTTATATTTTTCAATCGCTTGATTAGTAATATTAAGTATTGGTACCATCCTCTCTTTTTTTCCTTTGCCCTTAACAAAAACGCTAGTATTTAAAGGCAGTGAATTTGCTTTTAAATCTAATGCTTCTGAGATTCTCAGACCACAGGTATATAATAATAGAAAGATAGCTTGGTTTCTGGATATTATCCACTGATCCTCTCTTTTGTTTTCAAATGCGCTAAATAGTCTTTTGATGTCATTAATCGTAAGTGGTCTTGGAAGTTTTTTATCTTTTTTAGGAGATTCTAATCTTGAAATAGCTGAATTAAAAATATTATGGGTGTTCTCTAGCCAGTGGAAAAAGTTTTTCAAGCTAGATATTTTTCTAGAAAGTGATGAAGCTTTTATTGACTTATTTCGAAGGCTTAATATCCATAACCTGATTGTATGGGAACTGATATTTGACAAGTCAGATTTTAAAATATCTTCTGACTCTTGAAATGAAAAATGAAGAAAATTCTTTAGGTCAAGTGAATATGCCTTTATGGAGTTCTCAGAAAAGTTCCTCAAATTTATGTTGTACAATTTCCAATCTTCTATTAAGTCGCTTAACTTTATTTTCATTTGTGTATTAAGCTTTCCAAGTGCTTAGATGTTATCTGAGCAAAAAATTCTAGATAGTCTGTTGACTGATCAACCGAAAAGGTGGACTCCCTAGCAGACTCAAATAAAATAAAGCCCTTGAATTTATTATTTATTGAAAGAGAAATAATGGCTTCGGATTTTGTGCTCTCTTCTCTAGTTATTAATTGCTCATGCTCTCTTTTTTTATCGTTCGCTACATTTTTGAGGCGAACGCTTTTTCCCTTTGTTATTCCTACTTTCTGTACAAATTTGGTGATCTCTTCATCAGATTTAAAATTACAGTTTTCAATATTGAAATTTGAGAACATATCGTCACTTACAACTATTTTTATTATATCCACACCTAATATTTCTGTTGCTTTAAAACATAAAAATTTGAAAAGAGCGTCTATATCTTTTGTTTCAATAGTCTCTAAGCAACATTTATGAATTTTCTTTATTCCTAATTGATTTTCGTAAGCATGTTGAATTATTTGACTGTTGGTACTTTTTAACTTTTCTACTTTCTCTCCAAGTTTTTTTAGAAAAACATTTCTAATATCGACCAACTTTTCTTCATCAGGGAAATCTGAGTCTTTTATAAGTGCAAGCAATAATTCCTTATCCAGTAAAATTAAGTCTGGATTTTCTAATATTTTTTGTCGTTCTTCTGGAACTATTTGAATTTTATTCATATATTTTTTAAATTATTGATTGACCAGTTTTTTCCCAGTCATCCGTAAATTGGCTTAAACCTGAGTCTGTTAGAGGATGCTTTACAAGCTTTTCAAAAACATCTAACGGAATTGTTGCAACATCTGCTCCTAAGCGTGCGCATTGTTTTACGTGGTTTGTTGTTCGTATTGACGCCGCCAGAATTTTAGTCGAAAATTTATAGTGTGAATAAATTAATTTTATATCCGATATCAAATCTATTCCTTTCAGATTTAAATCATCCAAACGACCGATAAAAGGACTAACATACTCAGCACCGGCTTTTGCAGCTAAAAGGGCTTGGGAAGAAGAAAAACAAAGGGTCATATTCACACTTATACCTTTTTTGGATAATGTGTTACATGCTTTCAATCCGTCCCAAGTAATTGGAAGTTTAACAGTAACGTTTTTTGCTATCTCAGAAAGCTTTACCCCTTCTAGCACCATTTTTTCTGAATCAAGTGCTGATACTTCAGCGCTGACAGAGCCAGAAACTATTTCGGCTAATTCAGATATCACCTCGATCATGTTTTTACCTGACTTTAATATGATCGATGGGTTGGTTGTTACGCCGTCTATAAGACCGAGTCCACAGTACTTGCGTATCTTATCAATGTCTGAACCATCCAAAAAAAGCTGCATGAAATCTTATCCAATTTAATATATTTTCTTGGACTTTAGTCTATATGGTGATTTATTTCAAAGGAAGAGAAAAAGTGTAAATAGAGATAAATGGTATTTGAAAGACAGTTTGGTGTTATCTTCACAAATCCAAAACTCCCGGTTTTGGACTACAGTACTTTGGATGACAATATTGATATTGGTAGTTTAGTTGAAGTGCCTTTAGGTTCCAAGGTAGTCGCTGGCATCGTCTGGTGCACTGGAGACACCAAATTTGATCATAGTCGAACTAAGCAGATTATTGGACCGGTTAACAATATAAAATTAGAACCTGAATTTATTTCTTTTTTGAAAAAGGCACACGCTTACACGCTATCTCCAATACAATCTTACTTGAAAATGGCTGTTCAAGGTCTAAACTTCCATAAAGATCCAAAAGTGCCTATTGCCTATAAGCTTAATAGCTCTAACTATTCCCAAATTACATCTCGTCAAAAAGAAATTATTAGCTACTTTAAAGAGCAACCTAAGAGGATCGCTCAATATAAACAAATAAAAAACGATCTAGGCGTGAGTTCTTCAGTCATTAAAAGCTTGGAAAAAAAAGGAGTGTTATCGAAAGTTACTGAAAATAAATACAAACAAGAAAAGGTTTTTAGTGAACCGATAATCTTATCTCCTGAACAGAGACAAGCAGTTTCTCAAATAAGAGAAAAGTATGTAAAGAATGAGTTTCAGTCATGGCTATTATTTGGTGTTACAGGTTCAGGTAAAACCGAGGTTTATTTGAATCTAGTTAGTGAGTGTATAGAAAAAGGAGAACAAGTTCTTATTTTATTGCCAGAAATTTCTTTAACTGTCGATTTTAAGCGGCGTATTATGAAAAGATATGGAGCGCTTGCAGGGGAATGGCATTCACAACTATCCTTAAACGAAAGACGAAGAGTGTTTAAGCATGTAGTAAGTGGTCAGTTAAAGCTTCTGGTAGGAGCTAGATCAGCACTTTTTTTACCTTTTAAAAACTTGAACCTTATCGTTGTCGATGAAGAACACGATGCCTCTTATAAGCAAGAAGAAACGCCCATCTATAATGCAAGAGATCTGGCAGTTTTACGAGCTTCAACTTCGAAGTCGCAAATCATTTTATCTTCAGCTACTCCCAGTATCGAAACATGGCATAATTGTAGATTGGGCAAGTACCATAAAGTTGATCTTCTTAAACGTTTTGGCGAAGTTTATGAACCGAGAGTGACTTTAATTGATATGAATGTTGAAGAAACTCCAAAAAATAGTTGGATATCTTTTCCAATTATTGATCAGATAAAAAAAAGTTTGAAAAAAAAAGAGCAAATTCTGATTTTTTTGAATAGAAGGGGTTATGCGCCAATTCAATTTTGTACTGTTTGCAAAGTTTCTTTAGAGTGTAAAAACTGCAGTACAAAGCTTGTTTATCATAAGACAAAAAATTGTTACCTGTGCCATATATGTGGATACAAAGTTTCAGAAAAAACGAAGTGTGTTAAGTGTAATTCCGCTGATAATTTTATACCTATCGGTCCAGGAGTTGAAAGAATAAGAGATGAGATCTCTAAATTATTTCCCGATGCTTCATCACAAATCTTTTCTTCAGATAATTTTTCAAAGGGAAAAAAAAATTTAGAAGACATGGATAAAATAAAGTCGGGAGAAATTAATATTATTATAGGTACTCAATTAGTAGCTAAAGGATATAATTTTCCTCATTTGAAACTTGTTGTCGTTATTGATGCAGATATGGGTCTAAATGCTGGGGATCACAGGGTAATGGAAAAAAGCTACCAGGTAATTAAGCAAGTTGTAGGACGTGCAGGACGGTATGCCTCTGATGGACAAGCATTAATCCAAACTTGGATGCCAAGACACCCTGTCTTGCAGGCCTTATTGAAGGATCATGGAGAAAAATTTCTTAACACTGAGTTAGAACAAAGGATAGAAGCTAATGTTCCGCCTCATGGAAAATTTATTTCGTTGATATTGTCAGGAAGAAATGAACGTAAACTTATAGATTTTGGTATTAAATTGAAAAATCAATTTTACTCACTTGATTTACAAGACCTTGAGCTTTTCGGCCCTGCTGTTGCACCAATTTCAAGAATAAAAAATAAAACGAGAGTGAGATTACTTATAAAGTCGAATAAAATGACAAAAATATCGCAGATCGAAGTGCGAGACTGGCTGAAAAATGTTTCAGTTCCCAACAATATTTACTTTAGTGTGGACATTGACCCATATAATTTCTATTAGTTCAGAAGAATTATTGTGTAAAAAGACTAATGAAAAACTTAAAGATTAATATTGAGCCCCTTTCCCATTTCTACAATATGCCTTTGTATGAAAGTGGAGAAAGTGCGATTCGGGGCAAAGAAAATGTAGTGAAGTTGAGTGCGAATGAGAATATGAATGGCCCGTGTAATGAGGTACTCAATCAGTTTGCATATTATTCAAAAAAGATTTTCGAGTATCCAGACAGCAATCATCTTGCTCTACGACATAAAATAGGTGAGGTACATAATATCGATCCTAACAGAATTATTTGTGGAGCTGGATCTGATGAGATAATTCAACTTTTATGTCGCTGTTTCTGTGAGAAAAATGATGAGGTTATTTATACGGAGCATGGCTTTTTGATGTATAAGCTATCTGCGTTAGCCACTGGTGCGAAGCCTGTGGAAGTTAAAGAAAACAAGCGCACAGCATCTATAGAGAATATTTGCGCAGCTATCACAGCCCAAACAAAGATAATTTTTTTGGCGAACCCAAATAATCCAACGGGAACTATGATTTCAGAAGATGAGATAGAGAAACTACTAAACAAAATACCTAGCAATATCTTACTTGTTTTGGATGGTGCTTACTCAGAATATGTGGATTCTTTTGATGGGGGAATTTCACTAGCAAACAAGTTCGGAAATTTATTTGTGACGAGAACGTTCTCTAAAATATTCGCGCTGGGAGGTTTACGAGTTGGGTGGGGTTATGGTTCTAGAGACATAACAGATGTTTTGAATTCAGTTCGATCACCCTTTAACGTATCATCTGTGGGTTTGAAAATGGCAGAATTAAGCATTGCGGATGTAAAGTTTGTTAACGACCAAAGGGAGCTGAATAGAGTAAATAGAGAGGCACTCCGAAATAAATTACTTAGTCTTGGATTGAAGATAGATCAGTCGTTTGCAAATTTTTTGCTCCTAAGATTTGTAAGCGAAGAGCAAGCCAATACAATTGATTCATTCTTGAGGGAAAAAGGTTTTATTTTAAGAAAGGTGGGCTCTTATGGACTTCCGAAGTGCCTTAGACTTTCAATTGGTAATACAGAGGTATGCGAAAAGCTTTATTTAACCCTAGCAGAGTATTTTGATCAAAATGACAGAGTTTAGAAAAATAGCCATTATCGGGCTCGGTTTAATTGCGTCTTCAATATGTTTGTCTCTAAGACAAAAAGATCCTGCAATTCAAATAGTGGGATACGATAAGGATAAAGAAGTAAGAAAAAGGGCTAAAAAGATTGGTTTATGCGAAATCGAAAGCAATATCGAGAAAGCGGTAAATGACTGCAAGCTAATAATACTCTGTGTACCCGTTGGACAGATGTACCCTGTAATACAAAAATTAAAGAATTTTATAAAGCCGGGCACAATAATTACGGACGTAGGATCAGTAAAGCTTTCTGTTATTAAAGAGTTGGAGGCTCATACAGAGAACGCCAAGGGTAAATTTGTTCCCTCTCACCCCATAGCTGGAACCGAAAAATCGGGACCCGATGCTGGTTATGCTGGACTATTTGAAGGTCGCTGGTGTATTTTGACGCCCACAAAAAAAACCAACAAGAAAGCATTAAAAAGTGTTGAGATCTTTTGGAAGTTTTTAGGCATGCAAACTAAGATAATGACACCTGAGCATCATGATCTTGTTCTAGCTGTCACATCTCATGCACCTCATCTAATTGCATACACCATGGTAGGGGTTGTCGATGACCTAGAAACAGTCACAAAGTCGGAAATAATCAATTATTCAGCAGCGGGTTTTAGAGACTTTACTAGAATTGCTGCGTCTGACCCAGTCATGTGGAGAGATATTTTTTTAAACAATCAAGATGCGCATTTGGAAGTATTAGGTCGATTTACAGAGGAACTATTTTCATTGCAGCGCGCCATCCGAAAAAAAGATGGTGACTATTTGTTAAAATATTTTGAAAGAACTAGAAGTATTAGGAAAGGTATAGTAGCTGCTGGTCAAGATACAGGCATACCGAACTTTGGGAGAGACTAGTATTGTGTTGGAAACTGGTAAATAGGAATTTTGTTTATATATAACAACCCTTTATTTAAGCTCAACTTAATAGGAATTGGCTGGGACTCAGCAGTCATTGTTGGATTGTTGATGATTAAAAGTAACTTAACAAAATCAATAATGCCTTGAATAGATATATCATCGGTTTTTATTTTTGAGATGTCCTCTGAGCTTAGTTTTAAAAGACAATCAACATCATCTTCAGTCGTGAATTTTAATAAGTTTAAAGCGACGATACCATTACAATTTAGCTTAAAAAATCCAATATCCATATTTATTTGTTCTAACATTATGTTTTCAAGCTTTATTGGCGCATAATGCGCTTCTTGACTACTCATAATGTTATTTAATATTGCTCCTTTAAGAATAAAATTATTTTGCTTGTCAGGAACCTTTTCCTGAATTTTGTCCAAAAAACTAAAACCTAAATTACTTGCTTGAAAATAAAAATCTAAATTCATTTCGTCTGCATCTTTTAGAGCAAAAATGACTTTCTTAGCTTCAATCCTTTTTAAGTTTCTATCGTCGGATAGCTGCCAATCTTCTTGTTCAGTAATTAACCTAAATCTACCAGAAAAAGGTCTGTCAGATATGCTGGCCTTTAATTTATTTGATGAGATATTGAATTTTGGAAAGTCCATACTGGTTATCATGGGTTTGTCTAAAAATAGAATAACATCAGAAAAATTATAAATTAGCCTCACGATCTCTAATCTTAAGAATTCCAACCTAAGGGGAGTATCCTTTAGGTGGGATTTTAAATTCGAAACTTTTATTCCGAATTTAAAAGGAAAACCATCGGTTGTAATATTCTCATCGCTTAAGTTTAATGCCCATTCGCTACTTAAATGCTTTTTAAGCACTTCTTTTTGAATATTTGCAGCCCATGCCCATACAAAGTATAATAATGATAAAACAGCGACTAGAATTAGGGTTAAGGTATATATTTTTTTTTTCATAAAAATTTGGTATATGTGACTTTAATTTGGTTTTATTGATGGTAATGCTTTTTAGCGTGGCTAAGAACAATTAATATGATTTTAATAAATTTTTGGATAGATATTGGCAAAGAAAAAATACTCACTCAAATTAATAAGAGCTGAAACACAAGGGTTCAGCCAGCCTATACAACAAGTCGTATTGATGCTTATTTCATTATTGCTAGTAATGGTTGGAGGTTACCTAATGTTTCCCTCTGTTGCGCCTATTTTCTTGTCTTCTCCATATTTAAATGGGGTAATTTTAACGGTTTTCTTTTTCGGTATACTTTGTTGTTTCTGGCAAATAGTTGTAATAATCGCAGCTGTCAACTGGGTTGAGAATTTTGCGCTTGATAGACCGGGCCATGAGTTTTCAGACCCTCCCAGATTGTTGATACCTCTCGCATCTCTATTAAAAGGGAGGAAATCGAAAACTATATTAACTTCAAGTTCATTAAACTCGATACTGGACTCCGTAGCGACCAGACTGAATGAGGCGAGAGATCTAACACGATATGTGATTAATCTACTCATTTTTTTAGGCCTGTTAGGGACATTTTATGGTCTCGCGATTACGGTTCCAGAGGTTGTCAACACCATAAAAAGCTTAGTGCCGAAAGAAGGGCAAACGGGAATAGAGGTTTTTGATAATCTGATGGCAGGTCTAGAAGGTCAACTTGGTGGTATGGGCACCGCATTTGCCTCATCTCTTCTCGGTTTGGCTGGTAGTTTAGTTGTTGGTCTTTTGGAGCTTTTTGCAAACCATGGTCAAAACAGATTCTATATGCAATTAGAAGAATGGCTTTCATCTTTTACAAGCATAGGTATTTTTGGTGATACTGAAAATGTCGATGACTCAACCAAAGACGGTAAAATAAGTCCAATTATATCCGCGGTAGGGTCACAAATATCCGAACTTGGGCAAATGTTTGAAAAATCTATAGACAATAGCTCTAAAACAAATCAGCAAATAAATAGCTTATCTAAGGCGATAGAAGAGCTTGCAAGCTCAAAGGTCATAGGTTCAAAAACAGTAACTAGTACTGGTGGATTTGATAAAACTGACATTGAAAAATTAGTTTCTTCTCAACAAGATCTAAATACATTAATTAAAGGACAGTTTGGGGAGAGAAGTACCAGAGATTTAGAGAACTTGACTCGTCTTAGGAATATTGAAGTGCAACTGTCAAGATTGGTTGATGAATTGGCTAATGCACGTCAAGATGCCCTTTCAGAACTAAGATCAGATCTAGCTCAACTCAGTAAGGCGATAATTGATTTGGCAAGGAATAGCAGCAAGGGTTAATTATGCTTACCAGGAGGAGTGGAGAGCGATTTACTGCAAATATATGGCCTGGTTTTGTAGATGCCATGACGGCAATACTGCTTATCCTAATGTTCATTCTATCAATATTTATGATAGTTCAATCAGTTTTAAGGGATACGATCTCCTCCCAAAAAATTGAGCTCGATGAGCAGCAAACGGAGCTTTCACAATTAGGGAATAATCTTGAGGATTTAAAACAACAACTTGGAATATTAAAAACTGAGAAGTTAAGTTTGCAAAATTTGTCGAGTGAGCAACGATCCCAACTGAAAACGCAGGAAGCTCAGTTGGAAGAAAAAATAAATTTACTCGCAAAATTGCGAAATGATATGAAAGTTGCAGAAACAAAAATAACGGACTTTAAATCCCAAGTTGCATCTTTGATAGCAAAACGTTTAGAGCTTAATGAAAATCTAAAACTTGAGAGGGAAAAAATATCTAAAGAGATTTCAAATAGGGAAGCTGCGGAGTTGGCCTTAGCTGCTGCCAGAGATAAAATTAGTCAAAAAATTTCTAAAGAACGAATGATGGCAGCTACTAATGAAGCTTTGGAGCAATTAGTAAAAAAACTAAAATTGGAAAACCAGTCACTAGAAAGCTTAAACGAGGAAAAGGAGACTGAGCTCACAATGGTAAAAGAAAGAATCGAATTAATAAACAAGGATTTGACTGATGCAGAGAAACAGAGAGCACTGGAACGGTATGCAATACGTAATCTTCAAGAAAATCTTATGGAGAAAAAAGAAGAATTGGCTCTTATAACGCTCGCTATTGAAGAAGAGAGGAAAAAAGCGTTAGAAACCCTTAAACTCCTCGCTGCTTCAAGGGAGGCGCAAAGAATCTTAGAAGAACAGGTTGTTAAATTTGAGAAAAAACTGACTGGTAACGATAATATATTAAAGGAGAAGGATTTAGCACTGAGGGAAGCTAGGCTAAGATTGAGCGTTCAGGAAGAAAAAGCCAAAGCGTCAATGCAGGAAGTTGCAAGTCTTACACTCCAAACGAATTCTCTTAAGGAAAGATTACGGGAATTAACAGCAATATTGGATGCAACCATCGAAAAGGACTTTTCTAACAATGTAGAAATTAAATCACTAGGAGCAAAGTTAAATGCTGCCCTAGCAAAAGTAGCATCTGAACAAAAAATTAGAGCTCAGCTGGAGGAAAAGGAACGAAAAAGATTAGAGACGGAAACAAAAAACCTCCGAGAATATAGGTCTGTTTTTTTTGGGCGATTGAAAAAAATTCTCGGAGATATTGAAGGTATTGATGTTGTTGGTGATAGGTTTGTTTTTTCTTCTGAAGTGCTATTCGATAGGGGTTCCGCCGATATAGGGTTAGCTGGTAAAATTCAATTAGACACTATATCTAGTGTGCTTAAAGATATTTCAAAAAAGATTCCTGATGATATAAATTGGGTTCTTAGAGTAGATGGTCATACGGATAAAACACCTCTTAGTCAGAATAGTATATTTAAGGACAATTGGGAGCTAAGCCAAGCTAGGTCGCTCTCTGTTGTTAAATATATGATCAATGTACACGAAATAAATCCAAAAAGACTTTCTGCAGCCGGGTTTGGAGAGCATCAGCCAATTTCTTTTTCTAATTCAAAGGAAGCTCTAGCAAAAAACAGGCGAATAGAATTCAAGTTAACGGAAAGATAATTACGAGAGAATATTATCTTTAATCTTTTTTGACGGTTTTTCACTCAAGGATTTGAAGCTTAAATCAAGCTTGTTTTTATTAACAGATATTTTAACTATACCGCCTTTCTTCAGCTCTCCGAATAGCAATGCTTCTGAGAGTGGTTTTTTTATATGCTCTTGAATCTTTCTAGATATAGGTCTTGCTCCCATTTTGTCGTCGTAGCCTTCTTTGGCTAACCATTTTAATGTATCATCGGAAAACTCAATGGTTACATTTCTATCTATAAGCTGACCTTCGAGTTGCAAAATAAACTTTTCCACAACTTGCAAAATTATATCGATTGATAGAGAATTGAATGTGATTACTGAATCCAAGCGGTTTCTAAATTCGGGAGTAAACATCTTTACGATAGCCGCATCTGCTTCTCCCTCTCTCTTTGTACGATTGAAACCAATGGCTTCTTTTGCTTGCTCGCTAGCCCCAGCATTTGATGTCATAACAAGTATTACATTTCTAAAGTCAACCGATTTGCCGTTGTGGTCAGTAAGTTTTCCATGATCCATTACTTGTAGTAGAATATTAAAAACATCAGGATGGGCCTTCTCAATCTCATCTAGTAAAAGAACACAATATGGTTGTTGATCAACACCGTCAGTAAGTAAACCTCCTTGATCAAAGCCTACGTAACCTGGAGGCGCTCCAATAAGGCGTGAAACAGAATGCTTTTCCATATATTCAGACATGTCAAACCTGAGCATAGAAATGCCTAAAATATCAGCCAACTGCTTACATACTTCTGTTTTGCCAACTCCTGTAGGTCCAGCGAACAAATAACATCCAATTGGCTTCTCTGGTTCACGCAAACCTGCCCTAGATAGCTTTATGGATGAGGCAAGCATTTCGATTGCGGTATCCTGTCCAAATACTACCCTTTTAAGTGATTTCTCTAAGTCTTTTAATACCTCTGAGTCGTTTTTTGAAATGCGTTTGGACGGTATTCGCGCAATTTTAGCAATTATTTCTTCAATTTCTCTTACCCCTATCACCTTTTTCCTTTTGCTGGGCGGTAATAAGCTTTGAGCGGCGCCTGCTTCATCAATAACATCGATAGCCTTATCAGGAAGTTTTCTATCGTGAATATATTTGTTTGCAAGCTCTACTGAGACTTTCAAACATTCACTAGAATATTTTATCTTATGGTGCTCTTCAAAGTATTGTTTCAGCCCATTCAATATCTTGATACTATCTTCTGTAGATGGCTCAACCACATCAATTTTTTGAAAGCGCCTTGCTAAAGCTCTATCTTTCTCAAAATGGTTTCTGAACTCCTTATAAGTTGTTGATCCCATACACCGTAAAGTGCCGCTTTGAAGGGAGGGTTTTAACAGATTTGAAGCATCCATGGCGCCTCCCGAGGTAGCACCCGCTCCGATAACAGTATGTATTTCATCAATAAATAAAATTGCTTTTGGGTCCTTCTCTAATTCTTTCATGACTAACTTTAAACGCTCCTCAAAATCACCTCTGTAACGTGTGCCAGCAAGAAGAGCCCCCATATCTAGAGAGTAAATGGTTGATTCTTTTAGGATCTCTGGGGTTTGATCAGAAATAACCTTCCGTGCTAGCCCCTCCGCAATAGCTGTTTTACCGACACCAGGGTCGCCCACGAGAATTGGGTTATTCTTTCTTCTTCTACAAAGAATCTGTATACATCTTTCAACCTCTAAATTTCTTCCGATTAGTGGGTCAATATCACCCTTTTTAGACTTTTCGTTCAAGTTTACACAGTATTTTGAAAGAGCGGTTTCCTTTTCGGCATTATCGTTGGAATTTTCTGACGTATCCTTTTGAGCTTTGTCGCCAAGCTCTTTTATTTCTTCGTAGTCAGGGTTTTTTGAAACCCCATGTGCTATAAAATTCACAGCGTCATATCTTGTCATTTCTTGTTCTTGTAGAAAAAATGCCGCATGACTTTCTCTTTCTGCAAAAATTGCGACTAGGACATTAGCTCCCGTTACTTCGTTTCTTCCTGAACTTTGCACATGAATTGCAGCTCGCTGAATTACTCTTTGAAACCCTGTGGTTGGAACGGCTTCACTTCCTTCAACCTCAGTAACTAAACTTCCTAGCTCGTTATTAAGGAACTTCTCGATATTACTCCTTAGCAATTCGATATTAACATTACATGCATTTAAAACATTAGATGCGTCTTTTTCATCAAGCAGTGCAAGTAATAGATGCTCTAATGTGGCAAGCTCATGATTCCTTTCATTAGCTAGCTTTAAAGCACTATGAATGCTTTTTTCGAGAGAGCTTGAAAACGAGGGCATTGTTATCCTTTCTATTTAAGACATAAACTATATATATACCTATTGAAACCAGAATCCTAAAAAATTATTAAAAGTTATCCTTAAGAGTTCTTATTTTTGCAAATCTAGAAACTGGATCTTGGTTTTTTGTGTCCAGATGATCTACGATTGATCGCTCGCTTTCCCTTAAAAAAGGATTGGTGTCTAATTCCTCTGCCAATGTAGAGGGAACAGTAGGTGAGCCGTTTTTAAGTTTCTCTAATTCTTTTATTTTCCTAGCTTTTAATTTATCATTTTGTGGATCCACGGTTAAAGCAAATTCTATGTTTGATCTTGTATACTCGTGTCCTGAATAAATCATAATGTCTTTAGGCAGTTGTTTAAGTTTTTTAAGACTTTTCCACATATCATCCGGGGTGCCTTCAAATAATCGCCCACAACCCATGACCATCAATGAGTCTCCAGTAAATAGTGCTTTATCTTCTAACAAGGCGTAAGCAATGTGTCCTACCGTATGGCCATCAACGTTATAAATGTTAAATGTTTTTGATCCAATGCTTAATTGTTTTCCTTCTTCTACCTCAATGTCTAATGGAGGAAGCCTGTGTTTATCTCTACTGGCACCAATTATTTTTGGTGAGTATTTATTTTTCAAGTAATTTACCCCATCTATGTGGTCGCTATGATGATGGGTTATAAGTATAAAATCGAGGCTAAGGGATTTTTCATCCAGATACCTTTCTATGGGCTCATGCTCAGGCGCATCAACCAAAATATTCTTGTTTGTATGCTCATCTCTTATAATATAGGCGTAATTATCTGAGAGACAGGGAATTATTTCAATAAAAGACATATTAAACGGATCCTTTTTTATCTACAGCGCCATTTATACTAGCAACAATTTAACAGGTTTAGCAATATTGGAATATTAACATGAGATTGGATGTTATTGAATTGAAAGAGTTTTACGACGGCACTGAACTAGGACAAACTACAAAGGAATTGATAAACAGGATTCTAGATAAGAAAATTAATACTGAAATAGGTTCTTTGACAATTGGTTTTGGCTTTGCATGCCCGTTTCTCGAGAACAAAATAAAAAATATTGATAACAAAAATTTTCTTTTGTTGATGCCAAGCGAACAAGGTGTTGTTTCATGGCCCAATAAGTCCAAAAGCATTACTGCTTTGGTTGATGAAGTCTCTTGGCCAGTCAATACATCCGCAGCAGATTTAATCTTGATATCACATGGTTTAGAAGTGAGTGATAATCAAGATCTTTTGCTACAAGAGGTACTTCGGGTATTAAAAGACAGCGGAAAACTCGTTATACTCGTGCCAAATAGAACAGGTTTTTGGGCAAGGTCTGACAGCACCCCCTTTGGGTACGGGAAGCCTTATTCAATATCACAACTGACAGCATTGCTTCGAAAAAATCAATTTCAAATCGAAAGTATAACCCCTAGCTTATATGGATTTCCTGCAAAAAAGGGATATTGGCTTAAATCTTTATTGTTGTGGGAAAAGGTCGGTAAAAAGTTGAATAGTTTCTTTTTGGGAGGCCTTCTCGTTGTTGAGGCAAGAAAAGATGTTTACGCGGTGAAGAATGTAAAGTCTTCCAAGGCAGGGCGATATTTCAACCCAATTAAGGTCAATGTCTCTACTATCTCTAGATCCCGAGGTTAACAAAATTGTAAAAAAAATAAAAAAAGAGCAACCAACAACTTGTCTTATTTGATATGCTCTGTTATTTAATGAATGCTATCTGTTTTTATGATATCCAGCCTATCACAATCAACAAAAGGTGACCCATTTGCAAGAAATTACTGAGATAAACGCAAAGCCATCAGCAAGATATGCGCAAGCCTTATTCTCGTTGTGCCAGACAAGTAAAACTATTACTGAGATGGAAGAACATGTGGTAAATCTTCTTGAGATGTTGAAATCAGATAACGGGCTAAATGCTTTTTTGAGAAACCCAACCTTTACCTCGAGCGATCAGGAAAATGTGTTTAAATATGTTAGTAAAAAACTAAAGCAGCCTCAGTATTTACACAACACGATTTGTTTAATGATAAGAAAAGGGCGGGGCTACGACTTGGTGAATTTCAGCGAGGATTTCTTAAAGCTATGCTCTGTTAGCAAAAATGAGCTTATAGTTCGTATGACAACTGCGAAGAAAGTGAGTGATATAAAAATTGAGGAAATAAAGAGATCTATAGAAAAGATCACAAAGCGTGTAGTGAGGCTTGAGGCAGAAAACGATCCAAATATAATTGCTGGACTCGAGCTTAAAGTTGGATCATTTTTGTTCAACTCGAGTATAAACTCAAAACTTGACAGTATGAAAAACATTTTGAAAAGAGGTTGATTACTATGAATATTCAAGCATCTGAGATCTCAAAGATCTTAAAAGAGCAGATAAAAAATTTTGGTGACGATACAGAGGTAGCGGAGGTTGGAAAAGTTTTATCTGTTGGGGATGGGATAGCACGTGTATATGGGTTGGACAAAGTTCAAGCTGGTGAAATGGTTGAGTTTCCTGGCGGAACAATGGGAATGGCACTAAATTTAGAGATTGATAATGTAGGCGTAGTAATATTCGGCTCGGATAGAGATATTAAAGAAGGGGATCTCGTTAAGAGAACCAGTGCGATTGTAGATGTACCAGTAGGGATGGAATTGCTCGGCAGAGTTGTCGACGGACTAGGTAATCCTGTCGATGGGAAAGGTCCTATAAAATCCAAAATAAGATCAGTGGCCGACGTTAAAGCCCCTGGTATTATTCCCCGAAAATCTGTACATGAACCGATGGCAACAGGTCTTAAATCTGTTGATTCTTTGATACCTATAGGTAGGGGGCAGAGAGAGTTGATAATTGGAGACAGGCAGACTGGTAAAACTGCTGTTGCTATAGACGCCATATTGAACCAGAAAAGCTACAACGACGCGGCTGGAGCTGATGAGAGTAAAAAACTGTATTGCGTTTATGTGGCTATAGGACAAAAAAGATCAACAGTCGCACAACTCGTAAAAAAATTAGAAGAGACAGGCGCTATTGACTATTCTATTGTGGTCGCAGCGACAGCCTCTGATCCGGCTCCAATGCAGTTTTTGGCACCATACTCAGCAACAGCCATGGCAGAATACTTTCGTGATAATGGTAAGCATGCGCTTATTATCTATGACGATCTTTCTAAACAAGCTGTAGCATATAGGCAAATGTCCCTTCTTTTAAGGAGACCACCTGGTAGAGAGGCTTATCCTGGAGATGTATTTTATTTACACTCCCGCTTACTCGAAAGATCTGCGAAGTTGAATGAAGATAATGGATCCGGATCGTTAACAGCTCTGCCGATAATTGAGACACAAGGAGGAGATGTATCAGCATTTATTCCCACCAATGTGATCTCCATTACAGATGGTCAGATATTTTTGGAAACGGAATTATTTTATCAAGGTATCCGCCCAGCAGTTAACACGGGGCTCTCTGTCTCTAGAGTTGGATCATCTGCTCAAACTAAGTCGATGAAATCTGTAGCTGGATCAATTAAACTTGAGTTAGCACAGTATAGGGAGATGGCTGCTTTCGCTCAATTTGGTTCAGATTTAGATGCAAGTACCCAAGCTCTCTTAAACAGAGGAGCCAGGCTAACAGAATTATTGAAACAGCCACAGTACTCTCCCTTAACAAACGCAGAACAAGTAATCGTAATATACGCAGGGACAAAAGGTTATTTAGATAAAACGCCCGTTAGTGAAGTCACAAGTTTCGAAAAAAATTTGGTGAATTATTTAAGATCTGAAGGAAAACCTGTGGTAGATGAGCTGACGACTAGTGACCAGAAAATAGAAGGTGAAATTGAAAGTAGAATCAAATCACTTTTAGATAAATTTTCGAATACACAGATTAAGTAAAAAACCGAAATGCCTAGCTTAAAAGACCTTAAGATACGAATTGATAGTGTAAAGTCCACTAGAAAAATTACCAAAGCCATGCAAATGGTTGCCGCAGCAAAACTTAGAAAAGCTCAGGAGGCGGCCGAAAGGGGAAGGCCATATGCCGAAAAAATGCGGTCTATAGTTTCTAATCTAGCATCGAGCGTTAAAAACATAGCTGAGGACAACAAGTTTTTGGGAGACAGCCACGACAGTGATAAGTACTTACTAATAGTAGCGACCGCCGAAAGAGGTTTATGTGGAGGGTTTAATTCTTCGATAGTGAAGCTTGCTAAATCACGAATAGGAGAGCTAGCGAGCCAAAATAAAGAGATAAAGATACTAACAATAGGAAAGAAGGGCAGAGAACAGCTCAACAGAGAATTTGAGAGCCTATTTATTGGCCACGTAGATCTGAGTAACGAAAAAAATATTACAATAGATACGGCAAGAAAAATATCAACAGATATTATTTCAAGGTTTGAAGAGGGTGAATTCGAAGTTGCAGAGATCTTTTATAATAAGTTTGCCTCAGTTATTTCTCAGATACCTAGCTCCTATAAATTGTTACCCGTCGCTTTTAATGAAAAAGAAGCTGACCCCACTAATGTTAGCTTCAATTTTGAGCCTGACGAAGATGAAATATTGAAAGAAATAATACCCAAAAGTATTGCAACATCAATTTTCTCAGTTCTTCAAGAAAATGCAGCGTCTGAACAGGGATCAAGGATGGCAGCCATGGATAATGCGACCCGAAATGCGGGTGAGATGATCGATAAGTTAACTATAGATTTTAATCGATCAAGACAGGCAGCTATTACAAACGAATTAATTGAAATCATTTCTGGTGCGGAAGCACTTTAAATAAAAAACAGGAGTTGAAGATGTCAAAGGAATTAGGAGTTATAACTCAGGTTATTGGAGCTGTGGTAGACGTAAAGTTCGAAAGCCATCTGCCTGCAATTTTAAATGCGCTCGAGACAGATAATAATGGATCTAGATTGATTTTAGAGGTTGCTCAGCACCTAGGTGAAAATTCAGTTAGGACTATCGCTATGGATAGCACCGAAGGTCTTGTCAGAGGCACAAAAGTTACGGATACAGGTAGCCCTATAAGTGTACCTGTGGGTAATGCAACTCTTGGTAGAATTTTAAATGTTGTTGGAGACCCTGTCGACGAGAAAGGAAAGGTCAGTCAGAAGGAAACAAGGCCAATACACCAGGATGCGCCAGAATTCTCCGCTCAAGCTACTGAAACAGAAATTTTGGTTACAGGTATAAAAGTTATCGATCTTCTTTGCCCGTACTCTAAAGGTGGTAAAATAGGTCTTTTCGGGGGAGCTGGTGTTGGGAAAACCGTTTTGATCATGGAATTAATCAATAACATAGCAAAAGTACACTCTGGCTTTTCGGTTTTTGCCGGAGTTGGTGAGAGGACTAGAGAGGGTAATGATTTATATCACGAAATGATTGAGTCTGGGGTTATAAATCCAGAAAAGCTAGAAGAGTCCAAAGTTGCTCTTGTTTACGGACAGATGAATGAACCTCCAGGCGCTAGAGCAAGAGTCGGATTAACCGGTCTTACGCTAGCGGAGCAATTCCGGGATCAATCAGGGACAGATGTATTATTTTTCGTGGATAACATCTTTCGTTTTACTCAAGCAGGCTCAGAGGTATCTGCTCTTCTTGGGAGAATACCCTCAGCTGTGGGTTATCAGCCTACATTAGCAACTGATATGGGAGCACTACAAGAAAGAATAACCTCTACTAAATCAGGGTCTATCACGTCAGTTCAGGCTATTTATGTTCCAGCGGATGATCTAACGGACCCTGCCCCAGCAACATCCTTTTCTCATTTAGATGCTACGACGGTTCTGAGCAGAGCAATTTCCGAAATTGGTATATACCCAGCTGTGGATCCACTTGACTCCACCAGCAGGATACTAGATCCCCAGATAGTAGGTGAAGATCACTATAATGTTGCGAGGGATGTACAAGGAATTCTTCAAAGATACAAGTCCTTACAAGATATTATCGCAATATTGGGTATGGATGAATTATCTGAAGATGATAAATTAACGGTGGCTAGAGCAAGAAAAATACAAAGATTTTTGTCTCAGCCATTTGATGTTGCGAAGGTGTTTACCGGTTCTGATGGTAAACAAGTCCCACTCGACGTAACTATTGATAGCTTTAAGAGAGTTGTTGCAGGAGAATTTGATCATCTCCCTGAATCAGCATTTTATATGGTTGGGGGTATCGATGAAGTTATAGAGAAAGCGGAGAAGACGGCTGCTGATGTAGCATGAAACCTTCGAGGTAATGACAATGACAAATAAATTCGAGCTCACTATAATATCGGCAGAAAGTAAAGTTTTTGATGGCGAAGTCGAAAACGTTTTAGTGCCAGGAATGATTGGTGACTTCTTAGTGCTTTCAAATCACGCCCCTTGCATTAGTAGTATTCGTCCTGGTTTTTTGGAATTTTCTGAGGGAACAGGCCAAAAAAAAAGGTATTTTGTTTCCGGCGGCATTATAGAAGTTATTAATAACGTGGTCTCAGTGCTAGTAGATTACGCTATTGCGGGAGATAAAGTTGTTAAGGAAGATATAACTTCTTTGATCACTGACATTGATGACAAACTATCTGCTGGAGATATTACAAATAAAGATGATTTGGGATTAAGGAAAAATGATCTCGAAGAGGCATTAAAACAAGCCTAATCGCTCAGACACTGTATAAAGAAAATGAGAACTATACTTGTTTAAAGATATACGAATTGCTCTCATTTTTAGTGTTGTACTACTCGATATTATTGGCATTGGAATTATATTCCCAATAATACCAGATCTTTTGAAAGAGGTCGGTGTAGATCAAAATGCTAGTGCCGCTTTTTGGGGAGGGCTTCTGTCGTCATCCTACGCTTTTACGCAGTTTGTTTTTTCACCAACAATTGGGACATTGTCAGATATTTTTGGCAGACGCCCTATATTACTTATAGCATCATTGTTATTAGGACTCGATTATTTGGTGATGGGATTTGCTGAAAATATTTTTATTCTGTTTGTTGGCAGAATACTTGGAGGCCTTGCAGGAGGAACTATAGCTACGGGTACTGCCTATTTGGCAGATTTATCAGCTACCAAAGATAAAAAAAAGAACTTTGCGATCATTGGAGCTGCTTTCGGATTAGGTTTCATATTGGGACCAATTATAGGAGGATTGATGGGTGAGATCAGTGTCAGGGCTCCATTTTTCCTATCAGCGCTGCTATGTTTTTTAAACTTTTTTCTATGCTTTTTCCTACTTCCAGAAACGCTTAAGTTAAGGACTAAAAATAAATTCGTAATTAAGAAACTTAATCCGTTTTTTAATATGTCTTATATATTTAAGATACCTTTATTTAAAGGATTATTTTTTTGTCTCTTTCTTATAGCTTTTGCAAATACAGTTTACCCTGCGATATGGAGTTTTTGGGGGAGAGAAGTATTTGGATGGTCTTCAGGAATGATTGGTTTTACTTTAGCATGCTATGGCTTCTTACTATTCATTGTTCAAGCATTTGTAATACGATTGAAGTTTTTTGATAAACTTTCGACAAAACGTCTAACACTCTTTTCCTTAACTTGCGGAATTATCGCACTAGTTTCATTTGGTATTGTGAGGGTAGAACTCCTAGTTTTTGCGATAATACCCGTCGCTGCTTTATCTGAAATGGTTAACCCAACTTTAAAAGCATTTATGTCAAATGAAATATCTGAAAAAGATCAAGGGCTGCTGCAAGGGGTATTAAATAGTATATTTGGCTTTACGTCTGTTATCGGTCCAATTTCCATGAGCTACATTTTTAGCATTGGAGCGGCTAAGGACTCACTCGTTTATAACCCAGGCGCCCCATTTTTGTTTGCTGGATGTTTATTTTTCGCTTCTCTAATCCTAATAAGACGATTTCTATCTTAGATGTTTTGTCTCAGTTTGAGTAAAGACCTTCATAGATTGGTTTCAAAGATTCTTCACTGAATAATGACGATACAGAACTTTCGTTAGATATATTTAGCATAGCGTGAGCCAAAAGAGGTGCGGCAGTAATTATACGAATTTTAGTACACTTCGTTACAACTTCAGTCGGTTCAATGGTATCAGTTATGACCATTGAGCTAAGGTTGGAGTTAGAGATCCTTTCTATTGCTTCTCCAGAAAGAACCCCGTGAGTAATATACGCATGAACTTCTTTAGCGCCCTTTTCAACTAGAAGTTCAGCAGATTTGATCAAAGTTCCAGCTGTATCACAAATATCGTCAACTAGAATGCATGTTTTGTTTGAAACATCCCCAATAATGGTCATTGAATTAATTTCTCCAGGAGCACTTCTTCTCTTATCCACTACCGCTAAATCCACATCAATTTTTTCGGCGAGCTCTCTTGCACGCGATACTCCTCCAACGTCAGGTGAAACTATTGTTATATTTTTATTTCTTGCAAAGTTATGTCTTATATCGATAGCGAAGATAGGCGATGCATAGAGATTATCCACTGGAATATCGAAGAAGCCTTGAATTTGGGCAGCGTGTAGGTCTAATGTTAGCACCCTATTTATACCTGCTTGTGCAAGCAAATTGGCTACTAATTTTGCGCTAATAGGGGTTCTGGCTTTTGTTCTCCTATCCTGTCTCGCGTACCCAAAATATGGGATTATTGCAGTAACTCGACTTGCGCTGGATCTCTTAAGCGCATCAGCAATTATAAGTAGTTCCATAAGATTATCATTTGCAGGATTAGAAGTTGACTGAACTATGAACATATCCTCACCACGAACATTCTCGAAAACCTCTACAAAAACCTCCTGGTCGCTAAATCGCTCTACACGAGCTTTTACTGGCCTTACTTTTGCGCCAAATAACAAGCCAATTCTCTTACAAATACTTTTTGCTAGTGAGAGATTTGAATTTCCAGATATGATTTTTAATTTGCCGTTCGAGATCATTATTTGTGACTCTTTTTATTGAAACAATCCTATACGTTTTTTCTTTTTATGAAAGAAAAAGGATAACTTTTTTCGTTTTTTTGTTTTTATTTACCAGTAATTTCTGCAACGATATGATCTTCATAATATTCTTGGTCAACAGAAGTTTCCGAAACACAGTATTTTTGAATTGATTGATTTTCTTTATGGACACTCTCATTGTCCTTACTTAATAGATGGTGCCATTGAGGCAGAGGTTTACCTTCAGCTATCAATTTATAACTACAACTTGAAGGGAGGAATTTAGAGTTTTCATGTAAATTGTCCTTTGTAATTTTTAGACATGCTTTCACATTTTTTTCTCTATTCAAGTAATCGCTACACCTACAGCTACCAAGTTCAAGCTTAGAACATGATATATTAGTGATAAAAACTTTATTCTTATCAACTATTTTTAATAAACAGCACTTAGCACAACCATCACATAAAGCCTCCCATTCATCATGACTTAGCTTATCAAGAGTATATTTTTTCCAGAAGAATTTTCTCAAATTAGACATTTACTAGAAGGTTCTCTATAGTTTCACAATCTGCTTTCATTTGTGTAATCAATTCTTTTTCGGAGTTAAACTTTGCCTCTGGCCTTACAAATTTAACTAGGGAAATACAAACATTTTCGCCATATAAATTTTCATTGAAATCAAATATAAAAACCTCAACATTAGGCTCATAGTCTCCATATGTTGGTCTAGACCCTATTGACGCTGCTCCTTTTAAAGTTATTTCATTATTATACGATAAAATTTTAACTAATACTGCATAGACACCATGTTTGGGGACAATCGTATCTCTTAACGCAATATTTATTGTTGGAAACCCAAGATTTCTGCCTCTCTGAAACCCCTTCTCTACCACTCCTTCAATTTCATAATAACGAGACAGCATTTTATTTACTTCAATAACGGAACCTTGAGTTAGCTTTTCCCTTAATACGCTTGAAGATACAACTTTACCTTCAATCATAAAAGGATCAGCGATATGCAAATCAAGAATATTCTTTTCTTGATATTGCTTCAATAAACTCACAGAACCCTCTCGGTTCTTTCCAAACCGGAAATCTGGTCCTACCACGATATTTCTTACATTTAGTTTTTCTAGCAGTACAGTCTCTATGAAATCTTTTGGGGACAAGTTTGCTAATGAAGAATTGAAGGGCAGTTCGAAAAGAGCATCAATACCGAAAGATTTCAAAAATCTTTGGCGTGTTTTTGATTTCATTAGCCTAAATATAGGCTGATTTTTTTGAAAATATTGTCTTGGATGAGGTTCAAAAGTTACCACACCTACAGAGGACTTATTACTCTTTTCCCTCGCAATCTCAATAACTGACTGGTGGCCTAAATGCATTCCGTCGAAGTTACCTATAGCGACAGAGTAACCGCTGTCGTCTTTTGGAATATTTTCTACACCTTTAAAGATTAACATTTTGTTTCCTAGTCAACTTTCTACTTGGAGCCAATACAATGGCTTCTCCTGCTAATACAACTTTTTCATCTACTTTACAGTTACAATCTAGTGTAACACGCCGGTTTGAGTATTCTATATGAGTTACTATTACTGAGGTTATGACCAGTTGACCGGGAAGTACTGGTCTGATGAATTTTAGCGTCTGGCTTAAATAGACTGTCCCATGCCCAGGTAACTGTTCTGCAATTACTGCCGAAATTAAGCTTGCAGTCAGCATACCGTGCACAATTCGTTTGCCAAATATTGTTTGCTGAGCATACCCATCGTCAAAGTGCACCGGATTTTTATCACCGGAAACTTTTGAAAATAGTACAATATCATTCTGTGTAATTTGACGTTCAAGCATTCTGCTCATTCCTATTTCCAAGTCTTCTACACATATTGTTCCTTTTTGAATAACTTTTTTCATAATATTTGAACGCAGAAGTATGCTAAACTTGAATAATTAAAAATTAGGGGTGCGCTTTTATCGGAAAAATTTGATGGCATAGTCTACGTGCACTTCATTTTTTTCTATGGTTTGATTTAATTTTTTTTCATCGATGATGGTATAATTTCCTTTTAGAATTAAATGTTTATTTTTCAACAAGCCTCCAACCACTAAAAGTGAGTCAAGTTTCTCTTTGTTAGCCCCTTTGATATCTGTGTTCAGTCCATCTCCTATGCATAGAATTGATTCTGATTTCGCTTTACCAACTTTGTTCAAAAAAGAATATACCTTTTGATAGATCTTATTATGCGGCTTACCAAAATAAATAACCTTTCCTCCCATTTGCTCATACCTTGATGCGATAGAGCCGGCGCACATTTCTCTTATTTCACCCACATCGACTACCAAATCTGGGTTAGCGCATAAAAGAGTCAATTCTTTATCGATCCCTGCCTTGAGTATACTCTCATAATCAGAGAGTTGATCTCTTAATGGATTAAATGGTTCAGTGCAAACGATTAAATCTGCGTCTTCAATATTTTCAAGTTCCATCGTGATTTTCTTTTCATGGATCATATCTTTATAAATACTGTGATGCCGTTTTCCTCCGATGTGGAAAATGTTTAAATTATTTTCACAAATTTTGTTAATATAATCCGAGGTAAGCTCCCCAGATGTTAAAAGCATGTCATAGTGCGTGTCTTTAATACCAAGATTTGCTATTTGATACTCAATGTTTTTAATCGGTCTAGGGGCATTTGTTACCAATACAACTTTTCCGTTTGCATCTTTGAAGTCCTTCAGAGCTGTAAGAGCTTTCGGAAAACTTTTTACACCATTATGCAAACATCCCCACAGGTCACAAATTACTGTAGTGTAGTTGTCTGATATATCAGAAAAGTTTCGTATTACATTTGTCAAAGGAATAGCTATCTAAGTTAACTTCCAATTTTCATCTTGTGAGGTGATAAGATATAAAAACAAAAAATGCAATAACCTCAATTGTGTAAAATTTAAAAAAAAATGGAAAAAAATTGCTGACAGATATTGACAAGCAGGAAATCTTGCATAAATAAGATCGCTAGGCGGGGAGGTCTCTTTTCCAGGAGACTATAACCTTTGATTGACATTTTTATATGAGGAGATACTGAATGGCTTTTAAACCTTTGCACGACCGTGTTGTGGTTCGTAGAGTTGATAGTGAAGATAAAACATCTGGTGGACTGATAATTCCTGACTCTGCACAAGAGAAACCTGCAGAAGGCGAGGTTGTTTCAGTTGGAGCTGGTGCTAGAGATGATGCCGGTAAATTAATTCCGATGGAATTGAAATCGGGCGATAAGATCTTATTCGGCAAATGGTCGGGAACTGAAGTAAAAATCGATGGTGAGGAATTACTCATCATGAAAGAAAGTGATATATTGGGGATAATTTCCTAAAAAATTTTTTAACAATACAAACTGAGGAGCCAAAAAATGGCAGCAAAAGAAGTAAAATTTGAAGTAGATGCACGTACAAGAATGCTAAAAGGCGTAGATATACTGGCTAATGCAGTTAAGGTAACGCTCGGACCAAAAGGAAGAAATGTTGTTATAGACAAATCTTTTGGTGCGCCAAGAATTACGAAGGACGGTGTTACAGTTGCAAAGGAAATTGAGCTTGAAGATAAATTTGAAAACATGGGAGCTCAAATGGTTAAAGAAGTGGCTTCAAAAACCAACGATACCGCTGGCGACGGAACGACAACAGCAACAATATTATCCCAAGCAATTGTTAGGGAAGGTCTGAAATCAGTCGCGGCAGGTATGAACCCCATGGACCTCAAGAGGGGTATCGATGCAGCCGTTACTAAGGTGGTTGAAGAAATTAAAGGCATGTCAAGACCTGTGAAAGACTCTGCTGAAGTTGCTCAGGTTGGTACTATCTCAGCCAACGGTGAGGCAGAGATAGGCGAGCAGATTTCGGACGCGATGCAAAAAGTAGGAAATGAGGGTGTTATTACAGTAGAAGAAAATAAGGGCCTTGAAACTGAAACAGATGTAGTTGAAGGAATGCAGTTTGATAGAGGTTACCTCTCTCCTTACTTCATAACCAATGCAGATAAAATGATCACAGAGTTAGAAGATTGCTTGGTTTTGTTGCACGAGAAAAAGCTATCCTCCCTTCAACCAATGGTCCCATTGCTTGAAACCGTTATCCAGTCTGGGAAACCATTGCTGATTATTGCGGAAGACGTTGAGGGTGAAGCTTTAGCGACGCTTGTTGTAAACAAGCTCAGAGGTGGTTTGAAGATTGCCGCTGTGAAGGCTCCCGGTTTTGGTGATAGACGAAAAGCCATGCTTCAGGATATTGCCATATTAACGGGCGGTCAGTTGATATCGGAAGATCTGGGAATGAAGCTAGAAAACGTAACAATGGATATGCTGGGCACAGCGAAAAAAATATCTATAAACAAAGATGATACAACTATCGTCGATGGCGCTGGCGATAAATCTGAGATCGAAGCAAGAGTAGCTCAGATTAAAGCCCAAATAGAGGAAACTACATCCGATTATGATAAAGAAAAGCTTCAAGAGCGTCTAGCAAAGCTCGCAGGTGGTGTCGCAGTCATAAGAGTAGGAGGTGCTACCGAGGTTGAAGTAAAAGAGAGAAAAGATCGGGTAGACGATGCGCTTAACGCAACCAGAGCGGCTGTACAAGAAGGTGTGATCGTAGGAGGAGGCACTGCTCTGGTGCAGGCAGCTAAGAAACTTGATAAGGTAAAGACCGAGAATCCTGATCAAGAAGCTGGAGTAAAAATAGTTGCTAGAGCCTTAGAAGCACCACTGCGTCAAATAGCAGAAAATGCTGGCGTCGATGGCTCTGTAGTTGCTGGGAAAATTCGTGAGTCTTCTGACATGTCACATGGTTTCAACGCGCAAACTGAAGAATATGGTGACATGTTTAAATTCGGTGTAATAGATCCTGCAAAGGTCGTGCGCACTGCTCTTGAAGATGCTTCATCAGTCGCAGGACTACTAATAACGACTGAAGCGATGGTTGCCGATAAGCCAGAGCCTAAGTCTGCAGCTCCAGCAATGCCTGACATGGGCGGCATGGGCGGCATGGGCGGCATGGGCGGCATGATGTAAGCCTAAAGGGTATAAAATTTCTTGAAAGGGGAGTTTATCTCCCCTTTTTTTTTATTAAGTTAACGTGCCCCATTTTTCTCCCAGGTCGTGAATCTTTCTTTCCATAGATGTAAACTTTCGCTAATTCATTGGTCACGAGATCACTAGTTAATTGACCAATCAAGTTATACATAACTATGTCGGAATGTCTCTCAGTAGATAGTAGGGGCAAATCCATAATTGCTCTAATGTGCTGTTGGAATTGGTTGGAGTAGCTACCATCCATGGTCCAATGCCCAGAGTTGTGCACTCTAGGAGCTATTTCATTAACAAAAAGTTCATGTTCTTTTAAAAAAAATTCCACTCCCATCACTCCAATATAATCGAGATTGTTCACTATTTTTTTAGCAATCTGTATGGCATTATTTTTTAGCTTGTCATCTATCAAAGAAGGTAAAGTCGTGGTTTTAAGAATTCCATTTTCGTGGACGTTTTCTCCTGGTTCAAAAGTCTTGGTATTACCCTTTTTATCACGGACTATGATTACAGATAATTCCCTATCAAAATTAATTACTTCCTCGGCAATTAATGGGGACGGTTTATTCCCTTGAAAATACTTTTTAATATCATTCGAAGTTTTAATTAAAACTTGTCCCTTCCCATCGTAACCTAGCCTACGTGTTTTCAGAAGTAGGGGTTTATTTACTTCAATTAATATTTTCTTTATTTCAGAAACTTTATCAATTCTATAAAATTGAGTGGTTTTAATATCTATTGAATTCAGATAGCTTTTTTCAGTAAGGCGATCTTGAGAGATCTTTAGACTTTTTATAGAAGGCCTGATGTCTACTATTTTCTCTAATTCTGCTAGTGCCTTTGTCTCTATGTTTTCAAATTCATAGGTTAGAACGTCTACATTTTTTGCAAAATCGGCCAAATTTTTATCATCAGCATAGTTCCCAAACACCATCTTGTTAGCTACCTGTGCAGCAGGGCTATCTCTTTCAGGGCAATATATATGCGTATTAAAACCTAAATCAGCTGCAGCTATAGCAAGCATCCTTGCAAGTTGTCCTCCACCAAGAATTCCAACAGTTCTATTCAGGCGCATCTTTTACCTGGTTTGTTTTATCAAACCTCCATTCCTTAATCTTTTGACTAATGATCATATCTGAAACTGCTAAAACCTGTATCGCAAATATGGCAGCGTTGAAAGCACCGGGAGCACCGATAGCCATAGTAGCAACTGGATATCCTCTTGGCATCTGTACGATTGAATAAAGACTATCAAGCCCTTTAAGATCGGTAGCGCTTATGGGTACTCCAATTACAGGAACATCAGTTTTTGAGGCAATCATTCCAGGTAAATGTGCAGCGCCTCCAGCACCAGCAATTACAACTTTTACTTTTCGTTTACTTAGCGAATTAGCATACTGGTACAATCTGTCTGGAGTTCTATGCGCAGATACAATTTTTTTTTCAAAAGAAATGTCAAACTTTTGCAATATATCGCATGCTGCTTGCATGGTCAGCCAATCTGATTGGCTTCCCATAACAACAGATACTTGGATTTTTTTTTCAATTTCCATTATCGATATCGCTTAGATATTTCTCTGCATCTAAAGCGGCCATGCAGCCCATCGCAGCCGAAGTTACCGCTTGCCGATAGACATTATCTACCAAATCTCCGGCGGCAAAAACTCCAGGGATAGAAGTTTTGGTCGTTCCCGAAATTGTAGAAACATAGCCACCATCAAAAAGGTCAAGCTGATCTTTAATAAGATCTGATGCTGGAGAGTGCCCTATTGCTACGAAAACTCCTGAGCAGCTGATTTCAGATAGTTCTTTGCTTAAAGTATCTTTTACTTGAATTCCAGTTACTCCTAAAGGATTGTCCTCCCCCAGGACATCTGTAACTTGCTTATTCCATATTATTTCTATTTTACTATTCTCAAAGAGACGTTTTTGTAAGATTTTTTCGGCTCTTAATTCATCTCGTCTATGGATCAAATAAACTTTAGAAGCGAACTTTGTTAGAAAAATGGCTTCTTCAACAGCCATATTACCCCCTCCTATTACGGCTACTATTTTATCTTTATAGAAAAAACCATCACACGTGGCGCAAGCTGACACTCCAAAACCTTTAAATTTCTCCTCATTATCCAGTCCTAGCCAATTTGCTTGTGCTCCTGTCGCTAAAATTACTGACTCTGTTAAATATTGTTTACCATTATCAGTTTCAACAAAGAAGGGTCGCTCTGTAAGGTCTATTTTTGAAACATGTTCTGAAATTATCTCGCATCCCAAATTACGCGCGTGATCCTCCATGTTTTTCATTAAGTCAGGCCCGAGTATCTCTTTCTCTCCTGGCCAATTTTCAACCTCTGTAGTTATCGTAAGCTGCCCGCCTGGTTGTATCCCCTGAAAGAGGATTGGTGATAGCATAGCGCGAGAAGCGTATACGGCAGCCGTATAGCCTGCTGGACCTGAACCGATAATTAAAAGTTTAGATTTTTTTGGAGACATATTATCCTCAATGCTTTTTCAAGGGTTACAAACTAATTATTGAAGCCATTCGACCAAAGTCTCTCTCAGATTTATGATAGGCCCTTCTATTTGAAAAAAATAATTCTGGATTATCATAAGTACACAAACCGAGATTGACTATATCATAGACTCCGAATAGATTAAATCTACTTTCGATAAACAAAGTAAGATCAAAAAAATAATTATCATTTTTTTTTTTAAAAAATTTTTCGAAATTTGGATCAGCCTTTATAAATTTCTCAACAAAATCTATTTTCACCTCATAACATTTCGTGGATATTGTTGGGCCAATTGCTACGGAAAACTTCTTTATATTGACGCCAACATCTTCAAGAGAATTTAACGCGTTTTCACAGACCCCTGCAAGAGCTCCTTTCCATCCTGCATGTATAGCCAAAATGAATCCGCTTTCACTTTCATAGGCCAAAATAGGGGAGCAATCAGCAGTAAGTATTCCAACCCCAATGCCATCCATATTGGTAATGACAGCATCTGCTGGTATATGCCTTATCTTGTCAAAGTCAGTTTTCTTATCTATAAACACCGATTTGTTAGTATGCTGTTGGTTTGGAAAGAAAACTTTTTGACTTGAAATTTCAAGCTCATCCATGACTAACGCACGGTTAGCACAAATATTCACTGCGCTATCAGCTGTTTTTTCTGACAAGTTTAAACTTGAGTATATTCCAGTGGATTCTCCACCAGATCTACAAAAAAATCCATGCTTTACGGATTGCAAGTTTTTACTTTTGAAAAATTTTAGCATCTCAGCTCAGTCCTTCTAGATGTCTTTTGTTTTTCGTTACAGCGATAACTTTAAAAAGAGTACCCATTTTATCAGGATCTATTAATCTCTTTATTTCGGAGACGAGTTTTTGTGCTATCGCTGAACTAGCATTTTTGGTTAAGCTTTTTAGGCGTTCCATTATACCAAGTTCGAGCAGAAATTTTTGTTGTTCTTTTACTTTAGAAACATATAAATTATTTTTAGTAGCTATTTCTTTTAGGAGCATGAAATTAACGTGTGAACTCAAATCACTTTGCCCCGGTTTTTCTAAAACATCTTTAAAATTGTGTTTGTTTACAGCCTGAAGGGTGTCTCCGATACCTGAAACATTTCCATAATCAATCACTAATAACACGCCATCATATTCAATTAAATGATTACATAGATGTAAAAAAATTCGGATAGCTTTTTCAGAATACTCGATTGTATCACCTACCTTGAAGTTCGAAAAAATACTATCACTGGGCACCCAGATTTTATTATCTAGAGTAAAACAGAGCTTACCATTTTTTGTTGTTACTTTTTTTTCATGCCAACCTTCGTCACCTCTTACATATTGGTTTATAGGTAGAGCATCAAAAAATTCATTTGCAATAATTATCTGTGGCTCCAAGCTCATTTTTTTGATGTCTGATATCCACCTTACATTAATATTATTGAGATTTTCTCTCTGCAAATTTATCAGTGTTTGTGATTTTTCTAAAACTGTTATATTTAAGTCAAATTGTTTATTATTTACTTTTGAAATAGCTTTGGTTGCGTCATTTAACAATGTTCCTCTTCCAGGCCCAAGCTCTGTTATACAAAAACGTTTTTTGTTTATGAATTGTTGGTGAAAACTCAATGCCCATAGCCCTACCAGCTCACCAAACGTTTGGGAGATTTCTGGAGAGGTGATAAAATCACCTTTTTCACCCAACACTTCCTTGGAATTATAGTACCCATTTTCTTCATCCCATAAGCAAATCTCCATATATCGTGATAGGCTTATTGGGCCACTTTTATTAATTAAATCTTTTATCTTTGTTTCAATGTGCATCAAGATTTCGCTTGCTCACCAGAATAATCATTAAAAGCCCAAAAACAATCATTGGGACTGTAAGAAGCTGTCCCATTGATATCCCTATACCTGGGAAAAACTCAACTACATATCCATATGGATTTTCATTTGTTATAAAAAAAGAATCTGGTTCTCTTAGGAATTCAATTAAAAACCGTATAACACCGTATCCAAGCAAAAAAGAACCAAAAATCAATCCAGGTTTTTTCAGAGCTTTAGAGACAAAAACAAGATAATAAAAAATTGTCATTAAAACGATACCCTCAAAGAATGCTTCATATAATTGCGACGGGTGTCTGAAGCAAGGAATTTCATTTGGGCTTGGACAAAATTGCCCGTTACCTTTTGTGAACTGAATTCCAAATGTTGGCGTTGTTGGTTTGCCCCAGAGCTCGCCATTAATGAAATTTGCAATTCTTCCAAAAAATAATCCGGGAGGGGAGGCAAATGCTATCAAATCCCCTAAAGACAACAGGCTAACCTTTTTTCTTACACCAAATAGAATCCCTGATATCAACACCCCTAAAAAGCCCCCGTGAAATGACATTCCTCCTTCCCATATAAAAATAGTTTTAATGGGATTATCAAAGTAATAACCAGGTGCGTAGAACAGGCAATATCCCAACCGACCCCCTACAATGATTCCCAATATCATATAAGTTATAAGATCGTCTACTTCACTTCTTTCAATAATGCTCTTGCTGGAAAACCATAGATCTTTATTTTGTACTAGCTTAGCCATAAAAAACCATGCTAAAAATATACCAGTTATATAAGATAAGCCATACCACTGTACGTTCAGATGCAATCCTAATAAATTAATAGAAAAGGCAGTTTCATTTATATTTGGATATTGAAAGATTTTTTTCTCCAAAAAAATAATTTTCTAATTATATTTTTGTTTAACGCTAAAATATAAAAAATTAAAGGAGAATCGATGCAATTTAAAAACCCATTTATTGATAATCTTTCTAAAGTTATGGCCGATGCATTTGGTGCAGCACATTCGGCTAAAAACGAAGCAGAGAATGTTTTCAAGACCTGGTTAGATGGCTGGCTGGCTGACAGAGACTTTGTGACAAGAGAAGAGTTTGAAGCGCTTAAGCTTAGTGTAGAAGAATTAAGAAATAAAAATAAGCCATCCGCAAAAAGAAAGAAAAACGTAAAAAGCTGATAATTACAACATATAGTACATATAAGGCTGAAAAATCTAATTGTAGTAGAGATTTCTAAAATTTGTGGGTATACTGATATAAAAAAAGAGGAGCAGTAACCCTATGGCACGAGCAACGTCAATTATATTTTTAGATGAAACACATCCAATAGATGCTCTAGAACTAATAGCGCACGAAGAAAAATGGGAATTCGTTAGAGATGAAGATAATGAAATAATCGTTACGATAGATGGAGGTTGGAAAATATATAGTGTCACCGGGAGGTGGGATATGTCGCGAAACCTCTTTAAAACGATATGCTCATTTGAGATGATGCCACCAAGGAAAAAGCTAGTAAAGCTCTATGAAACTATCAATTTAGTGAATGGTAGTGATGTTGATGGCGCCTTTACCTATGATAATGGTCAACAAATAATGAATTACCACACAAATATATTATTTTCTGATGAATTAATTATTTCTAATGCAGAGCTTAGAGATTGGATAAAGTCTTCCGTTGAAACAACGGAAAAATTTTATCCAACCTTTCAAAAGAGCTGTTGGGGAGAAGTCATGCCAAAAGATGCTATGTCGGCGGCTTTTGGAAAAATAGCCGGTCATGCCTAGGTAAATTTAAGTGACTGTGGAAAAGCAAATTAATAAACAAATCAAAATAATTGGTTGCGGTAAGATGGCATCTGCGATCTTGGACGCATGGTTAAAAAAATCAGTATCTCCCCAAAATATTTACGTAGACGATCCCAAACCCTCTGAGTGGCTACTTGAAAAAAAGAAACAGGGGCTCAATATAAACACTAAAGACGATATCCCATTCGATTATTGCTTTATAGGAGTTAAACCACAGTCTCTCGATGAAATTAAATTAAAGCTAAAAATGCTTTCCAAAAAAAATGTTACTTTCGTTTCAATGCTTGCAGGCATCAAAATAAAAAGACTTGAAAGTATAATTGGCAAAGATGAGTCGATTGTAAGAATAATGCCTAACTTGCCTGCAGAGATACTAAAAGGCGTCACAGCGATTAAAGAAAATGAAATGGTTGAGCCAAAACAGTCAAAGAACTTGGCCATATTATTAGAGGCCTTTGGAGAAACAGTGACATTTTCTGAAGAAAGTAAATTTGATGCCGTCACTGCTATTTCAGGTTCTGGCCCAGCCTACATTTTTCTCATCGCAGAGTTGATGACAGAGGTTGGTGTTAATTTGGGTCTTTCACACGATGAGGCTTTTAAATTAGTAAAGCATACAATCGATGGTGCTGGAAGCTTAATAGTCAACTCAGCATTGGGACCACAAAAATTAAGGGAAAATGTAACCAGTCCTGGTGGAACAACCCATGAAGCATTGGTCGTAATGATGAACAAAGAAAATGGTCTGTCAAAAATTTTCTCAGCTGCAATAGAAGCTGCAGCAAAAAGATCGAAAGAATTAAGTAAAGTTTAAACTTTTAATTAATGCTTTAACTTCGAAATTTTGGTATTTTAAGGAGTGCCAGAGTTTTTTGAAACAGAATTGAGAGTGGGTGAGATCATTAAAGCTGAAATCTTTAGTGAAGCTAAAAAACCAGCGTATAAATTATGGATAGACTTTGGTGATGAGCTGGGAATAAAAACATCGTCTGCTCAAATCACAGCTCTCTATACAACTCAAATGCTTTTAGGAAAGTTGGTAATAGCTGTGACAAATTTGGAGCCGAAACAGGTGGGCCCATTTATCTCAGAAGTCTTAGTGCTTGGGGTGGATGGAAAAAGTGATGGTGACATTATTTTAATTGCACCAGAAGATAAAACGAAAATTGGTAATAGGGTTCATTGAGAGAGACAAATTAAATGAAACCAAAAATAATTGTCACAAGAGATATACCTGATGAAGTAGAGTCAATGCTTAAAGAACATTTTCGAGTATCATTCAATCGTGAAGATAAAGTATTTAGTAAAGATATATTAATAAAAGCGATGGAAAATGCCGACGGTATAGTTTGTACTGTAACAGACAACATTACAGATGAGCTTCTTTCTCTAACAAATAAGAAGGTGAAAATCATCGCAAATATTGGTGTGGGCGTTGATCATATAGACTTACAATCTGCAAAGAAAAACAACGTTATCATTACAAATACTCCCGATGTATTAACGGAAGCTACTGTCGATGTAGCTACACTTTTACTTCTAGCTGTTACACGAAATGCATTTTTAGTGGAAAAAATGTTGAGACAGGGTGAATGGAGAGGCTTTTCGTTAACAGAAAATCTAGGAGTAGATGTTCGAGGAAAAATTCTTGGAATTGTCGGAATGGGGAGAATTGGTAAAGCTTTTGCAAAACGTGCTCATGAGGCATTCGGTATGAAAGTTCTTTACTACAATCGTTCTCCGGTTAAGGGTCTACCTTTTGAGGCTAGCGTTCGTTTTGACTTAGATGCCCTGCTAGAAGAGAGTGATGTAATTTCTCTGCATCTCTCAAGCGATGAGGGAAATAAGAACTTTATTTCTCAGAGCAGAATGAAGAAAATCAGAGCCTCGTCATTTTTAATTAATACATCAAGGGGAGATGTTATAGACCAAACCGCACTCATAGATTTGCTAGAAAAGAAAAAAATTTCCGGTGCTGGGCTAGATGTCTTCGTTAATGAACCACATGTTCCGCATAGACTTCGACATTTGTCAAATGTCACTTTGTACCCTCATATAGGATCAGCTACTTTTGAAACGAGAAAAAAAATGGGTATGTTGGCTGTAAAGAATTTAATAGCATTCTTTAATGAAAAACAAGTTATTAATCAGTTATAAGCTGTGAGTGATATTCTTGTATGGCCTTTACCAATACCTTACCCCCAATATTTTCTTTCAGGCTTTTAATTGTAGCGATAATTCCCCGAGCGGTTGTATAATACGGAGTCTTATTGTGCAAAGCTAAGTATCTAATATCTTTGCTGTCTTCAAGCGATTGTTTGCCCTCAGTAGTGTTCATGACAATAGCTATTTTTTTATCTTTCAGTAAATCTACAATATTTGGCCGTCCTTCATAGACTTTCTTCACAAGGGAGCTTTCAATTCCCTTGCTATCTAAAAAAGACTTCGTCCCCTTCGTTGCAAGAATTTTGAAACCAATCTTCTTAAGAATTTTACATGCTTCGCCCATCTCTTTAGTTTTATCTTTATCTTTTATTGACAGAAATATACTGCCAGATTTAGGAAATTGCATGCCTGCCGAAACCTGTGACTTGAAAAACGCTCCCTCAAAGTTTTCCGCAATACCCATAACTTCACCAGTTGAACGCATTTCAGGAGTTAAAACAGTATCGCTACCGGGGAGCCTATCAAAGGGTAAGATAGCTTCTTTGACAGCTACATAATTCAAATCCTTTCTGTGAAAAGGTAAATTGGACAGTTTTTGGCCTATCATCAATTTTGCACCTAGATTTGCCAACGGTATTCCTGTCGTTTTAGATATAAACGGAATTGTTCTGCTAGCCCGTGGATTTACTTCTAGTATGTATATTTCATTGTCTTTAACTGCAAATTGAATATTCATTAACCCGACCACGGCTAATTCTTTAGCAAGAAGAGAAGATTGGAATTTTATCCTTTCAATTATGTCCTTTCCAAGAGAGTGTGGCGGTAAGGAGCAAGCACTGTCTCCAGAATGAACACCAGCCTCTTCGATATGCTCCATTATGCCCGCGACAAAACAATCTTCGCCATCGCTAATTAAGTCTACATCAACTTCTATAGCAGCACCCAAATAGCTGTCTAACAAAAGTGGTGCTTTATTACTAATTTCTATGGGTGCCTCTAAATATTTTTTTAATTGCGTTGAGTCATGAATTACTTCCATTGAGCTACCACCTAACACAAATGAGGGTCGAGCTATTATTGGATACTTGAGAGACTTAGCAGCCGTTAATGCATTTGATTTTTTACTTACAGTTGTATTCTCAGGTTGTTTCATATTTAACTTCTCAATAACCTCTTTGAAGAGTTTTCGATCTTCTGATATTTCTATGGATTTAGATGGTGTCCCTAAAATTCTCACATCTCTTGCATCAAGATCATCGGCTAATTTCAGTGGTGTCTGCCCGCCATACTGCACTATAACCCCAGTCAAATTCCCACTTTTCTTTTCTTTTTCGATAATGTTTATAACGGACTCAAGATTTAAAGGTTCAAAGTAAAGTTTGTTTGAGGTATCGAAATCCGTTGAGACAGTTTCCGGATTACAATTAATCATAATGGTTTCAATGCCTTCTTCGCTAAGAGAGAAACAAGCGTGACAGCAACAGTAATCGAACTCAATACCCTGACCAATTCTGTTTGGGCCACTACCAAGGATTATTACTTTTTCTTTATTGGACGGTTGGGCCTCACATATTTGGCTGGTAAAAGTTGATAAGTCATAGGTAGAGTATAAATATGCGGCTTCAGACTGAAACTCGCCACCGCATGTATCAATTCGCTTATAAACTGGAAATATACCATACTTTTGTCGCTTATTTTGAACATCATCCAGTGATGTAGCTAATAGCTCAGCTATTCTTTCATCACTAAACCCTTTAGACTTTGCCTCGCTCAACATCTCTCGAGAGATATCCACACCGGAGCTTGAAATGCTTTTTTCAAACAGAATAATTTCCTCGATTTGACTTAAAAACCATTTGTCAACTCGTGTTATTTCATAGATTTCTTCTAGGGTGAAACCAATTCTGAAAGCCTGTCCTATGACTAAGATTTTTTCAGGGGTATGCGCTGATAATTTTTTGTATAGCGCAGGCTTATCCATATTGCTATGAATAATGGCAAGCCCAGTAGTTCCATTTTCAAGGGAGTTTAAAGCCTTTTGCAGACTTTCCTGGAAAGTTGCCCCAATAGCCATGACCTCTCCCACTGATTTCATTGACGTACCAAGTTCATTTGAGACCGAAGGAAATTTTTCAAATGCAAAACGAGGTATTTTTGTTACAATATAATCAATTGTGGGTTCGAAGCTCGCTGGTGTAGTTTTTGTTATATCGTTTTTCAATTCATCCAGTGTGTAGCCAATAGCTAGTTTTGCAGCAATTTTAGCTATTGGAAATCCTGTTGCTTTCGACGCAAGAGCAGATGATCTAGAGACACGCGGGTTCATTTCAATAATTAACATTTCGCCATTTTGTGGATTTATTGCCCACTGAACATTGGAACCCCCAGTTTCAACACCGATCTCTTTCAAAACTTCTATAGACTTATTACGCATTTTCTGAAATTCTTTATCGGTAAGTGTCATCGCTGGTGCTATGGTTATGCTATCGCCTGTATGAACTCCCATAGGATCGAAGTTTTCAATTGAGCAAACAATAATAGCATTATCGTTTTTATCTCTAATTACTTCCATCTCAAACTCCTTCCAACCTAGAAGGCTTTGATCAATAAGAATTTGATTGGCTGGAGATGCGTCTAACCCTCTTTTACAAATTTCTCTAAAGTCATTTTCGTTATAGGCAACTCCCCCACCTTTACCCCCCAAAGTAAAACCTGGGCGGATAACTGCGGGCAAGCCAATTATATTCAACGCTTTCACAGCTTCATCTAATGAATTAGCAATTTCCGATTTAGGACTCTTTATCCCAATTCTTTCCATTGACTGTTTAAATAGTTTTCGATCTTCCGCTTTTTCTATTGCGTCTCTATTAGCTCCAATAAGGGCAACGTTGTATTTCTTCAACGTTCCGGACTTATCCAATTCGATCGCAATATTTAGTGCTGTTTGTCCACCCATCGTCGGTAAAATAGCATTTGGTTTTTCTACTTTAATTATTTTCTCAATAGTATCAGTATTTATTGGCTCTATATATGTAACATCAGCAAGCTCTGGATCAGTCATAATTGTGGCTGGGTTTGAATTAACTAGAATTACTTTAAGACCTTCCTCTTTAAGAGCTTTACAGGCTTGTGCGCCGCTGTAATCAAACTCACAAGCCTGACCTATTACTATGGGTCCGGCTCCAATTATTAAAACAGATTTAATATCAAATCGTTTTGGCATAAAAATTTTTTCTTTAATTCGTAAAACTATAAGTGTACAAGAATTTATAAGTATAACTCTTTTTAAGACAGGCAATCATAAAATCAATAACTTTTTGGCTAGGTAATAGGAAGTTTAGATGCATTTGTATAGATCACATAACTGTAACGAATTAAGAGCAGGAGACGATGGAGAAGCCGTAAAACTCTCTGGCTGGGTACACAGAGTACGTGATCACGGAGGAGTGCTTTTCATTGATCTAAGAGATAACTTTGGGCTCACACAGGTTTTAGCTGATCCAGATAGTCCAGTTTTTGAAGATGTGGAAAGTGTAAGAGCAGAATGGTGTGTTTCAATTGAGGGAATTGTAAGAAAACGAGATGCTTCTTTAATTAATGAAAAATTACCTACAGGGGAAATTGAGGTTTTTATATCAAAAATAATTATCCTAGGGACTGCAGAGGAATTACCGTTACCTGTTTTTGGAGATCTTCCTTACCCGGAAGACACAAGACTAAAGTACCGCTTCCTTGATTTAAGAAGAGAGGGGATACACCGAAATATAATATTAAGATCAAAAATAGTCGAGTTTATACGTAAAGAGATGTGGGATAACGGCTTTAATGAGTTTCAAACACCAATTATATCATCGTCTTCACCAGAAGGGGCAAGAGATTTTTTAATTCCCTCAAGATTACATCCGGGAAAGTTTTACGCACTACCGCAAGCGCCCCAAATCTATAAGCAGCTTATAATGGTAGCTGGCTTCGATAAATATTTTCAAATTGCTCCATGTTTTCGAGATGAAGACCCTAGATCGGATAGATCGCCTACCGATTTCTATCAACTGGATATAGAAATGTCTTTTGTTGAGGAACACGATGTATTTCAATTGGTAGAAAAAGTCTTTGTCAAACTCTTCGACAATTTTTCAGATACCTACACGGTTAATAATAATTTTCCGATCATTAGCTTTATCCAGTCTATGGAGTGGTACGGAACAGATAAACCAGATTTAAGAAATCCAATAAAGATGATGGATGTTTCGAACTTTTTTGTCTCATCAGGATTTAAAATATTTGCTGATATTTTGACAAAAGATGGAACACAGATTAAAGCAATACCAGCAAAAGGTGGTGGCAGCAGGAAATTTTGTGACAGAATGAACAAGTTTGCGCAAGAACAAGGATTGCCAGGAATGGGATATATTTTTTGGCGGTCAGATAATAATGGTGAGTTAGAAGCGGCAGGTCCAATCGCAAAAAACTTGGGTAAGGAAAAGACAGATAAATTAAGAGATTTTCTTGGTCTCGAAAAAGGAGACGCAGCTTTTTTCTTGGGGGGCGTACCTGATCATTTTAATGAGATTGCGAGCAAGTCTAGGAATGTCGTTGGGCTCGAGTTAGGAATTACTAATCTAAATTCTTACGAGTTTTGTTGGATTACCGACTTCCCGATGTATGAACGAGATGCTGAGACGGGAAAAATTGAGTTTTCTCACAACCCTTTTTCAATGCCCAAGGTCGATTTATTGAATGAAGATATTGATCCATTGAGTGTGTTGGGAATGCAGTATGATTTATCATGTAATGGCTACGAGATTTTGTCCGGTGCGATTAGAAATCATAAACTCGAGAATTTATTTAAGGCTTTTGAAATTGCTGGCTATGCAAAAGAGGAAGTCGAGGGTCAGTTCTCAGGTTTAGTAAATGCTTTAAGGTACGGTGCTCCTCCTCATGGGGGATGTGCTGCTGGCATTGACAGAATAGTAATGCTTTTGGCTAAAGAAGATAATATAAGGGAAGTCATAATGTTCCCTATGAATCAAAGGGCAGAAGACCCGATGCTAGGATCCCCTAGAACTCCAACCACTCAACAGTTAGATGAGCTAAAATTAAAAATAATTGATCACGATTTATAAGTTCATTTAATAGAAAAGGTTGATTACTAAACAGGTTGGTATCCAAAGAATAATAGAGACTATTGTGGTTATGGAAAACTTGCGCTTAAGATTAGGATTTATAGGTGATGAAGGTGCAGTTCCTTCAATGACATTTCTCTCATCATTTTGAGTAGTCACATTTATTGGTAAAACAATGAATAAAATAATAAACCAGTATACAGATAATAAAACTATTGCAGATGTTATTGTCACTGTTAGACCTCTTCTAATTCGATTAAAGTACCATTAAAATCCTTAGGATGCAGGAAAATTACTGGTTTACCATGTGCACCTATTTTAGCTTTCCCGTCGCCTAATACAGTTGCTCCATCTTTTTTTAAACGCAAGATAGCGCTATCTATATCCTCAACTTCAAAGCAAATGTGGTGTATTCCACCTTTTTTATTCTTTTCAAGAAAGTTTTCTATTGGACTATTTTCTCCCAGTGGTTCTAGCAATTCTATCTTAGTATTTGGTATTTCAATAAATACTACCTTAACGCCATGTTCTATTTGATCTAGTGGAGCACTAATTTTTACTCCCAATATATCTTTATAGGTTCTTATCGCCTTATCTAAGTTGGGTGTTGCAATAGCAATGTGGTTCAGTTTTCCAATCATCTTTAAACTCTCTTATTGTAGTTTTTTAAAAAGTTTTTATAAATCTCTTTCAGCAAAACAATATCGTCAACCTTTGTATTTTCATTAATTTGGTGCATGGTATCGCCTACTAAACCAAACTCTATAACAGGGCAGTAATCTCTAATAAATCGAGCATCCGATGTTCCACCTCCGGTAGAAAGCTTACAATCTATACCTGCAGTTTCTTTTATAGAAGAAATTAACAGATCTGAAAATTGACTAGGCTCTGTCAAAAAGCTTTCACCAGAACATTTATACTGTATTTCCAGAGTGGCATTAGATCCAGCATTATGTTCGGATGCAAGTGCATCTATTTTTTTTGTTAGTGATGAGCATGAATGCTGATCATTAAACCGAACGTTGAAACTAGCATAACAATTCTCTGGTATAACGTTCAATGCTTCATTATTCGTATCTATTGTTGAAATATTCAAACTAGAGGGATCAAAAAACTTATTGCCGTTGTCCAGTTTAAGAGATTTTAATTTGCCAATAAAGTGAATTAGCTCTTCCACCGGGTTAACAGCCTTTTCAGGATAAGCTATATGACCCTGCTTTCCTTTGCAAACAATAAACCCGCTTAACGAACCACGTCTTCCAATTTTTATGGTATCGCCTACCAATTTGGAGGAGGTAGGTTCACCAACAATACAATCGTCAATAACTTCATTATTTTTAATAACCCACTTTAAGAGTTCTTTTGTACCGTATTCAGCATCACCTTCCTCATCACTTGTAATTAAAAGTACAAAAGAGCAACTAAGCCGTTCTTCTACAATGATTTCTCTAAGGGCAACAAGAAAGGCAGCAACTGAAGATTTCATATCTACTGAGCCTCTCCCAAAAATTCGTGCGTCTTTAATCTCACCACTGAATGGATCATTGTCCCACAAACTTTCTTTCCCTGGAGGTACCACATCTACATGACCATTAAAGGCTAGAGTTTTCCTGAAGCCTGAGTGTGGTGAATATCTTGCAAAAAGGTTCTTTACACCGTGGGTAGAAAAAATTTTTGATTGGAAACCTAATTGAGCAACAAATGAAGCAATAAATTCAAGAGACCCGCCATCGTCTGGGGTAATTGACTTAAAACCAATAAGTTTTTTAGTCAATAATATGGGATCATCTATTAACTTGTTCATGTTTAGTCTCGTAATAAATCATTTATGGAGGTTTTACTTCTTGTTTTTTCATCAACCTGCTTAACTATTACTGCGCAATATAGGTTGACCCCTCCTTTAGATGGAATAGAACCTGCGACCACTACTGAGTAAGGGGGTATTTCTCCGTATGTCGTTTCACCTGTTTCTCTATTAAATATTTTAGTAGATTTTCCAATAAAAACACCCATACCGACTACAGCACCCTCTCTAACGATGCAACCTTCTACAATTTCTGACCTTGCACCAATAAAGCAATTGTCTTCGATAATTGTAGGAGATGCTTGCATAGGTTCTAATACACCTCCTATCCCAACTCCACCTGAGAGATGCACATTTTTTCCTATCTGAGCACATGATCCTACTGTTGCCCAAGTGTCGACCATTGTTCCAGCATCGACGTAAGCACCAAGATTCACGAATGAGGGCATTAAAACAACATTTTCGCCAATGAACGCTGACGCTCTAACAACAGTGTTAGGGACGGCTCGGAAATTTTTCTGTCGCCATTCATTTTCACCCCAGTCTTTAAATTTGCTATCCACTTTATCCCACCAGGTTGAATTTTGTGGGCCACCTCTTTGCAATTCCATTTCTCTAAGTCTAAAACTCAATAAAACCGCTTTTTTTGTCCATTGATTTACTACCCATTCACCTGATGCGGTTTTTTCTGCTACTCTTAAACTACCGTTGCCTAGCAGATTTAGAGTTTGTTCCACAGCCTCTTTAGTTATCCCAACTGTTTTGTCATTTATTTCGTCTCTGTTCTCCCAGGAAGTTTTGATTATGTTTTCTAGTTCGCTATTTTCCATGATGGTTCCTCTAATAATTTATTCATATTTCAAAAAAAATTCTCTTATTTCACTTTGCTGCAAAGGATGAAAGTTATCATCAGATATCGTTAAAATGCGCATTTCACCTTCTTTATCTTTCCATAAGGTCACGCCCTCCAAATTGTCAAATTGATTAGCCATTGAAGTAAAGACTGTTATAGGTTCTGTATTATCAAATTTATCTAAAGAAATTAACCTAAATCTCGTTTTGAAACCTTGGGTCCAAGAGAATTTACGTTCTAGGATTAATAAAAGCCCTTGAGGTAAAATCTCCGCATCTGTTACTAGAAAGTTTTCTTTAATTTTAATATATTTTATAATCTCCCATTTATTATTTTGAAATCTGAATATTGGGATATCGGGAACTCCGAAGGGAGGTTTTTCTGGTATGGCTATCAATCGATTGCGATTATCAATTGCTAAGGCTTCTATACCTTTATTTGCATATAGTTTTCTGAACATTGGGTGTTTAGGAACAAAGACGCCTTTCCCGTCAACTTCTGCGTGCATCATTATTCTGTGATTTGACTCAAATGAAATGTAATAGTTATTGTTCTCATCGACAACAATCGATTCACTGTCGGTATTTCGACCACTTAAATGTTCCCCTTTGCTAGACAGTATTCTGCCTTTCCTTTTAACGGAGTAACCAATTAAAATATCATCTTCGTTACGGTGCAAACCTAGAACAAAAAAAAATGACTTATCGGTCACAACTAAAGCCTCAGAACCCTGATTCTGTATTACAAGGCCAGAAAATCCGCCATAATCTTCCTCATTTCGATCAATATTCAGAAAACCAACTTGCTCTAGTGTCCATCTCTTAACATCGGCTTTGAGTGTTGGCTGCGTCCCAAAAAAAATTAGAAGGATTAAAATGGTGTATTTCATTACACTGTGTTTTTAACATTTACAAAACGAAGTAAATACCACCCTATAAACAGCAAGATAATAATTGGTACTAAACCTATTTGCTGCGATCCACTTGCCAAAGTAAACCAAGTAATAAGAGCTGGAGCCAAAAACGCTGTTGCTCTACCAACAAGAGCGTAGAGACCAAAGCTTTCAGTTATTTGTTTTTCATCAGCCAAGAAAACTAACAGTGTACGCGACGCAGATTGGATTGGTCCACTTACAAAACCGAGTAAGCCTCCGGCTACATAAAAAATTATATCTGGTGTAATAGATTTCGGGTCCAGCGGAAATCCATAGAATTCTGATCTGCTTAAACCAAATATCACAAGTGTGACGATAACAAGACCACCAAGCATAATGCTGATGCAAAATTTAGAGCCATATTTGCTGTCCAAAGCACCACCCCAATACGCACCAATTGTGCCAGTTGCAGCAGCCAAAATTCCAAAAATACCAAGTTGAACGGTATTCATCTCTAATACGCCCGCTGCATAAATTCCACCGAAGAAAAAAATGCCGTTCATGGCATCTCTGTAGAACATTGAGGCTATTAGAAACCAACCTAAAGATGGTTGGTTTCTAAGGTTAACAATGTTTAAAAATAGATTTTTAATTGCTTTTATTACATCTAAGTGAGATGGTGTCGTCATTTTTACATCAGGGACAAAAACAAAAAATGGTATCATAAAGATGACGTACCAAAGGGCCGTTAATGGCCCTACAATTCTTGTACCCTCTCTTGCATTAGAGTCTAATCCGAGTGCAGGATCATTACCTAGTAGTGTTAAACCGCTTTCTTGTTCAACGAAAAATCCCAACATGATGATGAGGGAGACTAATCCGCCTAAATAACCTAGCCCCCAGCCTGCTCCTGATAGCTTGCCTAGCTTTTCCGGTTTTTCAAGACTTGGCATCATTGCGTTAGTGAAAACTGTCGAAAAATCGGCTGCGATGAAACCAACTGTATAGGCTAATAAAACCCAAAATGTATTCTCTAGGTTTGGCTCGGCAAACCACAAAGAAAAAGTAGAAATTACAAAAAAAACTGAAAACATAAAAATCCAGGGCTTTCTTTTCTGAGTTTGATCAGCTACAGCACCTAAAATTGGTGAAAATATAGCTACAACTATTCCAGAAACTGTAACGGCCATTCCAATTAATGCTTGCCCCTCAACGGGATTATCTACCACGGCCTGCACAAAATAGGGACCAAATATAAAAGTGGCAATCAAAGTATGTATGGGCTGGCAAGCCCAATCGAACAACATCCATGAGTATACCTTAAGTTTTTTCTTCATTTTTGGCCTGATATTCTTTTATATTTTTAATCTTTTATTTTATAAATTATCAACTATCTTTACAATGTAATATAATTTTTTCCGGAGTTCATCTTGATATCTTTGCTACAAATTATCCACATGCTACTTGATGTGTTGAAGTATATAATTATAGCTCAGATTGTTCTAAGTTGGTTAATAAACTTTAATATTCTCAATATACATCAGCCACTAATCAATCAGATTTGGCGTGGCATAAATCAAGTTTTGGAGCCTTTGTATAGGCCTATTAGGCGCTGGATGCCCTACACCGGTTCAATCGACTTTGCGCCTTTGGTTGTTTTTATAGTAATTTTGGCACTGCAGATAATCATAAGAAATAACATAGGAAACTTTTATTAGTCTTTTTTATTTCTTCGAGCCAGCTCGCGTAAGCGAAGGGCCTTAAGCTTTATGAATCCTTCAGCATCACTTTGATTGTAGTAACCTTCATCTTCCTCAAAAGTTACTAATTGTTTTGAATACAAACTTTTTGTTGATGATCTGCTCACAACATAAACGTTTCCCTTGTACAATTTAAGCTTTACTGTACCTGAAACATTATCCTGGCTCTTATCAATTAGGGTCTGTAATAGGTCTCTTTCAGGGGTGAACCAAAGTCCATTGTAAATCAATTCAGCGTATCTTGGCATTATGTCATCTTTCAGATGTGCAGATCCACTATCTAGGGTCATACTCTCAATTGCTCTGTGAGCTTGCAAAAGTATAGTTCCTCCTGGCGTCTCATAAACACCTCGCGATTTCATTCCCACAAATCTATTCTCAACTAAATCGAGCCTCCCTATTCCATGAAGCCTCCCAAAATCATTGAGTTTCTGAAGTAAATTTGCAGGTGAGTAATCTTTGTCATTAATCTTTATTGGATCACCATTCTCAAATTCGATGCGTATGTAATCTGGTTTATCTGGTGCTTTTTCTGGATTATTTGTTCTTTGATACACATATTCCGGAGCTTCATCTTCTGGATTTTCCAGAATTAAACCTTCTGACGACGTATGTAGTAAATTAGAATCTACTGAAAAAGGAGGTTCTCCTACTTTATTCGCTGCTACAGGAATTTGGTGTTTTTCCGCAAAATCGATTAATTTTGTTCTACTGCTTAGGTTCCATTGTCTCCAAGGTGCAATGATTTTAATATCTGGATTTAGAGAGTATGCTGCCAATTCAAAGCGTACCTGATCATTCCCTTTTCCTGTTGCTCCATGACTTATTATTTCTGCACCAACAATACTGGCAATCTCTATCAATCTCTTGGAAATTAATGGTCTAGCTATAGACGTTCCCAACAAATACTGACCTTCGTAAACAGTATTGGCTCTAAACATTGGGAAAATATATTCTTTAACGAATTCCTCGGTAAGGTCTTCAATAAAGATATGTTCTGGTTTTATTCCTAGTAGGAGAGCTTTATCACGAGCTGCCTCTAGTTCTTCGCCCTGTCCAAGATCGGCGGTAAAACAAACCACTTCATAGTCTAACTCCGTTTGTAGCCATTTCAATATAACTGAAGTATCAAGCCCGCCCGAGAAAGCAAGAACCACTCTTTTCTTTTGTGCCATATGTGGCGTCCTTTCCTTTCAACTATTTCTGTGATTGACAGTGTTTGTCTATCTATTCAAACTTAGAACACAGATTTTAAATTGTGTAAAATATTATAAACAAGATTAGAAAGGTTTACCATGATTGAAGAAATTACCTCATTCAATTTTAATACCACACCCAGAATTATTTATGGTCCAAACGTAGCAAAAGATTCTGGTCCATTTTCTAAATTAATTGGTAATAGGATTCTTCTCATAACTGATAAAGGCTTAACAAAGCTACGACTTTATGAAGACTTATTAAAAAATCTTGAAAAGCATGATACCAAAGTAACGGTGTTCGATGACGTTGAGGCAGACCCCTCACTCAAAACTTTGGAAAAAGCGATAAATTTTGGAAAAGAACTGGCTTGTACTGGGGTAGTCGGATTTGGAGGAGGTTCTTCAATGGATGTCGCCAAGCTAACGGCTTTAGTTTTGGGGTCAGGAGAAGATTTAGAAGGTGCATGGGGAGTAGCTAATGCCACTGGCCCGAGATTACCCCTATGTTTAATTCCGACCACTGCAGGAACTGGGTCTGAGGTTACTCCCGTTTCAATTATCACTGTGGATGGGGATGAAAAAAGGGGGGTTTCTTCGCCGATTA
>CAZOIZ010000004.1:0-57580 GCA_964580005.1 uncultured Rhodobacterales bacterium
AGTCCGCTGACGAAATAAAAACTTTAGCTTTCGTAGAGGGTAAATGAAATCCATTGCCAAAAACACACACCCTACTGTGTTCCAAGAAACGTCCTATTACAGATTTAACTCGAATATTATCAGAGAGGCCTTTGATACCAGGTCTTAATCCACAAATACCTCGGATGATCATATTGATCTTTACTCCAGATTGGCTTGCCTTATATAAAACATCAATAATTTCTGGGTCAATAAGAGCATTAAGTTTCACCCATATCTCTGCTGGCTTGCCCTTTTTAGCTAGAGACATTTCATTTTTTATCATTTTTATTAAGCTACTCTTTAACTCTAGAGGCGCTATAATCATGCTTTCTAAATCTATTGGTTTTATATATCCTGATAGATAATTAAAAACTTTAGTAACATCTCTACCTAAATTAGCGTCTGAAGTAAAAAGGCTTAAATCAGTATAAATCTTTGCTGTATCGGGATGGTAGTTTCCTGTACCAATATGCGTGTAAGTTCTTAATATCTTGCCTTCTTGTCTTACAATAGTTGATAGCTTTGCATGTGTCTTCCAATCCATAAAACCATATACTACTTGAGCTCCTGCCTTCTCTAGCTCCCGCGACACGTTTATATTATTTGCCTCATCAAATCTGGCCTTTAGCTCAACCAATGCAGTTACCGTTTTTCCATTCTCTGCAGCTTCACATAATGCTCTTACTATTGGACTATCCGGAGTTGTTCTATATAAAGTTTGTTTAATAGCAATAACATTTGGGTCTCTGGCTGCTTGCTCCAGAAAACTTATAACGGTATCAAATGTCTCATATGGATGTTGTAAAAGAAGATCTTTCTGCCTTATTGCGGAAAAAATGTCACCATTAAAGTCCTCTATTCTCTCTGGACTTCTGGGAACAAACGTTTTCCACTTTAGGCTTCTTTTAGCCGAAATAATTAACTCATCTAAATCGGATAAGCCAATCATTTCATTAACCTGAATTACTTGCGATCTGTCAAACCCTATTTCCTTCGATATTAGTTTCAATAAAGGCTCTGAACTACTTTTTGTGACTTTCATTCGTATTACTTCTCCACGCTTTCGGCGTTTCAATGCAATTTCAAACTCACGCACAAGATCCTCTGCTTCTTCTTCAACTTCTAAGTCACTATCTCTTAGAATTCGAAAGGAAAAATATTCGTCGAGAAAATGACTTGGAAATAATCTATGGATAAAAATTACTATGAAATCTTCAAGTGATAAAAATCTTTTCTCTCCTTTAGCGCCATCCTTAAGCTTTTGAAATCGATCAAGCATGCCTGGAATAGGAACCAAGGCATTTAATGATTTTTTTCCATCTCTATTCCTTAATTTTAACGCTAGAGCAGAACCCCCAGTTGGGATAAATGGAAATGGATGAGCAGGATCTATAGCCAAAGGAGTAAGCGCTGGAAAAACTTTTGACATAAATTGTTTCTCTAAACTCTTTTTTTCGGATACCGTCACCCCCTTTGGTTTTACTAATACTACGCCTTTTTGTTTCAAATTCGATAATATAGAAGGCAATAAATCTTGTTGTTTCTCTATTAGAGCTTTAGCCTCTTGTTCTATTTGTATTAACTGTTCCTCGGGGGTAAGACCATCGGCGCTTATTACTTCAATTTTGTTTTTTACCATTTGCCTGAAACCAGCAACTCGAACCGTATAAAACTCATCTAGATTTCGCGCAGATATTGCGAGAAATCTAAGTCTTTCAAAGAGTGGCACCTTCATATTATTAGCTTCCTGTAAAACTCGCCAATTAAAGGAAATCCAAGAAAGCTCTCTATTTATTAATTTATTAATTGGTCCAAGATCCTTGGAGCTTTTCAATTCAAGATCATAATCTTGATTTAAGAAATCTGCGTTTACCTTACCCATACTTATTAATATGTCTTTTCCATTCTATTCAAAGCACTATCAATAAAAGGTCTAGTTACTTTTGTATTTAGAGCAAGAGATTTATGATCTAGATAGGTTACAAATTCGTAAATTGAACTGTACGTCCTATTAATTCTGGTAGCAATGTAGTCCAGGTTTGATTGCTTTACATAAATTTGCCTGTCATTAAAGTATTTTAATAGAAGTGCCATTACCAAACTATCATCGGGCTCTTTAATGTTCGCGTTACTGAAACTTTGTAACCTTGACAATAAATCTTTAAGGCCTAATGATAGCGAATTAGGCATTTTTCTCGAGGATATTAGCAGCTTGCCTCCTCTACTCCCAATACTGTTAATTAAGTGAAATATACCTTCTTCTATTTTTGACTTTTTTTGCCTTTCAGCTTTTTCAATGATATCTATATCCTCAACGCAAACTAAATCATGATTTAGACCTCTTTCTATTTCCGGTAAAACAGCCTCAAGCTTTACATGCTTGGCTTTTTGTTCTTTAGACCAAACAGTGCATAGATGCGTCTTACCACTACCCTTAGGACCAACTAATAACAAAACCCCTGAAGCCCAACGGTCTGTATTGCCTAACAGGGTAACAGCATCCAAATTACTTGGTGAAATAAAAAAATCTTCTTTTTCCAATGCCTCCTTTAAACTGAGGTCTAAAACAAGCTGTTCATTCATATTTTTATTCAAATTGCTCTTTTAGTAATCTTTCTTCTAATCCGTGTCCTGGATCAAATAACAATTTATGTTTTAATTTCTTTTCAATTGTTATAGTCACATGCTTGACGCCTTTAACCTCAGATGTATCAGCAACCGCTGATACCGGTCTTTTGGTAGCGCTTTTTACTTCAATATCTATTCTTGCATCTAGCGGCAACAGCGCCCCTCTCCATCGTCGTGGTCTATAGGCAGATATAGCGGTCAAACCTAAAATGTTTGCGCCTATCGGTAAAATTGGTCCGTGAGCAGAATAATTATAGGCAGTTGACCCAGCTGGTGTACATACTAGTGCCCCGTCACATACAAGCTCTTGAAGCTTTTCAGACCCATCAATAGATATACTTAGTTTTGCAGCTTGGGGTCCTGATCTAAGTATTGACACCTCATTGATAGCCAGCTCTTCATCTATTCTACCATCTGTTTTTGTAGCGATCATTTTTAAAGGATTTACGATCTCTTGCTTTGCTATCTTAATACGTTCTTGCAATTTATCGTGGTTAAAAGTGTTCATCAAAAAACCAACAGTGCCTTTGTTCATTCCGTAAACAGAAACATTTTTTGCTGATACTGACTTAAGTGTCTGTAACATAAATCCATCACCTCCAAGGGCGACAACTACATCAGCTTTGTCTATTCCGAAATCCTTGTATAGTTTTCGAAGGATATTTAAAGCCTCTTTAGCTTCAGGATCGTCACTTGCCATAAATGATAATTTTTTATCAGCCATAATTTTTGTCCACAGAACCTTAGATACTGTTATAAATAAAACTCAAAAATATTAACAACAAATGATGATAATGGCACCAACAAAACATAAGAAAAAACTGGAACAGACACTTCATATTTAATATACATTGAATCGAATCAAAATAATAATTGAAACAGACATAGGGTGTATTATGAATTTTTTAGGCAAAACGAACTTTTTTGGTGGAACTTTGTCATCTCAGGATCCCGAAATTTTTAACTCCCTAGAGAGAGAGTTGGGTAGGCAACGGAATGAAATTGAGCTCATTGCATCTGAGAATATAGCTTCTTCGGCTGTAATGGAGGCTCAAGGTTCAGTTATGACGAATAAATATGCAGAGGGGTACCCAGGTAGAAGATATTATGGTGGATGTGAGAATGTGGATATCGCTGAGCAATTGGCAATATCCAGAGCATGTCAACTATACAATTGCAAATTTGCTAATGTACAACCGAACTCAGGAAGCCAAGCTAACCAGGCAGTTTTTTTGGCTCTGATGAAACCCGGAGATACTTTTTTGTCAATGGACCTAGCTTCGGGCGGACACCTTACACATGGAGCAAAACCAAATCAATCTGGTAAGTGGTTCAACCCTATTCATTATGGAGTCACAAAAGAAACAAACACTGTTGATTATGATCAGATACGTCAGATTGCAAAGCTGCATAAACCAAACTTAATAATAGCAGGGGGTTCAGCAATTCCGCGCACCTTAGACTTTAAAAAGTTTAGAGATATCTGTAATGAGGTCGGAGCTTTCCTATTAGTTGACATGGCACATATTTCGGGCCTAGTAGCGGCTGGCGTTCATCCAAACCCCTTAGATTATGCGGACGTTGTAACATCTACGACCCACAAAACTCTGCGAGGCCCCAGAGGAGGAATGATTCTTTGTAATGATCCAGATATAGCAAAGAAAGTAAATTCCGCAATTTTTCCAGGTATTCAAGGTGGTCCATTGATGCATGTTATCGCTGCGAAAGCTGTCGCCTTTAAAGAAGCGCTAAGCGATGAGTTTGTAGAGTATCAAAAGCAAGTAATAAAGAATGCAAAGGCACTTGCTGAAACATTACAAGAGGGTGGTCTTGATTTAATTACTGGAGGGACCGATACCCACGTGTTACTCGTAGATCTTAGAAAGAAAAAAGTCACAGGTGCTACAGCTGAAAAAGTGCTTGGGGAAGGAAATATTGTTTGTAATAAAAATGGTATCCCCTTCGACAGCGAAAAACCAACTATTACATCTGGAATAAGGTTAGGAACCCCAGCTACAACTACTAGGGGTTTTAAAGAGACGCAATTCAAACAAGTTGGCTCCTGGATTTTGCGAATATTAGATAATGTTCACTCCGAGCAATCTTCACAAACTATTTCAAAAGTAAAAAAAGAGGTGCTTGAGCTCTGCAGTGAGTTTCCTATTTACTAGTAATTGCTTTTTATTTTGAAGGAGAATAAATGAAGCTCGGATACTTAGTGAAAATAATCATTTTCTCCACATTGCCTTTAACGATCTACGCATGTTCAGAAAAAAATTGGCCAGAACTATCACCGCTAAGTGAATTTGAAAATAAGTTTTTTTTAGAATCGTGAAATGAAAACAGAGTTTCATAGAATTACTAGACTACCTTCCTACGTTTTTGCGGAGGTTAATAAACTAAAGGCAAGATATCGTGATCAAGGTCATGATATAATTGATTTTGGAATGGGAAACCCTGATATCGATACTGAATCGTTCATTGTTGATAAGCTGATTGAAACAGTAAAAAAACCAAAAACTCACAGATACTCTGTTTCTAGAGGAATAAAAGGTCTAAGAAGAGCACAAGCTGAATACTACAGTAGAAGGTTCTCAGTTAAACTTGACCCGGAAAAGGAAATCATTGCAACTCTAGGTTCAAAAGAAGGATTGGCTAATTTAGCTATGGCTATAACCGATCCTGGGGACGTTATTCTAGTTCCAAATCCATCATACCCAATTCATCCCTATGGTTTCATAATTGCTGGTGGCTCCTTAAGACACGTTCCAACATTATCAAATGGACAATTTGATGAGGATGAATATTTCAAAACCCTCACTCGTTCATTAAAACATATATCACCTAAGCCAGTGGCTATAGTAATTTCCTTCCCATCTAATCCAACAACAAAAACCTGTACATTAAAATTTTATGAAGAATTGGTTAAAGTGGCAAAACAAAACGAGGTCTGGATATTGTCTGATCTTGCATACGCAGAAATATATTTTAGTGAAACTCCACCACCCTCAATTTTACAGGTGCCTGGTGCCAAATCAGTCGCGGTTGAATTTACGTCCATGTCAAAAACGTTTAGCATGCCAGGCTGGAGAATGGGCTTTGCTGTCGGTAACGAGATATTGATCGCAGCATTAGAGAAAATTAAATCCTATCTCGATTACGGAGCATTCACACCGATCCAGGTCGCAGCGGCTAGCGCCCTTAGTTCGGATCCCTGCACAATAGAAAAAGTAAGAGGAATTTACAGAAAAAGAAGAGATGTATTAGTCGACGCAATGGGTAAAGCTGGATGGGAGATCCCTTCACCAGAAGCAACAATGTTTGCATGGGTACCGATCCCAGAAAAATTTAAACCTTTAGGCTCGTTAGAGTTTTCTAAAATCCTTCTTAAAGAGGCAGATATTTCTGTTGCCCCTGGGATAGGATTTGGAGAATATGGTGAGAACTTTGTTAGGATTGGTCTTGTTGAAAATGAGCATAGAATTAGGCAGGCAGCGAGAAACATAAAAGCTGTTCTTAATAAAGCGGATAAAATACTGAGCGACTATAGCCAGGATTTAATTGATTAGTGATGAATAAATCCAAATTGAATATAGCAATTATTGGCCTTGGGACGGTAGGCTCTGGCGTGTTAAGGCTTTTGAAGAAACAAAAAAACAATATAAAAAATAGGACAGGTATAGAACTCAGAGTGGTAGCTATAAGTGCAAAAAATAGAACGAAGAAAAGAAGTGTTGATATAAGTCCATTTAAATGGGTAGCCTCTCCTTTAACTATCGCAAAAGACCCTAATGTAGAGGTAGTCGTTGAACTTATAGGTGATATGGATAACACAGCTAGAAAGGTTATAAGAGAGGCAATTAATAACGGTAAACACGTAGTTACTGCAAACAAATCTCTTCTTGCAAAAGAGGGGTCTATTTTTGAAGAACTTGCGAGAGAGAAAGGTGTCTTTTTAAGATATGAGGCAGCAGTGGCTGGGGGCATACCTATCATAAAAGTGTTACAAGACTCGCTGATAGTAAATAAGATTTCAAAACTATATGGAGTAATCAATGGAACCTGTAATTTCATACTTACCAAAATGGAGTCTGATGGACGAGAATACTCAGATGTTTTTTCTGAGGCCAAACGACTTGGCTATGTTGAAAGTGATCCAAGGCTTGACATCGGGGGAATAGACTCAGCTCACAAACTAGCTTTACTCTCTTGCTTGGCGTTTGGAACTGCTCTGAACTTTAAAGCTGTAGAAACTGAAGGGATAGACCACATTTCTATAGAAGATATTCAAGAAGCCGATTTAATTGGATATAAAATAAAGTTACTCGCAACAGCAGAGTATTCAAAAAATAAGCTTACACAGGAAGTCTCTCCTAAATTAATTAGAAGAGGCAGTCCTATTGCACAAGTTAATGGAAGCACAAACATAATAGCAATTGAGGGTGAAGAAATCGGCACTACTGTTTTTTCTGGTCCAGGTGCGGGCATGGGACCAACTGCTTCTTCAGTAGTCTCAGACCTGGTCGCCATTGCTTCTAGAAAAAGTAAATCTACTTTTTTAACTGGCGACAAAACAAATAGTAGCAATAGGATTGAAAAAGTTTCTAAAAAAGTTTCATTTTACTTAAGATTTATACTGAAAGACAAACCAGGTGTGATAGCTCGATTATCAGGGAAATTAAGCAACAGTGGAATATCAATCAATCAGATGAAACAAAAACCTCTGCCAAAGCAGAGAGCAACATTAATTATGACTACGCATAAAACCCTTAAGGAGAGCCTTAAAAAAGCATTGATCGATATTAAGAAGCTAAAAATATGCGAACAAAGACCTGTTGCGATTGAAATTCAAGAAATTTAATGAAAAAGTGCAAATTTAGTTGATCAAATAATTTTTATACCACTAAGTGCGTTGGTTAAAGAACAGTATATTTTTTTAGGTGCCCTAATTTATAATAGTTTGAATAATGACACAAAACTTAAAGATGGAGATGTTGAATTCACACAACTTTTAACGCGTTCAAAGATTCAGCTGTTTAGAAAAATCATGGTGTCGATGTAAAAGAATTATTGATGAGCTTTCTGGGAATATCAAAATCCTTTAGCAATAAAGAGTGGGTTGGTCCAAGCGAGCAGCTTTTGCAGGAAGCATTAGCTTATTCAAAGAGCTTGTCTATACCACATATAAGTGCCTACCAGCTAATCAAAAATAAAATTAATGAAGGAGATTATTTAGAATATATAAGACCAAAAATAAAAAACTTGATGCCTAGTCCAAAAATTTTTCTAGATATGGAAAAAGGTTCGTTACGCTTACTTAAGGCTATAGAGAAAAAAGAAAAAATCGCTATCTTTGCTGATTATGATGTAGATGGTACAGTTTCAGCTGCACTAATTTCTTTATGGTTAAGAAATTTTAATATCAAACCAACAATATACATACCAGATCGAGAAACGGAGGGATATGGGCCCAATATTGACGCGATGAATGAGCTTGCTCTTAATCACTCTTTAATTATCTGTGTTGATTGTGGTACCGATGCAGAAGAAGCAATTGGGGGTGCTACTGAGAGAGGAGTTGACGTTATTGTGATAGATCACCATAGGTCTGATACCTTTTCAAGGTCTGCTTATGCAGTAATAAACCCAAATAGATTTGATGAGAAAAATATATTTCAGTACCTATGTGCTGCTGGAGTTGTTTTTATTTTTTTAGTTGAGATGAATAGTATTGTGCCCAAGAATGGTAGCTCCAATATAAATCTACTGAGCTATCTGAATCTTGTAAGTCTAGCTACTATAGCCGATGTGGTACCTTTAATAGGGCTTAACCGAGCTTTCGTTAAACAAGGTTTAAAAATATTCCAAAACCGCCTTTGTCTTAAAATGTTTGGAACACATTTCAATTTACTACAAAACTTCAATGAAGAAACAATAGCATTCCAAGTTGCACCAAGATTAAATGCTAGTGGGAGGATAGACTCGGCTTTTCTGACATACCAATTTCTCACCGCTACAGATCCACATACCATTGAAAAATATATTAATAAAATGGAGACAGCTAATAACGAACGCAAAGCATTAGAAAAAATAATTCTCTCCAATGCAGTAGAACAAATATCAAATTATGAAAGTGAAAAACCTTATATACTAGTAAAAGCTAAGGGTTGGCATAAAGGCGTAATTGGAATAATAGCCTCTCGGCTTAAAGACCTATATGGGGGGTTATGCGTGGTCATTACTATTGATGGGGATGTAGGTCATGGTTCTATTAGATCCACAGAAAAAATTGACCTTACTGCAATATTACAAGAGCTAAAAAGCAATGATGTTCTTATTAGTGGCGGGGGACATAAGCAAGCGGCGGGGTTTTCTTTACTTATCGATAAGCTAGCCAAATTTGATAAGGTTATTAGAAACCATGTTTCTGTCACTACATCATTGAAAAGCTCTAGTGCTTTGCTGGAAATCGATGGGATGATCGATATAGAAGGCGTGAATAGTGATTTAATAAATAATTTAAATCTGCTGGGACCTTATGGATCGCAAGTGCCTCAACCAATAATAGTTATACCGAATTGCCAACTTGTGTTTGTTAGGGAAATAGGGGACGGACATCTGTTGTGTAAATTAAAAAAAGAGAAGGGTACTTTGGACGCAATTTGTTTTAACGCAAAAAAATTGGGACTTGATATTCCTCTATCCAATCCCAATCAGATTTTACATTTAGCTGGTAATCTTGTAAAAAATGAATGGCAGGGTGTCATAAAACCCCAAATGCGAATAATTGACATAGCTAAAGTTTAAAAATTTAAAAAAACAACTTGAAGTAGCTATTATTTTCAGTAAAAGGTTAGAACAGATGCGCCCTTCGTCTATCGGTTAGGACGCCAGATTTTCATTCTGGAAAGAGGGGTTCGATTCCCCTAGGGCGTACCATACAAACTTTACTGAATACCTCCCAAAAAAATTGCTGTATCGAGCATACGATTTGAAAAGCCCCATTCATTATCATACCAACAGAGAATTCGGGTCATGCCCCCAGTTAAAACTTTTGTTTGAGCCCCTGCAAATATTGAAGAGGCTGGATGATGATTTAGATCTGATGAAACTAATGGTGCATCTTCATAAGTCAAGATACCGTTTAACGTCGTTTTAGAGGCTTTATTAATGGCTTTGTTAATTTCATCAACTGAATTCTCTTTAGTTAAAATACATTTCAGATCCACACATGAAACATTTGGGGTAGGCACTCGAATTGCTGATCCATCAAGTTTTCCTTTTAGCTCGGGCAGTACCAAAGAAACGGCTTGAGCGGCTCCTGTTGATGTTGGAATCATATTAAGAGAAGCAGCTCTAGCTCTATAGTAATCTTTGTGAAGAGTGTCTAGGACCGGCTGGTCTCCAGTATAACTATGAATTGTTGTCATGTAACCAACCTCTATGCCAAAGTTCTCGTGTAAAACCTTTACTACAGGAGCCAAACAATTTGTTGTACAAGATGCATTAGAGACAATTAGATCCGTTGATGTTAGAGTCTCATGGTTCACTCCGTAAACAACTGTACGGTCGACATTGCTTGCGGGTGCGGATATTAACACTTTCTTAGAACCGTTATTTAAATGGAGTGAAGCCTTTTCTTTATCAGTGAAAATCCCGGTACACTCAAGAGCAACATCTACTTCTGACCATGGTAATTTTGCTGGATCTTTTTCTGTAGTGATTTCGATATCTGCATTATTAACCTTTAGATAGTTTTTGTGTAGCGAGAGATCTAAAGGAAATCGACCATGTACACTATCATATTTAAGTAAATGCAGGTTCATCTCTGGAGAACCAAGATCGTTAATAGCAACAACCTCTATATCTTTTCTGTTATTCTCAATGGACGCTCTCAAAATATTTCTTCCAATTCGACCAAATCCATTTATTGCCACCTTAACAGACATTTTCTACCTCTTTTGTTTGTTCTTATTCTGTAACTCACTACTGTTTAATCAATTTAAAAAAAATAGGAAGTTTTTTTAATCATCAATATAACTAAAAATGTTCAGCTATGTTCTTATTTTGAAGACAAAAGCTTACGTAATTCTGCCTTTTGGATTTTTCCTGTTGAAGTCTTGGGAAGTTCACTAAAAACAACCTCTTTTGGTACTTTGAAATTTGCTAAATTTTCTTTACAAAACTCTAAAACTTCTTCTTTTGTTAAAAAAACCCCTTCTTTCGTTTCAATAAAAGCGAAAGGGGTCTCACCCCATTTTTCATCGGGCTTCGCTATTACCGCACAGGCAAGCACACCTTCAATCTTGAAAATACAGTTCTCGATTTCAATTGACGAAATATTTTCTCCACCTGAAATAATTATATCTTTAGCCCTATCCTTTAATTGTATATAACCGTCCGGGTATATTACTCCCAAGTCACCAGTTTTAAACCAACCATCCTGGAATGCTTCTCTAGTGGCACTTTCATCTTTCAAGTACCCCTTCATAGTGATATTACCTCTAAGAAGAACCTCCCCTAATTCATTTCCATTATGCTCTACTTCTTTTCGCGTTTCTGAATTGACCACCTTTAAATCTTCCTGCACTAGATATGAAACCCCTTGCCTGGACTTTAAATTAGATTTTTCAGAAGCATCCAATTTATTCCATTCGTCCTTCCATTTACATATTACCGCAGGCCCATATACTTCTGTTAACCCGTAAACATGCGTTACATCAAAACCACACTTTTCAATTTTCTCGAGTATTTTGGCTGGCGGGGGAGCCGCCGCAGTCATTAACTTTACCCTCCTATCTAATTTCTTTACATGAACTGCATCGGTGTTAATTATAAAACTTAAAACTGTAGGGGCACCACACAAATACTCTATGCCATGACTAAATATTTTGTCGTAGATGTTCTCTCCCGTTACTTTTCTCAAACAAATATTTGTTCCAGCTCTCATTGCTATAGTCCAAGGAAAGCACCAACCATTACAGTGAAACATTGGTAAAGTCCACAAATAGGTAGGATGCATCTTCATATCCCATTCTAGAGAGTTACCCATTGCATTGAGATAAGCACCTCTATGATGATATACAACGCCTTTAGGGTTACCTGTAGTTCCCGATGTATAATTAATGCTTAAACTCTCCCATTCGTCTAATGGTTTATAATAATTGAAGTTTAAGTCATAACCTTCTAAAAATTCCTCATAATCCATATGAGGATATGATGTTTCAAGGGTGAATGTTTGTTCATCTTTAATTATAATTATAGCCGGTTTTTCGTTAGATAAATTGACTGCCTCTTTACCTAATTTTAGAAACTCTGTATCTACGAACAGCAATTTTATATCTGAATGGTCAATAATGTAGGCTATTGTTTTAGCGTCTAGCCTGTAATTTATTGCGTTCAATATCATGCCTGCCATAGGCACACCAAAGTGTGCTTCATATAACTCTGGAGTATTCGACGCGATAAAACCTACGACATTACCTTTCGCCAATTTTTGAGACAAAGAACTAGCAAGTTGTTTACATCTTGTAAAAGTTTGATCCCAAGTAAAAAATTTATTTTCATGAATAATACTAAAGCGATCTGGAAATATCTTTGCTGCCTTTTCTATGAACACTATAGGTGTTAAAGCTGAGTAATTGGCATGATTTTTTTCTAATTCATTCTGTTTCATTTTTTCTAGTCAAATTTTCTTCGTGCATTAAAAGCTGCCGCAATTGTGCTATCATCTAGATAATCTAGTTCTCCTCCTACCGGAACACCTTGTGCAAGCGATGTTATCTTTATCGAATATTTTTCTAATTCTTGAAAAATGTAATTAGCCGTTGTCTGGCCAGTTATAGTTGCACCCAATGCAAGTACTATTTCTTTAACACTCCCAGAGGCTACTCTCTCAATTAAATTTGAAATGCTCAACTCTTCAGGGCCTACTCCTTCCATAGGAGATAAGAGCCCTCCCAAAACGTGAAAAACTCCATTAAAAGCACCAGATCTGTTCATAGCCCATAAATCAGATATATCTTCTACAACACACACTATACTTGCATCTCTAGATTTGTTAGAACACACGTCACATACTCTATCAAGAGTAACGTTGCCGCAAATTTCGCAATATTGTATCTTATTATTTATATTTTCAAGCGAGGATATTAGCTGATCAAGTATAACTTCTCTTTTTTTTATTAAATGAAATACCAGCCTTTGGGCTGATCTCGGTCCAAGGCCTGGCATCTTCGAAAAGATTTTAATTAATGACTCTAAACCAGATTGGCTCTCCTTTGCATGTCTACTAAACATTTTAGAAAGGCAACTTAAAACCTTCTGGCAAACCGAATGCCTCGCCCATTTTAGCCATTTCTTTTTTTGAGGCCTCCTCGCTCTTAGCTTTGCAGTCCTTAATTGCCGCTAAAAGTAGGTCCTCTATAACTTGTTTTTCGGAAGGAATTAAAATTGATTCATCTATTTCGATATTTCTAAAATTTCCTTTAGCCGTAGCAACTACTTTGACTAGCCCGCCTCCAGCTTCTCCGGTTACTTCCACGCTATCTAGTTCGCTCTGCGCATCAAGCATTTTCTGTTGCATTTCCTGAGCCTGCTTCATCAACTTTGCCATATCACCCAATTGGCCTAGACCTTTAAACATTATATTCCTCTTTATTTATGGTTGCCATATTCACCTCATCATTTCTTTACTGTTGCCCCCGGAAAAATATCTAAAATTTCTTTAACAGCGCTACTATCTGAGCTCTCAACTGACCTATCCATTTGGGTGTTTTCGATCTCACTTTTAGGGTCTTCGAGTATTTCACCTTTTTCTGTTGGTTTCAAGGATGACTTTCTTTCCAAATTGTAAATACGCATTGTTTTATCATATCCATTATCCAAAACATTCTTTATTAAAGTATCAGGTGAAGGCATAATCGACATGTGACAAGCTCTTATTAACAACATTTCTAAGCTGGTTGTTGGTTCATGTGAGACCCTCAATTCGTCAATTCCCTTAAATAGAATTTGCCACAAACTCGTTAAAATAATTATGTCGGTGGTAGTATACAATTTTTCTGCGAGATTTTTTTCCTCGAGTGAAAAATTATCACCTGTCAAATCAATATCCGTTAAACTTGATACACTTACAAAATGCAAACACTCTAATAATTCCTGAAGTAATAAGTCAGCGTTTGTATTTCCAATAATAAACCCTCTACTCTTCTTTAAAGCCTCTTTTGTTTTCCCTTTAATAATAAGTTCAAGAAGTGACAAAATGTCGGATTTCGAAATCTTTCCTAATAACTCATTAACCATGTGGTTTTCAATTTTTTTTTCACAATTTACTAGTACTTGATCAAGGATTGAGAGAGCATCTCTTACCGAACCGGCAGCTTCTCTAGAAATAGTCTTTAAGGCTTCTTTTTCAGCACTTAGCCCTTCAGATTGCAAAATTGCGATAAGATGGTTGGTTAGGACATCGCTTTCTACACGTTTTAAATCAAAACGACTGACTCTTGATAAAATTGTAAGGGGAATTTTTTTAATTTCAGTTGTTGCAAAGATAAATTTTACATGCTCTGGAGGTTCTTCCAGTGTCTTTAGTAGAGCATTAAAAGCGGAATTAGACAACATATGCACTTCATCAATGATATAAACCTTAAACTTCGCTGAGGCGGCTCTGTAAACCACCGTCTCAATTATCTCTCGTATATCGTTCACTCCGGTTTTGCTTGCTCCATCCATCTCAATTACATCTACGTGTCTACCCATTTGAATTGATTTACAATTAGAACAAGAGTTACAAGGTTCTGCATCACCATCTTTTTTTCCTGAACAATTAAGAGCTTTTGCAATAAGCCTCGCAGTAGAAGTTTTTCCTACTCCTCTGTCGCCATGCAGCAAAAAGGCATGAGCTACTCTATTAGAAAGGAAAGAGTTTCGCAAAGTTTTCACTAGTGTATCTTGGCCAACTAGCTCAGAAAATTGAGATGGTCGATATTTAAGTGCTAATACTCTGTACGGCTCTACAGACAAATTTTTCCTTTCTTATCATTTCCTTAATAAAAGTATTTACAATTTCAATTTGAACGAGAGATCGACAAACGACCTAAACCTGTACGAATCGGCTGCTTCCTTTCAGACCTGACCGGGTGATCGATATGGTTTACCCGAGCCAATCTCTCAAGTATAATTATATATCTTACAAAGTCTTAAACAAGAAAATTAAATACACTAAGGATTGTGCAATGGTTTTAGTTCCCCCTCCATTATTTTCCCAAATTAATTTAAAAAGGAAGGCACATCTTCGAGACACGACACAGGTAACAAACATAAAAAATTGTTCCCACTTGCTCATTTGGAGAGGGAAGCTTCTTTTTGGCTTTAAATATGGAAAACCTTTTCCATATCTTATAAACCAAAAAACTAAGCTGATAAAAAATCTTAGGAATTACATTTTTCTTGGGGAGTTTGAAAGTAAAAATGTTGTTTTGTGGGATATGTCTGATTCAAAAGAGGTTTTAGGAGCTACAGAACAGATCGGATCCTTTAGTGATTCAGAAAGAAATTACCATCCAGATTTACCGAAGGATACCTACTTTTGTGACTTACGGAGTTTATTGCCTATATTAAGCGCTAATTACGCAAACTTATGTGCAACAGCAAAGGGTATGTATGAGTGGCAAAAAAGGGTTAATTTTTGCCAATCTTGTGGTGGTAAGTTAACCTCTGAAAAGGCGGGATGGGAAAAGACATGCAAAAAATGCAAATTAAAGCAATTCCCTAGAATTGATCCTGTTGTCATCATGTTAATTAAAAAAGGAAACGACATACTCTTAGGAAGATCACATGGCTGGCCTGAAAAAATGTATTCTTGTTTGGCGGGCTTTATTGAACCTGGTGAAACTATTGAAGCGGCGGCTACAAGAGAGGCAGTGGAGGAAAGTGGTATAAAAATAAAAAATGTAAAATACATTACGAGTCAACCATGGCCATTTCCTGCATCTTTGATGATGGGGTGCACGGGTGAGGCCCAAAACAGAACTTTACAAATTGACAAGGATGAACTTGACGACGCTATTTGGGTTAGCAAAGAAGAGGTTTTTCGAGCTCTTAATGGCCTGGACAAGTCAATTTTTATGGCTAGGAAGGGAGCGATAGCAAGATATCTTATTGAAAAGTGGGTTGCTGGATTAATTTAATAAAAACTCAACGTTTAAATTTCATTAATCATCTGTATTTGATTATCAACTGAAACTAATTAATATCTTTAAAAAAGAGACATGGGTTGATTAGATAATAAATATGTTAAATTTAAAACATAACAAAAAATGGGACTTCTGGATTGATCGTGGAGGAACATTCACAGATATTGTTGCGAGAGACCCTATTGGAAATATATTTACCGATAAAATGCTTTCTGAAAATAAACAACTCTATAAAGATGCAGGCATGGCAGGCATTAGGCGTTTTCTAAAAGTGTCTCTTGATGCAAAGATACCCACAGATATTATTAATTCCATAAAAATGGGTACTACAGTTGCGACAAATGCCCTTCTTGAAAGAAAGGGATTTCCTGTGGTTCTTATAACTACAAAAGGATTGAGAGATCAACTGCGGATCGCATACCAAAACAGACCCAATCTTTTTGATCGCAAAATTGTTTTAGCCGATCCTTTATATGATCACATAGTCGAAGTTGACGAGCGAGTGACATCTTCTGGTGAAATATTAAAACCCATAGATAAAGAAAAACTCTTTAACGAGCTCAGACAAATTAAAAATGTGAAAGAAAAATCATGTGCAATTGTTTTCATGCATAGTTGTAAATTCAATAAACATGAAAAAGAAGCAGAGGAAGTAGCCAAGGGATTAGGATTTTCTCACATTTCGGTGAGCTACAGAACATCTCAAATTATGAAGTATGTTATGAGAGGAGATACGACTGTGGCAGATGCATACCTAAGTCCTGTTTTAAATAGGTATATTGAAGCCCTTTACTCAGAGTTTGAAGGAGATATACGTAGTAAATTTAGCTTTATGCAATCAAATGGAGGACTTACAAATGCTGGCTTTTTTTCTGGAAAAGATTCAATTCTATCTGGACCAGCTGGAGGTGTAATAGGTGGGATTAAAACTAGTGCTCTGGATAAGGAACATAAAATAATTGGCTTCGATATGGGAGGTACTTCAACTGATGTTTGGCATTACTCTGGGGAACTAGAACGAACGGTAAATAATAAAATCGACGGAATTCGTATCTCAATTCCGATGTTAAGCATAAACACTATAGCGGCTGGTGGTGGTAGCATCCTTTCAGAAAAGTCTGGGAGATTAATTGTAGGGCCTGAAAGCGCAGGAGCAACTCCCGGACCAGCCTGCTACGATAGAGGAGGACCATTAACAATTACAGATAGTAACCTAATTACAGGAAGAATTCACGCTGACTTTTTTCCTAAAACTTTTGGTGTTGATAGCAAAAAAAGTTTGTCACTCGGTGCTTCTAAAATTCTTTTCAAACAACTTAGTGATAAAATGAGTGTTCCCATTGAGGAAATTGCGGAAGGATACATAAGCGTTGCAGATAATAGTATGGCAGAAGCCATTAAGAAAATATCCGTTCAAAGAGGTTATGACCTACGAGAATATTGCCTAACTGTATTCGGAGGAGCTGCAGGCCAGCACGCGTGTTCAATAGCGGAGATACTGGATATGAGAACCTGTCTTATTCACCCCCATGCTTCAGTTCTCTCAGCTTACGGCATGGGTTTAGCTGAAGTGAGAACTAATGAAAGTATGATAATTGAAAAACCTTTAACTAGAGATACACTATTAGAAAGTTCGCTTATAGCTGATAGTCTTATTACCTCAACAACAGAGATGCTTGAAAAGCAAGATGTGTATGAAAAAAACATAACATACTTAATTAAAGTATTTATCAAATTACATGGTACCGATACCAGTTTAGATTTTGATTTTGATACGGTAACTAATTTACAAAAAAGCTTTAGTCAAACCTATCTCCGTCTTTTTGGGTTCAAACCCGTTTCAAAAAACTTAGTTATAGAGTCGGTTTTCGTCGAAGCTGTAGGTAGCACTGACGTAAATATAAAAAACATTAACAACCTTGAAAAGCCCATAGTAGTTAACCGGCCGATCGTGACTAAGAGAGTTTACATTGATGGGGAATGGAATGATTGTCAATTTTTCGCAATAGATACTTTGAGCAATAACTCAAAAATTGTCGGACCTGCTATACTTGTAGGGTCTCAGACATCAATTCTACTTAAGAGAGGCTGGGAAAGCACTCTTCAAGAGAGTGGTATAATCAAGCTTAAAAGAGTAAAGACTTTTCGACCAAAGAAACATACCCAAAGCGCACAAATTGAAGTGTTTAACAATTTATTTATGTCAATTGCGGAACAAATGGGCTTTGTTTTAGAAAAGACAGCTCAATCGATAACTATTAAAGAACGCCTCGATTTTTCGTGTGCTATATTTGATAAGAATGGCGAATTAATTGCCAATGCCCCTCATATGCCAGTACATTTAGGATCGATGGACTCTACTGTAAAGTCTATAATAAATAATAATTCTAATTTATCTCCTGGTGATATTTTCGCTATCAATGCACCCTACAACGGTGGAACCCATCTCCCTGATATAACTATAGTTAACCCCATTTGGAACTCTGAAAAAACAGAAATTATTTTTTATACGGCAGCTAGAGGGCATCATACCGACATCGGTGGACTTACTCCAGGATCAATGCCCTGTAACAGCACGAATATTAATCAAGAAGGTATTTATATCGATAACTGGAAAATTGTAAGTAACGGTATTTTCAGTGAAAAGGCGATTAAAGAAAAACTTTTGTCTGGCCAATATCCAGCGAGGTCTCCTTCAACGAATATTGCTGATTTGAAAGCTCAAATTGCAGCATGCAAGAAAGGAGAGACAGAATTACTAAAGATAATCGATAAATATGGGGTTGAAACAGTTTTCAGGTTTCAAGAACTCGTTTGTCAAAATGCTGAAAATGCTGTTAGGGAATCAATTTTGACAATTAAAAGTAAAGAGATTGAATACCACATGGATAATGATTTATCAGGTGAAGTAAGAAAAATTAAAATCAAACTAACGCCTAATGAAAAGGATCGTTCAGTAGAGGTTGACTTTAATGGAACCACAATGCAACTGGAGAGTAATTACAATGCTCCTCTACCTGTAACCAGAGCAGCCGTGTTATATGCATTTAGAGTATTAACCGGGGGCAATATTCCAATGAACTCTGGAATCATGAAACCCATAAAAATAATAATTCCCAGAGCAAGTATGTTATCCCCAGAGTATCCGGCTGCGGTAATAGCAGGTAATGTAGAGACCAGTCAGGCGGTCACATCTGCTTTGTTAATGGGTTTTGGTATTCAAGCGGCATCTCAGTCAACTATGAACAATATTACCTGGGGTAATGAAAAGTTTCAATATTATGAAACAATTTGTGGTGGAACAGGTGCAGGAGTTGATTTTTCTGGGAGTTTTTATGAGGGTACCTCTGCTGTTCACAGCCATATGACTAATAGCCGGTTAACCGACCCAGAGACACTTGAGTTTAGATATCCTGTTATATTAGAAGAATTTTCTATACGCAAAGGCTCTGGGGGTATTGGGGAATATCATGGGGGTGACGGAGTGGTGCGAAAAATTTCCTTTTTGGAACCAATGATAATTTCAGTTCTGGCTGGCCATAGGACCGTTGGTCCACCAGGACTATTAGGCGGAGGATCAGGTAAAGTCGGGTCAACTAGTCTTTTGAGAAATGGTGGTAGTGTTGAAATATTGAAGTATGCCGATCAGATAGAAGGAAAAAAAGGTGATATTTTAGTTTTGAAAACCCCTGGGGGTGGAGCCATAGGGATTTCGCCGAAGTAGGTTATGAATTAGCCTTGTATACTTTAATAGTTCTTCTATCATGACCCTGTTGTCTAGCCGTGATTATCCATGACGACAGGTTTAATCTTGATTTACTACACACCAACTCCCACCTTTCTTCTAAGAAAGAACGTTCATTTTTTGCCAGTGAGTCAATCAGAAGGCTAGGCTTCATATACCATCTGCTCTCAACACCTGTTATTTTATTTTGAAAAGAAGAGACTAACAATATTGTTGGAAGATTTGAATCTTTTTCTTCTCCTACATTTCTGAAAGATAGGATTATTCTTCGTAAAATTGAATATTGAATTGGTTCATACAGCTCACATACTAAAAGTTCACTTAAACCTGATTTTAAAAATTCTTCCATTACCCACGTAGACTCATGGTTCGTCACTGTGTCTACCAAAATGAATTTATTTATATCAACCCAAGATGTAAGTCCATCGGGATAAAGCGAAACAGCACACTTTTTCCTTCTTATCCACGTAACATGATTTTTTATATTTCTTGCGATTATAAGTGCAAAAATAAACCTTGATGGTCCTGATATCTGATGAATACTTCCTCTTTTGAGAAATAATCCTGGTAAAAACTCTAGGTACTCAATTTCAGAAAAATTAATATGGCCCATATAATATCTTAAATTTTTTGTTCTTCTTTTGTTCCTATTATGGTTGAGCTAAGTTGTAAAGCCATTTTTTTAATATACGTTTTTACTCAGACAAAGTATTTAAGTATTCAATTAAGTCTGCTCGATCTTTGTCCTTCTTGAGACCAGCAAAACTCATTGCGGTACCAGGAGCATATTCGGATGGCTTTGTGAGGTATTTATTAAGTTCTTCTATACTCCAGACGCCTTCCAAACCCATGAGTACCTTGGAATACTTAAACCCTTCTACTGAACCTATATCTCGATTTATAACCCTGTAAAGATGAGGACCGACTCCGTTAGCACCATCATCTAGTTTGTGACACGACTTGCATTTACCAAAAACCTTCTTACCTTTTTCTATATCTGCGCTAGCAAGTAATGTAGCAAAATCAATAACCTCCTCCATACCTTCTTCTTTTTCATCATCACTAACTTCGATCTCAAGATAGTAGGCCAATTTTTCTTCTCCATAGTGATCATCTCCACTATGGTAGATTATTTCAGTGCTCCAGTTTAACAGTAGAAAAAAGAGAAGCGCTCCACAAAGGGCGCCACCAATCTTGGTCCACTCGAAGGTATCCATATTTTTTATTCCTAAATTCAAATAATATTATATGTTATATAAAAAATTGAAAAATATTCTACAACTGATTTAAAAAAAGAGCGCGACAAAATGTGCATCGAGATAAAACTATGAAAAAAAAAATCCTGAAAATATCCTTCCAGGGAGCCCTCGGTTCATATTCACATGAAGCTTCAACTAAAGTTTTTAAAGACTCTTTAGTCTTACCTTGTGAGTCCTTTGAAGAGGCCATTGAAACTGTAAGAAATGGTAGAGCTGACAAAGCAATTTTACCAGTAGACAACTCAACGTATGGTAGGGTAGCAGATATTCATTCTCTTCTACCAGCTTCAAAGCTTTTTATAACAGCAGAATACTTTTTGCCTGTAGACATTTGCATGTTAGGCACTAAATCATCAAGCTTAAAAACAGTAAGTACAGCAACAAGTCACCCTGTTCTTTTGGGCCAGTGTAAAAAATTCCTTAAAACAAATAACATTAAACCCATTTCTGGCTATGATACTGCGGGCTCTGCTCGATTAATATCAGAAGAAAATGACAAGTTTAAGGGTGCATTAGCCTCAAAAATAGCAGCTCAAATTTACGGCCTAAAGGTACTGCAAGCTAATGTTCAGGATAATAAAGACAACACCACTAGATTCTTAGTTATGGAAAAAACGCCTAAGATTCTGATAAAGCAAGAGAAAAAAGTGATCACATCTATACTTTTCCAGGTAAGAAATATTCCTGCAGCTTTATATAAAGCCATGGGAGGTTTTGCTACCAATAATGTCAATATGATAAAATTAGAAAGCTATATGTTGGACGGCTCATTTGAAGCAACTCAATTCTTCGCAGACATCCAGGGTCATCCTGAGGATAGTTCTGTAAAGAGGGCTTTAGATGAACTCAAGTACTTCACTAATAAGTTAGATATTATAGGTGTTTATAAACAAAGCACTTTCAGAGACAAATATTCTTAATTCAAGAGTACTCAACAATTTTTGTTTGCAGCTTATCAATTGCTTTGTTCTCGATCTGACGAACTCTTTCTCGACTTATCCCATGTTTCTCACTGAGTTGTTCAAGCGTGAGAGGAGGTTCTTTCAACCTTCTATCTAAAATAATACTTTTTTCTCTTTTATTCAAAATAGTCAGGGATTTTAATAAAATAGCCCTTCTGTCCCTGATCTCATCACTGTGTAAGAATTTTTCAACATGGTCTTCACCTTGGTCAGCAAGTAAAGACTGCCACTCTTCTTCAGTCTCACCATCACTCTTTATTGTAGCATTCAAAGATACGTCGCCGCCAATCATTCTTCTATTCATAGCAACTACATCATCCTCGGAAACATTTAACTGTCTAGCTATCTCCTCTACATTCTCAGGCAACAGGTCTCCGTCTTCAAACGCTCCGATTTTATTTTTCAATTTTTTTAAATTAAAAAATAGCTTTTTTTGTGCGCTGGTTGTCCCCATTTTAACTAGGCTCCAACTCTTTAAAATATATTCCTGTATATTAGCCTTTATCCACCAGATAGCATATGTCGCTAACCTAAAACCTTTTTCTGGATCGAACCTCTTAACAGCTTGCATCAAACCAACATTAGCCTCACTTACCACTTCAGAAATTGGCAATCCGTACCCTCTATAACCCATAGCAATTTTGGCCGCTAATCTTAGGTGTGAAGTCACGAGCTTGTGGGCTGATGATCTACACCCCTCTTCCACCCAAGCTTTTGCCAGGCTATACTCTTGTTCCAAGCTTAACATTGGAAATTTTTTTATATCCTCTAGATATCTCGATAACCCGGAGCCGCTTACTATTAGTGATGTATTTTTATTAACCATAAATCCTACTCGACATTTCCCTGATGTTCATATATGTCAAATTTTATCACTTTTCAAGTGTATCAAGCATTTTTTATACCAAGTTATGCATATTATCAGCTAGTCTTGTATTTTTCTAAATTTGACAAAAGATTTGAAAAATCAGGAGACAATTCACCCCTCAAAAATATGCTTTGTCCACTTTTTGGGTGAGCGAATGACAGCTCATGTGCATGAAGCATTTGCCTTAATCTCGCCAGTTTAAACGAAGATAAAATAGTTTTCTTCACAATAAAGTCTTCTTTTCTTCCAAATTTATAAAGGGTATCGCCAAAGATCGGACACCCTATGAGTTTAGCATGCACCCGGATTTGATGAGTTCTCCCCGTTTTAATGTCACAACCAACCAACGCTAATTTTTTATCTTTACCCAAATCATATACAGTTTGAACACTGAAGCGAGATATAGCTAACTTTCCATTATCTGTGTTGGTTTCCATTATTTCTCTGTTGTTTTTATTCCTTCTAATATAGGTTTTGACTTCTATACTGTCGTCTTCAAGTATATTTACGCCTGGCTTGCTTACAATCTTGCTTAGATTTTCAAGAGGATTTCCTATGCATAATGCTAAATAAAACTTTTTGACCTGCCGACTTTTAAATTGCGCAATCAAAGATCTTGCACAAACTTCTGTTTTTGCAATAACAATAAGGCCTGATGTATCTTTATCTAACCTGTGCACTATCCCAGGCCGAAACTTATCATAAATTTTTGGAAGTGTGTCTTGATATTTGTGAATCAAAAAATTGACAAGCGTCCCACATTGCGAAGATTTAACCGGGTGCACCACCATATTCGCGGGCTTATTAAATACTACAAGAGAATTATCCTCAAAAATAATTGGGACATCTAAATCCTCTGGTATTATATCTCTTTCAGGATGTTTATCGAGACATAGAATAATTTGCTCTAAGTCATCCGTTTTTGTTTTTAGTGTCAGCATATTATGTTTTTGAAAGTCAAGAACCATATTCCGCCTAATTAAATCTTGAATTTTTGTTCTTGATAAACTTAAATTAGGAGGACAATTCTCTAAGATTAGCTTGTCTAGCTTTTTCTCAGATTTGTTAGTTAAACTAATTATATATTTTTCAAACATGATAAATGGCAGAAATTAAAAATAGTTCAAAGCAAGATGTGCCCTTTATTTTTTTAAAGTGGCTCGTTATAGTAATGTCGATAGTAATGGTTCTGGGTTTCTTGTTTCTTGTAACTATTCTATGCGTAAAAATATACAAGTTCAATACCGCATCGCCTACCGTAACTGAGTCGTCTGTTCAAGATCTACTAATTTCAAAAGGGAAAATTGAAAGCGTCAGTATAAATGATAACCTATTGACTATTGTTGTAAAAGTCGATGCCAACAACCTTGAAGTGTTCGTTATAGACACGAAAGATGGTTTATTAATAAATCAATACTATATCAAACAAAAAAAAAGCCTTTATAATGAGTGATTATAATCCACAAATTTGAAATACTATGTCTTTCTCTTCAGCCTTTTTGGAAAAAATAAAAACAAGTGTAAAAATTTCAGACATTGTGTCTCGGCATGTAAATTGGGACCCTAAAAAAACTAATCTATCCAAACAAGATTTTTGGGCGCCATGTCCATTCCATCAAGAAAAGACCGCTTCATTCCATGTGGATGATACGAAAGGATTTTATTATTGTTTTGGATGTCAAGCAAAAGGAAACGTTTTCAGTTTCTTAAAAGAAATGGAAGGTCTCTCATTTTTTGATGCGGTAAAGGCACTCAGTGAGAAAGCTGGAATTCCATTGGAAATTAATGACAACACGAATAACAATGCTATGTCTGATGAAGACCAAACACTGTTCAATATCAATGAAGCAGCAAGTCAATTTTATGCAAAGCATCTTTTCAGTACAAAAGGTGCAATCGGTTTAAGCTACTTAAGGGATCGCGGTTTATCATTAAACACCATAAAAGAATTTAACCTTGGGTTCTCTCCTTCAAAGAGCGACGAACTTATAGTTTTCTTAAAATCAAAAGGCTATCAAGATCGCGATATCGAGAAAGCTGGTCTGGCATTTAAAATTGAAAATAAATCTTTAGTTGATAGATTTAGAAACAGAGTTATGTTTCCTATTTCAGACTTGAGCGGTAAGGTTGTCGCTTTTGGAGGAAGATCTCTTAACACGTCAATTGGAGCGAAATATATTAACTCTGCGGAGACAAAAATATTTAAAAAGGGCTCACTTTTATATAATCTTAAAAACGCAAAAAAAAACATAAAAAACAATCCTATTCTTTTAGTTGAAGGTTACATGGATGTTATTTCTTTATGTAATAATTCAGTAAATAATGTCGTCGCTCCACTAGGAACCGCTTTAACAAAAGAACAGTTAGAATTAATATGGAGCGTTTGCGAAGAACCGGTTTTACTGCTTGATGGAGATAATGCTGGGAAACATGCAGCTTCGCGGGCAGTTGAGTTGGCGCTTCCATTAATTTCCTACAATCAAACCTTAAGGATAGCAAATTTGCCCTTAAACTATGATCCAGACGATCTTATAAAACAGGATGGTATTAATGCGCTAACGGATGTAATAGAAAATTCTTTAACTCTTTCCGAATTCATTTTTACCAGCGAGAAATCAAAAAGAAATTTAGACAGCCCTGAACGCTTAAGAAAACTCCACGTAGAGCTTACGATTAAGTTACAAAAGATAAAAGATATAAATTTAAGAAAAATGTTTTTAACAGAAATGAATGAGAAAATAAGAAAAGTGCAGTTTCAAAATAAAACAACTATTAGCCGAGCGCGAGAGCATGGTGTAGCAGAAAACGAAATTAAAAAGGAAAAGAAAACTATTTCGCGTATCCAGACTTCTGAAAAAGAAATAGAAAAGTTAGAAGCAGAAGTAATGTTTTGCTTGATTAAAAACCCAACATTTATCAACGAATTTAAAGCTGAGCTAACTAACATAGACTTTAGTGACGAGTTTTTTGAAAAGTCTTTATGGAAAATCCAACACGAACCTCTCTCCACTTTAACTGATATTTTTTATTCCATCTCTGCTCTAGCCACACAAAAAAATCCTCCATTAAAAAATCACCTTGTTTACAATGACCAAAACAAGATAGAAATGTCCAAAAACCTACTGCTTAATAGAATAACTACGTTAAATTTAGCAAAAAATCGTCTTGAAAGCTTGAAAGATCTAAAAATTAAGATAAAAACTCAGGTGTCTGATTCGCTTAACGAGGGCGAATCGTTTGAAATGATTCAGAGCGAGTACCATAGAGCAATAAGTGGATCTCAATTTGTTGAAGATTCGATTATGAAAGAACGTGAGTTTGACAAAGAAAGTCTTGAGATTTTTAAAAAAAAGTAACTTCAAGACTTTCCGAGAAAAATGATGGATAAAAATTAATGAATAAACAAGAAACACAACATAATGAAGAACAGGAAAATGAGAAAGTCTTAGCTGATGGGCCTTCCAAGAAAAATTTGAAGAAAATAATTTCTGAGGCAAAACAAAAAGGATACATAACTCAGAATCAGCTTGAAGAGTTGGTTATTAGTGAGAAGCTATCTTCAGAGCAGATTGAAGACCTCATGACAGATCTTTCTGGTATGGGAATAAACATAACTGAAAACGAAGAACCTGAATACTCAGATGAAACTCAAGAACACTCTAGTTCGACAGAGTTAGTTGCAAATAATACAGAATCAGAAACTTTAGATAAAACAGATGATCCCGTCAGAATGTATTTAAGAGAGATGGGCTCCGTTGAACTGCTCTCTCGAGAAGGTGAAATTGCTATTGCAAAAAGGATTGAAGCAGGGAAAAAACTTATGATTAATGGCCTGTGTGAGAGCCCACTTACTTTTCAGGCTATAAGTATATGGCGCAACGAATTACTAAATGAAGAAATTATGCTGAGGGATGTTATAGACCTAGAAACCACTTTCACAGAAATCGGAGACTCAGATGAGCTAGATGCAGAGCTTAAAACGCGCGATGATAACGAAACGCGCAATCAAGTAAAGCCTTCGGAAAATGCTAAAGAAAATGAAAGTGCCTCGGATAATCTAGACAGCGGAATAGAAGAAGAAGAGGAAGAAGAGGATGCAATAAATGTATCTCTAGCTGCCATGGAACATTCATTAACACCACACGTCTTAAATATCTTAGAGCAGATAGACAAGAAATTCGTCAAGCTGAAAGAGCTAGAAAAGAAAAGGATGAAAGCGACTTTCGACACAAATAAAAAATTTTCCAATAAAGAAGAAATAAAATATCAAGATTTTAAAAAGTCTATTGCTATGCTATTAAATTCTTTAAATTTTCATAACAATCGTATTGAAGCACTCATCGATCAATTATATGGAATTAATAAAGCCATAACTAACTTAGATAGCGCATTCGTAAAAATATCAGATAAAGCAAGAATTAATAGGAAAGAGTTCATTCAGGAATATAAAGGCTATGAACTGGATGAAACTTGGCTAGATAGAGTTGCTAAGCTTAAGTCTAGGGGCTGGGATATATTAGCGAGAAATTATAGTGCAGAAATAGTAGAATTAAAAAGCGAGATGGCTAAGATTGGTAAGCTTATAAACGTAGATATTTCGGAATTTAGGAGTATAGTTCAAAAGGTAAAAAAGGGAGAAAACGAAGCCAGAAGTGCTAAAAAAGAAATGGTTGAGGCAAATTTGAGATTAGTCATATCAATTGCAAAGAAATATACTAACAGAGGATTACAATTTCTTGATCTGATCCAGGAAGGCAACATCGGACTTATGAAAGCTGTGGATAAATTTGAATACCGTAGGGGTTATAAATTCTCAACATATGCAACCTGGTGGATAAGACAAGCCATTACCAGATCTATAGCGGATCAAGCTAGGACAATCAGAATACCTGTTCACATGATAGAGACCATAAATAAGCTAGTAAGAACAGGTAGGCAAATGCTCCACGAAATAGGCAGAGAGCCAACCCCGGAAGAACTGGCTTCAAAATTACAGATGCCTTTAGACAAAGTGCGAAAAGTTATGAAAATCGCAAAAGAACCGATCAGCTTAGAAACACCAATTGGTGATGAAGAAGATAGTCAACTAGGTGACTTTATTGAAGACAAAAATGCACTGTTGCCATTGGATAACGCAATCCAAGGAAATCTCAAAGAAACTACAACACGCGTATTAGCGAGTTTGACACCAAGAGAGGAGCGCGTCTTGAGAATGCGCTTTGGCATAGGGGTAAATACAGATCATACACTAGAGGAGGTAGGGCAACAATTTAGCGTGACGAGGGAAAGAATAAGACAAATTGAAGCTAAAGCGCTGAGAAAACTGAAACATCCTAGCAGAAGTAGAAAATTAAGATCCTTTTTAGACCAATAGGGAGTATGCTGATAACTTGTTGGAAATTATATTTACAAAAGATATGATTAGACTTAGTTCAAGTAAATTAAAAGGAGAATAAATTGCGCTGTCCATTTTGTGGAGACCTAGATACACAAGTTAAGGATAGTAGACCCTCCGAGGATCACATATCTATAAGAAGAAGAAGGCACTGTTCTAGTTGCGCCGGTCGCTTTACCACATACGAGCGAGTACAATTGAGAGACCTTTATGTACTTAAAAAGAAAAATCAGCGAGAAACATTTGATAGGGATAAACTTGAAAGATCCATAAGAATAGCCCTTCAGAAAAGACCAATCCAATCTGAACGTATTGAGCAAATGATTACGGGAATAGTTAGAAGATTGGAAAGTATTGGTGATACTGATATAAAGTCTGAGATTATCGGTAAAATAGTGATGGAAACTCTCTCTAGAATTGACACCGTGGCCTATGTAAGGTTTGCTAGCGTTTATAAAAATTTTCAAGAGCTCGGAGATTTTGAAGATTTTATGTCAGAGCTGCACCCAGGCAAATTTGAACCAAAGAAGACGGATTAGATGAAAGAGCCATTCGTTTCTGCGGAAGATAAGAAATTTCTAAAATTAGCTCTGAACTTAGCTAGACGAAATGTAGGTCTCACCGGCAAAAACCCATCTGTTGGCTGCGTAATAACTTTTAGAGATATAATACTCGGTAGAGGAAATACGCAACCTGGAGGAAGACCTCATGCAGAAATTATGGCTATAAAGCAAGCGTCGGAACACTATCTCTTTAAAAAAAACAGAAAAATAAATGATATCAACGTTTATATTACACTGGAACCATGCGCACATGAAACCACTTCTCCATCCTGTGCGAAAGAAATTGTAAAATTTGGAGCAAATCGTGTTATTTATTTGGCCACTGATCCCGATATTAGAACTAACGGTAAAGGTAAGTTGCTGATGGAAGAAGCAGGCATAACATGCATTGAATCAAGCATTTATGAAAATGAAAATTCTGAAATTTTAAAAGGTTATTTGAAACAGAAAAAAACTGGTTTTCCTTATATCACACTAAAGATAGGTGCTTCCATGAATGGCAAAATCGCTACCAAAAATGGAGAAAGCAAGTGGGTAACCAACTCATTATGTAGAAAGAGGGTGCAGCTTCTCAGATCAGAAAATGACGGAATATTAATTGGTAAAAACAGCATAATTATTGACAACCCTCGACTTAACTTGAGAGAACAGTTTGACAAAATCGAAAATAAACCAATTTTCATACTAGACACAAATTTTGAATTATCTGCCTCCGAAAACCTTTTACTATTTGATAAACTTGGAAGAGATAAGGTGAATATTTTAACTAATAGGGAACCAATGGACGTAGCCTCAAAAGTAAGTGAATTTTTTGAAGGAGTAAATATAGAGAAAACTGCAAAGGAGCAAGGATATTTAAATATAGAGGATACTCTAAAAATAATATCTAGGATGGGAGTAAACCGATTATTAGTCGAGGGTGGTGCAAGAGTGTGGACCTCTTTTATAAAGACCGGTTTTTTCGACGAGATTGTAATTTTTACTGGAAATAGCATTATCAATGATTCATCTATTTCCTGTTTTAATGATTTTTTGCCCCTTGATACAAAATTAAGAGACTTTCCAAATTTAACTTTAATATCCTTACTGAAATGGAAAGATAATATAGAAGCAAGGTGGATAGCTAATTCTTAGAGAGGTTTAAATATGTTTACGGGAATTATTACTGACGTAGGCGAAATAGCCAAAATTGAAAAAATCAAAGATACAAGAGCTAAAATTTTATGCACTTATAATCTGTCCGAAGTGGAATTAGGGGCCTCAATTTGCTGTGATGGGGTCTGTTTAACAGTTACAGATTACGGGATTACAGAGAGTAAAAATTGGTTTTCAGTGGACATATCCAGTGAGACAATATCGAAAACAATTATTGGTGATAAAGATTTTGGATGGAAAGCTGGCAGAAAAGTAAACCTAGAGAGATCCCTTAAACTTGGTGATGAACTAGGGGGGCATATTGTAACGGGACACATAGATGGTACAGGGTCCATAGAAAAAATTATAGAGATTGAGGGCAGCACTAAGGTTACATTCCAAACTAATACAAACTTAGCAAAGTTTATCGCAGAAAAGGGCTCTATTACATTGAATGGAACTTCATTAACCGTTAATCATGTGGAAGCATCATCCTTCGATATTAACTTTATTCCTCACACTAAAGATCATACGACTTGGAAAAAAATGCGTATTGGAGAAAAAGTAAATATTGAAATAGATATTCTAGCCAGATATGTAGATCGAATATTAGGTTCAGGGAAATAAAAACTATGAAAGAACAAGGTGTTGAAATCTCTTCTACACAATCAATAATTGAAGATGCTAGGAATGGGAAAATGTTCATTTTAGTTGATCATGAGGATAGAGAGAATGAAGGAGATTTAGTAATACCAGGACAAATGGCAACGCCAAATGCTGTTAATTTCATGGCTACACATGGTAGAGGATTAATTTGTCTCGCGCTTCCATCTGAACAAATAGACAAATTGAAATTACCTTTAATGGCTGCTACCAATTCTTCTCGGCACGAAACTGCTTTCACTGTATCTATAGAGGCAAAAGAAGGCGTTACCACTGGAATATCAGCGCATGACCGATCAAAAACAATATCAGTTGCAATAAATCCTCAAGTAAGAACAGAAGAAATAGCAACCCCTGGGCATGTTTTTCCTTTGAGAGCAAAAACTGGTGGAGTGCTTATCAGAGCAGGTCATACAGAAGCTGCGGTTGATATATCCCGGCTTGCAGGATTAAACCCCTCTGGAGTTATATGTGAAATAATGAATGATGACGGCAGCATGGCAAGGCTTAAAGATTTGAAGAAATTCGCTTATGTACATAATCTAAAAATTGGTACAATTTCAGACTTAATAGCTTACCGAAGGAAGCACGATAACCTAATAAAGGAAGTTGAAAACTCAATTTTAAATTCGAGTATAGGTGGAAAGTGGAAGGTAATTAAGTTCAAAGATGAAATACAAAACTCGGAACATATAGTCCTTAAGCTTGGAAAGATAAATTCTAAAACACCGGCAATGGTCAGAATGCATAAGTTGAATATATATAAAGATTTGCTAGGTTTGGTTCCTACCCGATACAATGAAATAGGCAGAGCCATGCAAAAAATAATTGCAAATAAAAATGGACTATTGGTGATTCTGGGTGCAGGCGAGAGTAATAGTGAAAAAGGTGCGTCCGATACACTTAAGGAGTATGGCATTGGAGCTCAAATTTTATCTTTGCTAGGTGTCAAAAGAATAAAGCTTCTTTCGAATTCTAAACTCCCGAAAGTAATCGGATTAGAGGGGTATGGCCTGCAGATTGATACAACGGAGGGATTTTAGTTGAGAGCAGAAAATTCACGCAAGCATGACTTACCAGACTTTACACAAAAACTTAAAATTTGTATCGTTTCAGCACCCTATTACAAGGATATTACAGAGAATCTAATTCGAGGTGCACTTAATGTTCTTAAAAGAATAAATGCAGATACGGAGATAATTGAAGTGTCAGGTGCGCTGGAAATACCTACCGCAATAAAATTGATGGAAAATCAGTTTGATGGCTTTATCGCTGTCGGTTGCGTCATTAGAGGTGAGACGACACATTATGAAATTGTAAGTACGGAAAGCTCTAGAGGCCTTGCCCATCTAGGTCTTGAAAAAGTTTGTATCGGGAATGCCATTTTGACCGTTGAAAATAGAATGCAGGCAGAAAAGAGAGCAGATCCTAAAGTTTTTGATAAAGGTGGAGAGGCCTGCATTGCTTTGTTAAGTATTATCAAAATAAAACGACGAGGCAATTAAACTCGTGGACTCCCCTAAATCTTGTGATTACAAAAAAAATACAATCTCACGGCTATTTGCTATTCAAGCACTATTCCAAATGGAAGCCAATGGCAAGAGTTACAACACCATAAAAAAGGAACTTAAAGAAACATTTTATCTACAACAAATACAAGGCTCAAAAATTTTGATGCCAAATTATTTGTTGTCTCAAAGAATCATAGAAAACGCAGCTAAAAATCAAATAAAGATAGACACCAAAATCAATATGGCTTTTAATAATGCATGGAATCTTAAAACAATTGATACCACGTTGAGGGCGATCCTGAGAGCCGCAAGCGCTGAGTATCTTAATAAAAAAACTCCTAAAAAAGTCATTATGTCTGAATATGTGGCAATAACAGGAACGTTTTATCCAAACGGAAAAGAACAGAAACTGGTAAACGCGTTACTCAATAAAATTATAGGAGATCCTCAAACTTAGTAATTTTTTTCCTTAATAGTTTCTTGGGCCCCATCTTTCCTACCTGCCCTCTCTTACCCATCCAGAAGCTGATTTCCTCATCTTTTGGTATTATTTTTTTGATAACTACATCATTTTTTTCATTTTGTGAAAAAAGCATAACATCCAAAAGAGTTTCTTGCTTATAACGTTGCAATCGAACGCCTTTACCTTTTTTCAACAACGGTAACTCCCTTACAGAAAAAATTAGCATTTTGAAAGAAGTGCTTAAAACAATAACGTTATCACCAGTAATTTCTTGTAACCCTAGTACTTCATCACCTTCACTGAGTTCAAATATTTGTTTTCCAGTTTTAGTAGAGGATTGTAAGGAAGAAAAATCAATTGCAAATCCAAGGCCCTTTTTTGAAAATATTAAGCCTTTTCCTTCGTGATGGAAAGGAAGGATACTAACAATAGAGGTAACATTACCTGTTCCAATCATTAAATTCAGTGGTTCACCAAAGCCTTTATCTTTCTTTAGTTGTTCAAGAGATAAGCTGAATGATCTCCCCTCGGAAGTAATAAACAGCAATTGCTGGCTTCTTGATAATTGAGCAATAAATTTAATTCCATCGCCGTCTCTGAATTTAAATGAATTGGGATCAAGGCCATGGCCCTTATAAGACCTTATCCAACCGTTTTCAGATAATACCACCGTTACTGGATAATCATCAATTGTATCATCTTGAAAAGAGGCGCGGTAACCCTCCTCCTCTGGCTCTACAAGTGTCTGCCGTCCACTGAGTTCATAATCAGCAAATTTATTCTTTAACAATATCAATTCGTTTTTAACGCTTTTCCATTGACGGCTTTGGCTCTCAAGTAAATCCTCTAGAGCCTGCCGCTCTTTCATCAATTCCTCCTGTTCCTCTGAAAGTAATGCCTCGTCTAACCTTCTCAACGCTCTCAGTCTTAGGTTCAATATTGCTTCAACTTGTAATTCACTGAGTCCAAATTCTTCAATAATTGCCGATTTGGGATCAGCCTCTTCTCTTATTATACCAATAATGCGATCGAGATTGACATAAGCCTGCAGTAAACCCTCTATAATCTCTAGCCGTTTATCTATATTCCTTAAACGGTAAGTAGACTTCCTTAGCAATATTTCTCTACGATGATCTAGAAAAGTCTTAAGTAATTCTTTCAGATCGCTAACTTTTGGAGAAATACCATCTATCAGTACATTGAGGTTTACAGAAATCTTTGTTTCTAGGTCAGTAAATTGATAAAGGGAAGTTAAGAGATTTTCTTTTTGAACGTTTCGAGATCTTGGCTCTATAACAATTCTTATCTCTTCTGCACTCTCATCTCTCACATTTTGCACTAAAGATAGTTTCTTTACAGAAATAAAATCAGCAATCTTTTCTATTAGTTTTCCCTTTTGCACTTGATAGGGTATTTTATCTATCACTAGCTGCCAGTTACCGTGCTTTAAATCTTCAAAGTGATGTTGGGCACGTAATCTGAAACTCCCCTTACCCTCTGTATATACTTTTATGACATGCTCTTTACTATCAAGAATAATACCCCCAGTAGGAAAATCAGGCCCAATTACAATTTCTGATAATTGTTGGATATTAGAATTGGGTTTATCAACCAGTAATATACAAGCTTGTAACAACTCAAGTATATTGTGTGGTGGAATGCTAGTGGCCATCCCTACAGCAATCCCCGAGGCTCCGTTTGCTAAAAGATGAGGAAAGCTTGCTGGAAGCACGATTGGCTCATGGCTTGAGCTATCATAGGTTTCCTTAAAATCCACAGCATCCTCTTCCAGACCTTGAAGAAGATCAATAGAGTATTTCGATAGCTTAGCCTCAGTATATCTTTGAGCTGCAGGGTTATCCCCATCAATATTTCCAAAATTCCCTTGACCTTCAATAAGTGGATACCTAACGCTAAAATCTTGAGCAAATCTAGCCAATGCATCATAGATAGCTTTATCGCCGTGCGGATGGTAATTGCCCATAACCTCCCCTACTATTTTAGAGCATTTTCTAAAATTTGATTGAGGATATAGCCTAAGCTGATTCATTGCATAAAGTATTCTTCTGTGTACGGGCTTAAGACCATCTCTAGCATCAGGGAGAGCTCTATCCATGATTGTAGATACTGCGTATAAAAGATATCTTGTTTCTAGAGCCGTTGTAATATCTTGTTTTTGATTCATTTGTTGAGTATTCATATATCGTAATAAGTAATGTTTCGATTTTGAGCTAAATTACTTGGAATAATAATTAAACTCAATATTAGAAATAAACAAAAATTAAACTATGTACTTATCAAGTCTTCTAAGGCCAAAGTAGGATATTAAATGATACTAGAAAATGCTCATATATTTGTAATAATAGCGTGTCTCCTTGTAGTAATAGTTCTCATGATCGGCCTAGGTGGATTTGCTTTTGGCGGGGAGTTTAATAGGAAATATGCCAATAAAATAATGCGTTTGAGAATACTACTCCAAGCTATTGCAATATTATTGATCATTCTTTTCGTTTATTTTTCTAGAGGTGGTTAGTTTGATAAAATTAAATAAAATTTATACAAAAACAGGTGATGGTGGGGACACGGCACTTGGTAATGGGGAAAGAGTCCTTAAGGATAGTCTTAGGGTAAGTGCTTATGGAAACGTTGATGAGCTCAACGCTAGTATTGGGGTGGTTACCCTTTATGCGACAACAAATTTAAAAGGAAAGCTTAGAAATATCCAAAACGATCTATTTGATCTAGGTGCTGACTTATGTGTGCCAGTTTCCGAAAAAAACAATAACAGGTTAAGATTATCTATGGGTCAAATAGAGATACTTGAGGCCGAGATAGATGAAATGAACAACGAGCTTAAACCCTTAAATAGCTTTATTTTGCCTGGAGGATGTAAGTCTGCTACTTTTTTACATCTGGCAAGAACTATTTGCCGTCGAGCGGAAAGAAGTGTTGTCAGCTTAAGATCTAAAGAAGACATAAATGACAATACGCTTGTCTACTTGAACAGACTGTCAGATTGGCTCTTTGTTGCCTCAAGAGTTGAAAACCAAGAGAATTCAACTGAGGTGCTATGGTCGCCAGGAAAAAACAAATAAAACGTCTTGTATGAAGTGTTTAACTAGTGCATATTTTGAATTTAAAATAAAACAAAGAGATAAAGAATAGATGAAAATTTTAGTTCCTGTAAAAAGAGTCCTAGACTACAACGTTAAAGCCAGAGTGAAAGCAGACGGAAGTGGTATTGACTTAGCGAATGTTAAAATGTCAATGAACCCATTCGATGAGATAGCATTGGAGGAAGCTATTAGGATAAAAGAGAAAGGTAATGCAGAGGAAATAATAGCTGTTTCAATTGGAGTTAAGCAAAACCAAGAAACTTTGAGAACCGCTTTAGCTATGGGTGCTGACCGAGCCATTTTGGTTGTTGCCACAGACGATGTGCATAATGACATTGAACCACTCACTGTAGCAAATATACTTGCGGCTATTACTCTAAAAGAAAACCCATCACTAATTTTATGTGGCAAACAAGCTATAGATAACGATTTTAACGCTACGGCCCAAATGTTGTCTGCAAAGCTTAAATGGTCTCAAGCAACTTTTGCTTCAGAAATTGATATTCAGAAGGATACTGTAAGGGTAACGAGGGAGGTCGATGGCGGACTACAGACCATTGACGCCAAAATCCCTGCAGTTGTTTCAGTTGATCTCAGGTTAAATGAGCCCAGATATGCTAGTCTGCCAAATATTATGAAGGCAAAGAGAAAACCGCTAGAGGAAATAAGTCCAGCTGATCTAGGAATTGATATGACACAAAGGCTCAAAGTCATTAAAACTAAAGAGCCAGATAGTAGAGAAGCGGGGTTGATCTTAGAAAATATAGATCAACTAGTTGAAAAAATTCAAGAGAATGTTGGAGGATAATTTTATGAAAATATTAGTTTTGGCAGAAATTAATGACGGCGAACTCGCCGAAGATCAAACTAGTAAAACTGTATCAGCAGCAGCTATGTTGGGTAAAGTTGATGTTTTATGTGCGTCTAACCAGTGCACCGATGCATCCACAAAAGTAGCAAAAATGGAGAACGTAGAAAATGTTCTAGTGTTAGAAGATAACCTTTTTGCTCATAGCCTTGCTGAGAGCTACAGCGAGACCTTGATTGATACCATAAGCTCATATTCTCACGTTTTTGCGCCTTCGAGTTCCTTTGGAAAGAATGTTCTACCAAGGATTGGCGGTATGTTAGATGTAATGGTCATATCAGATGTGTCTAAAGTTATATCAGAGGATACTTTTGAACGCCCAATTTATGCGGGCAATGCAATACAGACAGTGCAGTCCATTGATAAAGTGAAGTTGATATCTGTTAGAACGAGCAACTATGGCGCTGTACCTTTGACAGGCACTGCAAATATAAAGAAAATAGACTGTGAAAGTAATAACACGCTAACTAATTTTATAGAAAATAAAATGCAAACAAGTGATAGGCCTGAACTAACTTCAGCAAAAGTTGTTGTGTCTGGTGGAAGAGGTGTTGGAAGCAAGGAAAATTTTGAAATAATCGAGGGTCTTGCTGACAAGCTAGGGGCAGCGGTGGGTGCTAGCAGAGCAGCAGTGGACTCTGGCTTTGCTCCCAATGATTGGCAAGTTGGACAAACTGGTAAAGTAGTTGCACCTGATTTATATGTTGCAGTTGGAATATCTGGTGCTATACAGCACTTAGCGGGAATGAAAGACAGTAAAGTAATTGTAGCAATCAACAAGGATGAGGAAGCCCCAATATTTCAGGTAGCTGATTTTGGACTGGTCGATGATCTCTTTAAAGCGGTACCAGAAATAGAGAAGAAAATTTGATTAAGGAAATATAATTTTCAAAAAGTGATTATTAGTAACATCACTTTTGCAAGGTTGTATGTAAGATTTTTACATCATAGTCTTTGTCTAATAAATGCTCAAACAGCTGCTCGGCAACAAAAACGGATCTATGTTGACCCCCAGTACAACCGAGCCCTATTGATAGATAGGATTTTCCTTCTCTTTCAAATGAGGGTATAATTGTTGACATCATTTGTATCAAACTATTTTTAAATGATACCCAACTTTTATCTTTATACAGATAGTTTTTAACCTCAGCATCAGTTCCATTTAAATTTTTCAAACCGTCTTCCCAATTTGGATTCTTTAAAAATCTGCAGTCAAAAATCATGTCTAGACCTGAAGGAGACCCATCTCTAAAAGAAAAAGATTGTAGAATAATTTGTATATTTCTATTTTTTGCAAACGGAAAAATGGATCCTAACTTCAATCTCAGTTCATTGGGGCTGGTATTACTCGTATCCAGAACAAGGTCAGCTTTGTCTCTTAGAGGGGCAATTAGTTTAAGTTCCCTCTTTATCGAAAGTTCAAGATTGTCCTCACCAGGAACGGGATGAGGTCTCCTGGTTAAACTAAATCTTTTTATCAAAATATCCAAACTGCACTCTAAAAACAAAATTACTACACGGGATTTTGATAATGTCTTCCAACTATTTATCTCTTTCATCAAGTTCTGGAGAGAAAAACTCTTCGACCTAATATCGAGACCTAAGGCTAAAGGCTTATCTACTAATTCTCTAGAAGCTACTCTAGGTATCAAATGAACAGGCACATTATCAAGCGTATCAAACCCCTGATCGTCTAATATATGGATAACAGTCGTCCTTCCTGCGCCCGACTGTCCTATGACCAAAATTAATTCATTATTGTCGACCAATCGTCGCCCTCTATATAGTTTAAATTTACACTAAAAGATAAGCTAAAAAAAATGAACACCGTTACTAACGACAATGTATTTTTAATTGTTTTTTTACTTTATATATGATTAATCAAGATAGTGTAACAAAACTTAACAGTCAAATATGAAGCGATTCTTGGTTATTCTATTAGACAGAACAGGAGTATCATAAAATTAGTATGGTATACGAAAATCTGAATGAAATTGAACTTGTTGAAGAAGCTATTAAGCATGGCGAGGGAAAGTTAGGGAAAGGTGGTTCTTTAATCGTATTTACTGGGGAAAAGACCGGTAGATCCCCTAACGACAAACATATCGTGAGGGAAAAAAATACGGAAGATAAGATTTGGTGGGAAAATAACCGATCCATGTCGACTGCCCATTTTGATACACTTCATATGGATATGCTAGAACATCAAAAAGGAAAAAGGTGCTACACTCAAGCTTTGCAAGCTTCAATGAACACAGATGAATTTTTCAATATCGAGGTAACAACAGAATTAGCTTGGCACAGTCTATTTATAAGACATTTACTAAAAGTTCCATCTACGGAGTCCTTAAATAATTTTAAGCCCCACTTCAAAATTTTAAATTGTCCTTCCTTTTTTTCTGATCCTAATAGACATGGCTGTGTATCGAAGACCACTATCGCTATAAGTTTTGAAAAAAAGTGCGTTTTGATTTGTGGTACGGGGTATGCGGGTGAGAACAAAAAGTCCGTTTTCACTCTTTTGAACTTTTTGCTTCCTGAAAGATCTACGATGCCTATGCATTGCTCTGCAAACCACTCTATTTCAAATGATGATGACGTTGCGCTATTCTTTGGTTTGTCAGGAACAGGTAAGACAACTCTTTCAGCAGACCCAGATAGAGTTTTGATTGGTGATGATGAACATGGATGGAGTGAAACCGGCGTATTCAATATTGAAGGGGGGTGTTATGCGAAAACGATTAATTTAAGTTATGAGGACGAACCACAAATTTTCTCTACTACTGAAAAATTTTCTACCGTTATAGAAAATATGAATTTTGAACCAAGCGATCGGTCACTAAAATTCACAGACTCATCTATCACAGAAAATATGAGATGCGCTTATCCGATTTCTTATATAAAAAATTCGTCAAAATCTGGATATGGTGGAGTTCCAAAAAATATAATTCTCTTAACCTGTGATGCTTTCGGCGTGCTACCACCTGTTGCTAGACTTACCCCAGCGGAAGCAGTTTTCTATTTTCTTTCTGGTTTCACATCGAAAGTAGCAGGAACTGAGGATGGGATAAAGGAACCTGTTCCCACTTTCTCGACTTGTTTTGGAGCTCCATTCATGCCTCAAAAACCAGAAGTTTATGGCCAACTTTTGTGGGATAAGATTAATAAAGCGGAGCCCATATGTTGGTTGCTAAATACAGGATGGAGTGGTGGCAGCTATGGAAAAGGAAAACGTATATCAATAGAGTTAACTCGAAAAATTTTAAAGTTTATTTTAAGTAGTAAAGCAGACTTCCAGGCACGAACAGACCAGTTTTTCAATTTTTCTGTTCCTGTCGAAATAGATGGCGTCCCGAAAAACTTATTGAACCCTAGGGCAAATTGGACGAACGGAAGTGATTACGATAAGTCAGCAGCTAAATTAAAGTCAATGTTTGTAAATAATTTTCACCAGTTTTCCTCAATTAATGAAAAGATAGATGGCGTTTTCAACCACTTGAAAAATGACTAAAGCTACCGATCTAATCGGAATCGACGGCACCTCATCTGGCTGGATTGCATCAATAGGTAACTCAAAAAATAAGTATGTAACTAAAATAAAATTTTTTAAAGACCTTGATACACTTTTATCACTTCACCCAGAGAGTATAATTGTGATAGATATGCCAATCGAGTTGAATAAAAGAAAGTACTTGAGAAAGTGTGATATTTTGGCAAAAAAGTATCTGGGAAAAAATTTTCAGTCGTCGATATTCATTCCTCCGTTGAAAAATATCCTAGAATGCGCAACTTTTCAGGATGCAAATAAGTTAAGCAAAAAAATTGCGGGAAAGGGTTTATCAAAGCAATCTTGGTACCTTAAAAATAAAATTCGTGAGGTGCGAGAACTAGCTAAAGTATCTAATAAAATTTATGAGGGACATCCCGAGTGCAGCTTCAAAATGCTTAAAACTGAATCTCTAAAGGCAAAAAAAAAGTCAGTATTAGGCATTTTTGAAAGACTAGAGCTCTTAGAAAAAGCAGGTTTAGATCCCCTATCAGTGAACTTACAATTTGATAATAACTCTACAATAAAAATTGACGATGTTTTGGACTCTATGGTTCTCTTTATAACAGCATTAAGAATATATGAAGGAAATTACTTATGCCTTGAAAAAGCCGGAACTAAAATCAATGATGATAATGGTAAAATTTTTATATAAATTTTATTTGAATTTTTGGCCAAAACTAACATATAACGTAAAGGTAGCTAGGGAGAAAGTGCATTGAATATATCGAGGCCAGTCCGTAATGAAATCAAGAGAGACTTTCTAACAGATAATATTGAGGTAATTAAAACATCGCAAATAGTTGTCCTTCGATTAGATGAGTATCTGGATAAGTTAAAAGCTATAATTAAGAGTAATTTGAGCAAGACAAAGGACAACGATGAGCATCAAAGTAAGTTACATGGATTAGCATGGGTCGCGACATATGTAGAGTCCCTGAAGCAAATGTCCATTTGGGCAGATCGACTTTTAAAAAATGGTAGCTTTAGCAAAACGGAACGCATAATACTAATTTTGAGTTTTAACGAGTACTTAAACCAAATTTTTGGTGGAATAATTATGTCTCAAAATGAAATCATAAGGCCCATTGACCTTGACTATCAAAAAATGGCGCTTGAGACGCTAAATTGCAAGGAGGTCACGTTCTTTACGGATGAAGTCGATGCTGATCATCTAAGGTCGGAGTTAATTGACCTGATTATACAAGATGAGAGCACATCTTTTATTGGTAACGATGGTCTAAATGAGGACCAGATAATGATCAGACAGGAGTTTCATAAGTTCTCTAAAGACAAAATAGAGCCATTTGCACACGAATGGCATTTGAAGGATGAACTAATACCGTTAGAGGTAATAGAAGAGCTTGCTAAACTGGGTGTGTTTGGTCTAACTATTCCGGAAGAGTATGGAGGAACAGGGCTCGACAAGATAACAATGTGTGTAGTATCTGAAGAATTATCCCGAGGATACATTGGCGTTGGAAGCCTCGCAACTAGGACCGACATTGCATCTGAATTGATCCTTTGCGGGGGTACCAAAGAACAGAAAGAGTATTGGTTACCAAAAATATCTTCTGGTGAAATTATGCCTACAGCAGTTTTCACAGAACCAAACACGGGATCAGACCTCGGAAACTTGCAAACTCGTGCAGTTCTGCGTGGAGAAGAATATAGTATTACAGGAAATAAAACATGGATAACACACGCCTCTAGAGCAAACCTAATGACCTTATTAGCACGCTCAGATAGAAACAAAGGCGGTTATAGAGGCCTATCTATGTTTTTAGCACCGAAATCACCGGGAAATGATAACAGTGATTTTCCCGATGTGGGTATCAAGGGGGGAGAGATCGAAGTTTTAGGGTACAGAGGTATGAAGGAGTATGAACTTAGTTTTGATGATTTTAGGGTTGATAAAAAGAACTTACTTGGAGAAGAGGAAGGAAAGGGTTTTACACAACTGATGGAAACATTCGAAAGCGCTCGTATTCAAACAGCAGCACGAGCAATCGGAGTAGCGAAAAATGCCTTTGACTTGGGCCTCAAGTACGCTAATGAGAGAGTTCAATTTGGCCAAAGTATTATTAACTTTCCCCGCGTTAGAGACAAGTTAGTAAATATGGCTGTTGATATTATGGTTGCTAAGCAACTCACTTATTTCTCTGCAAGAACAAAAGACAATGGGAGAAGATGTGATTTAGAGGCAGGAATGGCAAAATTGTTAGCGGCTAAGATAGCTTGGGCAGCAGCCGATAGTTCCCTGCAAATACACGGAGGTAATGGATTTGCTCTCGAATACCCAATAAGCCGCGTACTTTGTGACGCTCGAATACTCAACATTTTTGAGGGCGCTGCAGAAATACAAGCTCAGGTTATTGCTAAACGCATCTTAAGTTAAATTGAATCGTGCGACAACAGCCTGTTTCTTGATCTAAAGAATAGTTCTAACTGAAACTGCTTTATCGGCTGAAGATTTTTCCTGATAAAGAATTCAGTTAGTTTAAATCCATTTTCTAAATCAGCTTTGGATGCGATTTCTGGTAACTCGTTACCACGCAAAAAATCTGGAAGAACTAACAATTTTTTTTCCCAACCAACACTTGATTTTCTTGAAACAGCACAACCACTCCTAGGAGACACAAACTTTAAGTCTTTCTTTGAACCACTGACAATACACTTTCCTAAATCAAGTCCAAAACCTAGACTTTTTAATAATTGTAGCTCCCATTCTATGTACTTTTGTAATTTTTCTTCTTTGCTGTGTTCCCCCTCAATATACATGATTGTTTTATGATATAGCTCATCGAAATCAACTCTTTCAGGAAGAAATGTTGAGCAAAGAACACAAATCAAATTAAAAAGCTCCAACTCAATTCTGTGCTCACTTATCTTATGGTATCTAGATTTAATTAATTCGACTTTAAAGGCACCAAGACTCTCTTCAATTCTTGAGTTCCATGTTAAAAAAAGTTGGTTACCGGGTTGAATAACAGAGTTATTCTGTTTATTGAAAGCACCTCTAAGCAAACCGACTCTTCGACCCAAATACAGTGTGAATACATCTATTAAAGCTGAGGACTCACCATACTTCCTTACGGCTAAAAGTAGCCCTTCCCCTTGCCAACGCACTTTCAGAGGCCTTGCTCAAAAAAAAGGTCAGTTAAGTCAACCTCTTTTGAAACGATCTCAATAAGCCATAAGTCAGCGTCAATATCGATTTGTTTTTTAAAAAACTCTTTTAACCTTTCTTCAGTGAATGTGTTTAAATATTTAATTCTTTTTCCCTTTATATAATCATAAACTCGGTGATAGACATCGTACAAGCCCTGACCTTTGTCATGTGCAATAAAAATTGCACCAGCATTACTGTCACCTATGTGCTCAATATAGACTGGAATTCCCTTTCGCTCTAAACTCCAACGAATTGAGTCCACAATCATCTTTGCTTTTAGATCCATTTAATTCTTAACCTGATTTCTTAATCTTCAGTCTAATAAAAAGGTGAACTTTACTCTTCAGAAAACTCTCCATGTCTTGTCTTGCTTGTACAGATATTGTTTTTATTGACTTGCCTTCTTTTCCCAAGATTATAGGTTTATAGCTCTTTTTGTTAAGCCAAACAGTTTGATAAATCTTTAGTGCTTTCCTACTAGTTGACTCAATATATTCAGTCTTTACTTCCAAATTATAAGGTATTTCTTCATGTATATACTCGAAGATCTTTTCTCTTGTTAGTTCCGATAAAAACTTTTTTTTACTAATATTGCTTCTATAGCTTTTTTGAAACACCCATTCATTTGAATATGCCTGTTTTTCTATCCATTTATAAAAGCTTTCTATGCCCGACTTTTTGCTAAGAGAAATAAAGAACGTTTCATCAAAATTAATAATACCATTTATTGTCTTCGTGATTTCAAAAAGCTTTACTTTTTCGATACAGTCGATTTTATTGATAATTAGAATCTTTTTTTTGAATCTACTCTGGTTTTTATTTAGCCAGTTACTGAACTGGTCATCAATAGATTGGCTTTTTTGTCTATTATCAACCATGTAAAAAAGTACATCTACATTTTCCGCAACCGCTTTAAAATTTTCAGAGATTCTAATATTTTTTTCTATTTTATTTAACCCAGGGGTATCAAAAAATATTAACTGGCTATCATCTTTGGTTATAACTCCAGTGGTATTCCTTTGGGTGGTCTGCGCTTTTCGAGAGACAATAGAAACCTTTTCTCCAACAAGAAAGTTTAGCAAAGTACTTTTACCAACATTAGGCTTTCCAACAATTAATGCTTTTAGTAGCTTTTTTTGAAGATCACTCATTAATATTTTTAATCTTTTCCAAAATTTGTTCTGCTGCTTTTGTTTCTGCCATTCTTTTGGTCGAGCCATTACCTATGGCCTTTAATCCTGAACCCAATACAACTTCAACACAAAAATCAGGGTCATGGTCAGGTCCAGTTCTAGATATTTGTTTATATGTCGGTGGCTCTTGGCCTTTAGACTGTAACAATTCCTGCAGTGCAGTTTTGGCATGCGCTTCTATATCTCTAACAATGTCTATCCTCTTTCTCCATACCTTAAGTACTAACTGTTTAGAGGTATCAAAGCCTGCGTCTAAAAAAATAGCGCCAATCAATGCCTCTATAGCATTTCCCAAAATCTTATCTTTTTGACGGTCATTAGTTCGTTTTACGGACTTACCTAAAGTCAATAAATTTTCTAGCCCAATTTCTTTTGCTATAAATGCACATGTTTCTTTCTTAACTAGAGAATTATAATACGTTGCAACTTCACCTTCTGTTGAATTCGGATTCTTTCTTAATAACTCCTCTGCAATCACTAAACCAAGAACTCTATCACCTAGGAACTCTAATCTTTCATTATTCACTTTGCTAGATTTTCTAGCAGAGGCGTGAGTTAGCGCTTCTTCTAAAAGCCTATTATTTTTAAACTGATAGTCTAATAACTTACTAATTTCTTTTTGATGATAAGTATTTTTCACCTAATGACCTTAAAGAAACGATCTTTTCTCCAAGACCAAAAATAGAATATAGAACTGCCACTGGAGGAAAATAATATCAATGATGCTTTACCGATCAGATATTCTTTAGGAACCAAGCCTACTCCACCAAATTGTCTATCGAACCTGCTATCCAAAGAATTATCTCTATTATCTCCAAGAAAAAAATATTCATCCTCCCCAATTATAAAATCCGGGGTATCATCACCAATGTTCTGCCCTAAGTCTAAAATTTTATAGCTCTTACCACTTTCCAGCTTTTCCAAACTTTGATACTTAATACAATTTTTGTTTCCGAAGGGGACAGGTTCGTTAGCGCATTGTGGAACTGTTTTCATTGACCCTTGTTCTAACTTTGCTTCTATAAAATCAGGCAATTCCTCCCTAATTAACATAGATTCGTTGATGAATAATTTACCTTTTAATAACCTAACCTTATCTCCTGGAAGACCAATAACTCGTTTAATATAGTCCTTACCACTTTTGGGGTGTCTAAATACGACAACGTCACCCCTCTTAGGTTCAGAAAAGAAGATTCTACCACTGATTGGGCATATTGAAAATGGGCAAGAGTAACGCGAGAAACCATATGAAAACTTATTAACAAATAAAAAATCACCAACAAGTAGACTTGGCTTCATTGAGCCAGTCGGTATCCAAAATGGTTGAAACAATATTGTTCGAATTATACCTGCTAAAACTAATGCAATTATTAAAGTATTAATAAGTTCATATATCGGATTTTTTTTATTTTTTTGTTTCATAACTTGTTATATCCAATTTGTTTAATGGGCGCAATTCTACACATATTATTACGAAGCAATTCCCTCAATAATCACGATGGCCTTTGCCCATGGGTGATCGTCTGTCAAACTCACGTTTAATTTTGGGCTATGACCTGATGGGGTCATCTCTTTAAGCAAATCTTTTGCTTTTCCCTCTACTATAAGATTTGGCTTTCCTGATTGAAGATTTACTACATGCATCTCTTTCCATGATATACCCATCCTCAAACCTATTCCCAATGCCTTAGAACAGGCTTCTTTAGCTGCCCATCGTTTTGCGTAGGAAGATGATGGGTCATATTTTCTTCTTGATCTTTGGATTTCCAACTCAGAAAAAACTCTATTTTCAAAGCGTTCTCCGAAGCGATCAAGTACTTTTCTAACTCTTTCAATATTTACGAGATCGGTACCAATACCTAAAATCAATCTAAAGCCCTCTAAAGTCTGGATTCTTTTATTTTTTGTTTCATTAACTCAATAGCTCCCCTAAGTCCCAAGAAAATGCTATCGCTAATTATTGCGTGCCCTATATTAAGTTCTTTTATTTGCATGATTTTACTTATATGCCCTACAGAACTTGTTGTAAGTCCATGACCTGCATGCACTTCTAAGCCTAATTTGTGAGCATAAATAGCGGCTTTTTCTAAAGTTTTGATAACCCTACTATAGCCTTCATCTTTTTTTTCGAATAGGTCACAAAAGTGCCCAGTATGGAGTTCTATAATATCAGCACCAATATTTTTTGCGGCGTCAATTTGTTCTTCGCTCGGTTCTATAAATAGAGATACTCGAATATCTTTCTTCTTTATGGGCTCTATGAATGACCTAAGCCTAGGAATACTTCTTAGAACGTCTAAACCACCCTCCGTTGTTCGTTCTTCTCTTTTTTCAGGGACCAAACAAATGGCATTCGGAAGAACATCTAAAGCAATCTTTTGCATCTCGGAAGTAACCGCCATTTCTAAGTTTAAGGGAAGAACATTCTGTTTTTTTAAGCTTATTATGTCTTGATCAACTATATGCCTTCGATCTTCCCTCAAATGGGCTGTGATCCCATCTCCTCCAGCTTCTTTTACAATTTTTGCTGCCTTTAGCGGATCAGGGTAGTTTGTACCTCTAGCATTTCTTACCGTTGCAACATGATCAATGTTTACACCTAGTCGGATTTCATCTATTTTCATTTCTTTTCCTCATCAATTTTTTCTTTAACCTTCTTGCTTTGAGCGCGTCTCTCTTTTTTTGATAAGTTGAAACAAGAGGTCTTAACAAAAAATAAGATATTATAGCAATTAAAATCCCCAAAATTAATCCACCTAATGAATATGGTATAAAAACCCCATATAGGAATTCATTCATTCTCGGGACACTATTTTCACCAATTGATCCTTCTGTAAATAAACTTTTATATATCAAAAAAATGAAATCTAAAAAACCTTCAAAAATCTTTCCGCCATCATCACTTGAATATTCATTGCTACCTAAAATCCACTCTCCAAGCTTTAAATTAAAAACTGTGATTATTGGGAATGTTAGTGGATTTCCTATGAAAGTTCCTATCAAAGAAGCTAATACATTCGCTCTAAGCACATAGCTTAGCAATCCAGCGATGAGAAAATGCAAACCGAAAAGCGGAGTAAATGAAGCAAATATTCCACAGCTCATACCTAAAGAGATTTTATGGGGCGTGTCGGGTATTCTCTTTAACCTTATCCCAACATACTCTATCGCTCTGGAAATCCCTTTTAATGAAAAGATTACCTCATAAAAAAACCTAAAAATGGATCTTCTTTCTCTTCTTTTGAACAATTCACGTCTCGTTATTTAATTTGATTAACTTTAAATTCATTTGTCCTATATCTAGATGCCTCCGAGACATCCATATCTACTTGAATAGATGTAATGATATTATGTAAATGCTTCAAGTCTCTAACAGTTAACTCAAATACTGTTTTGTAAAAATCAGGCTTCCTCATTACAAACGTTAAGTCAGAAATATTTGCCCCTTGTTCACCGATCAAGGTGCAGATTCTTCCTAAAACACCAACACTGTTAACCATAGTTACTTCGATACTAGTCGAGTGTACTGGTTTATTTGAACCTGGCGGCCACCTTACTTCCAACCAAAGATTAGGCTTAGCTTCAAATGAAGCTAACAAGGCACAGTCAATAGCATGCACGACTACCCCTTTCTTTTTTTTCGCAATTCCCACTATTGGGTCTCCTGGTATGGGTAAACAACAGGGTGCTGGGCTTCCATTACTGTCGGGAGATAAACCGATGAAGTTAATGGAATCTTGTTCCGATGAAAGAGGCGCACTTTTTGTATTAATTAACTCTGGATAAAGGCTATTAACTAAATCGAAGCCAGTAATTTGTACCGATCCCAATGCTGCTAAAACACTATCCTCATCCTTTAACCCTAATTTTTCAGCCGCTATTTTTATTGCATTATCAGTAAGTTTTTTTCCTATTCTCTCTAAAGAAACCCTTGCAATCTCTTTTCCTAATTTGATGTTTTCACTTCTTCTTTCTTCTCTTATACTTTTTCTTATTGCTGCTTTAGCGCGGCCAGTGACGACCATTTCTTCCCAACTTGCGCTAGGCTTTTGACCACTTGCAGTAACTATTTTAACTGACTGGCCGTTCCTTAACCTAGTCCACAATGGTACCTTTATCCCGTCAACCTCAGAGCCCACACAATTATCTCCTATTGAAGTATGGATAGTGTACGCAAAATCCAGAGGTGTTGCACCTCTGGGTAATTTGACCACTTCACCTTTTGGAGTAAAGCAAAATACCTTGTCTTGAAACATTTCTAATTTCATTTGTTCTATAAAATCATCAGAATTTTCAACCCAAATAAATTCTTCAGATATTCTTCTAAACCAGCCTGAGGGATCGACGGCGAAAGGATTTTCAAACCTCTCGCCATTTCTGTAAGACCAGTGCGCCGCGACGCCTGTTTCAGCTACATCATGCATCTCTTTGGTTCTAATTTGGACTTCCACTCTTTTCCCATCTCGGCCTGAGACCGTTGTATGAATAGATCTGTAACCATTCGACTTTGGTTGACTTATATAGTCCTTAAATCGTCCTGGCACAGCGGACCATCGACTATGTACTGCTCCCAAAGCTGTGTAAACATCTCTTTCGTTTATTGTAATAATTCTAAATCCAAAAATGTCGGACAGCTTATAAAAAGCTTGTTGTTTATCTTGAATTTTTCGCCAAATTGAATAGGGTTTTTTTTCTCGCCCAGAAACTATTGCTTTAACACCAATTGACTCAAGTTGATTTTCAATATCATTTATAATTTTTGGTATAAGATCATCACTCTCTTTCTTGAGCTTAAGAAATCTCCTAATTATTGAGTTTCTGGCCTCTGGATTCAATATTCGAAAACTTAGATCCTCGAGCTCATCTCTGATTGATTGAATGCCCATTCGACCAGCCAAAGGGGCATATATATCCATAGTCTCATTGGCTTTCACTAATTGCCTGTCATTACTCACTGCTTTTATGGTTCTCATATTATGTAATCTGTCTGCGAGCTTAACCAAAAGGACCCTCAGATCTTTACTTATTGCAACAATCAATTTTCTGAAGTTTTCAGCCTGCTTTTTCTCTAATGAGGCAACTTCGAGATTTGAAAGCTTAGTGACTCCATCTACGAGATTAGCAATTTCACTTCCAAATAAATCAGATACATCTCTAAAAGACTTATTAGTGTCCTCAATAGTATCATGCAACAAAGCAGTAATAATCGAAGCATCATCTAGTCTAAGTTCAGAAAGTATTTTGGCCACCTGAACTGGATGCGAAAAGAAGGGTTCACCAGACTTTCTCATTTGCCCAGCATGTGCTGCTAGCCCAAAATTATATGCTTTTTCTATTAAATCGATATTGGTGCTGGGATTATAGTCCTTAATAGCTCCAATTAGATCATTAACAGATAGCAAGTCATTCACCTAGTTTTAAGGTAGATAAGTACTCTATTTGTCCTCTGCCTTTTGAGCATCCATAAGAGCTCTGAGCAAATCTTCATTTGCAGCATCATCGGCATTATCGTCTTTACTTCTTTGGCCCTCTCCCATAAGTAAAGACAAGTCCTCATCATCAGGTTCGTCAACCTCTATTTGCCGTTGGTGACTCTCAATAGTGGACTCCATCAACTCATCAAAGGTTACTGTTTCTACGGCGATCTCTCTAAGCGCAAGAACAGGGTTTTTATCATTATCTCGATCCAAGCTAGGTTCAACTCCTCCAGAAATCATTCTTGCTCTATGCGCCGCGAGTAAAACCAGTTCAAATCTATTTGAAACCTTATCTATACAATCTTCTACTGTAACTCTTGCCATTAAGACTTCCCTTATATTTTCTCAACGTTTAATCTCTTGTATATTCTGTAATTCATTGGGTGGAAGACTGTCAAGCATTTCCTTTGCTTTAGTCTTTAAAAATGGATGGATCCAGTCAGGTTGAAGATCGTTTAAGGGATTTAAGAAAAATGCCCTTTCTTGAAGTCTTGGATGGGGTAAAATCAACTCATTTGGTATTAGCTTTATTTGGTCTGACAGATCCAATTTTAACCATTTCACAAAACTCAACTTGTTAGGTAGTATTAATTGATCGCATTGCAAAATATCAATATCGCAAGTTCTTGGGTCCCACCTTCTTTGTCGTTTTCTCCCGTATTTATTCTCCAAACCAGAAGTAAAATTAAGTAATTCAACAGGTTTAAGGTTCGTGTTAAGCTCTATTCCAACATTCACATATCTTGGTTCTCTCTCATTTAGAAAGCTCGAAGAAATATACCATTTACTCTCCACTACAGATTTAATAGCTCGATACGATCTTATATCATTCACACATTTTTTTAGTGTTTCACCACTATTTCCGAATTCACTAGATAAATTCGATCCTAGAACAACAACATAAGTATTCATTTTCTCCCTCTCCTTTAAAAAGATAGTTTTTTCATAAAAAAAAGTATAGGATTTAGGTATGTTAAATGCGCCTAAAACTTTGCCAGTGAAGAAAATACACCTGGCTAATCCCCGGGGTTTTTGTGCTGGTGTTGACAGAGCGATAGAGATGGTAGAGCTAGCTCTAAAAAAATGGGGGCGACCGATTTATGTCAGACACGAAATTGTTCATAACAAACATGTTGTTAACGACTTAAAAAATAAGGGGGCAGTGTTTGTTGAGGAATTGGAAGAGTGCCCTTCGGATCGACCTGTAATATTTTCTGCGCATGGTGTACCAAAGCTTGTACCAGAAGAGGCAGAGAAAAGGCAAATGCTATTCGTAGACGCCACTTGTCCGTTAGTAACGAAAGTTCATAATGAAATTAAAAGATATTATGACAACGGTTATAAGATAATTATGATTGGGCATCGTGGACATCCTGAGACAATTGGTACAATGGGTCAATTGCCTGAAGGAGAGGTCTTATTGGTTGAAAATATAGAAGATGTAGAGAAAATAAACCCATCAGAGTATGAAAAGCTAGCATATGTTACTCAAACAACTTTATCAATAGACGACACTAAGGAAATTGCTCTCGCTTTAACCAAAAAATTTCCATCAATCCAAAACCCAAAGAAAGAGGATATTTGCTATGCAACTACTAACAGGCAAGAAGAAGTAAAACGGCTGGTAAAATGCGTAGATTTAATTTTGGTGGTTGGATCGGACAATTCATCAAATTCACAGAGATTAGTCGACGTTGCAAAAGACGGTGGATGCTCAGAAGCGTACCTAATTGAGGACCATAGAAAAATTGATTGGGAAAAAATAACTAAAGCCAATTCTATAGGAATTACTTCCGGAGCTTCTGCACCAGATCATTTAGTCAAAGAGGTCATTTGTAGCATCCAGGAAAAATATGATACGAGTTTGGTATACGATACGACAAGAAAAGAGACTATAGAATTTAAAGTCCCACCTGTATTGAGGTAAAATGTTCCATGGAGTACCAAAAAGTGTCGTGCTAGCGAGCCTTCTCGGGCTTATTCCAATATTGTTGGGGCTAGTTTCTACATTTAATATTGGTCTAAATGAAGGTTTGAAAGAAGATTTTATTAGAATCGTTCTTATCTACAGTGGATTTATTCTCTCTTTTATGAGTGGGTGCATTTTTTATGTATCATCACTTGAAAGAGAAAGAGTATTATTGCTCTGGTTTAGTATTACACCAGTTTTATTAGCACTTTTATCTATTATGATCCCTTTTATGCAGAGCTTTGTGCTCGCTTTGGGCTTTCTAGTTGTTTTAGAGATCGAAAGAAAATTGCATAAGGGAAGGTCTTTGCCGAAGTGGTGGCTCAGTCTTAGATTTCCGATGACATCTATAGTCGTAGTATTGCTAATTTTTTTAGGTTTCAGAATTTAAAAAATGAAAGTAAAAGCTTACACTGACGGAGCATGCAGCGGAAACCCTGGTCCGGGAGGATGGGGTGTTTATTTAGTTGCTGAAAATAATCTAGGTGAAATTTTAAAAGAAGAGGCCCTTTATGGAAAGAATCAAGAAACAACTAATCAAATAATGGAACTGACAGCAGCTATACAAGCTTTAGAAAGTTTAAAAAGACAAAATGTCGAAATTACGGTTTTCACCGACAGTAAGTATGTTGTAGATGGAATAACGAAATGGATTTTTGGTTGGCTAAAAAACAATTGGAATACAGCATCTAAAAAACCAGTTGCTAATCGTTCATTATGGGAAGAACTTTTCAATTTGACAAAAAATCAAAATGTAAAATGGGTATGGGTAAAAGGTCACGCGGGGGTGCCGGGAAATGAGAAAGCTGATTCTCTTGCAGTAAAAGGACGTGAAGAAGCGTCTAATGAGTTGAGGAGTTAACGTAGTCACCTTTTTTGAACTCAAACCCTCTAATCAAGTCACTAGCGCTCATAATATCTTTTCCTTGTCTTTGAATTTCTAGGATATTTAATGCTTTGTTACCACAGGCAATGATCAGATTTTCATTAATTATTAAGCCAGCTTCCCCTCTACCTTCAACTACTTGAGCGCTGAATACTTTAAAACGCTCCTTTTTATATTCAAACCAGGCACCTGGTGTGGGCGCTAAGCCCCTAATTCTTGCCTCTAAGGAAGAGGCTTGCTGATTGAAGTCTAATTTTGTATCCAGTTTTTTAATTTTTGGGGCATAACTAACGAGCTTTTCATTTTGTAACAGTTCCTTACTTGAATTAATATTATTGAGTGTTTGCAATAAATTTTTTGCTCCGAGTTCACTCAATAATTGATGTAGAGACCCAAAGGTCTCCGTATGATTTAGCATTACTTTCTCTTGGCGTAATATCGGCCCCGCATCTAATTCTTCACTCATTTTGATTATTGATACTCCGGTAAAGGAGTCTCTATTAAAAATGACTTGACTCACAGGCGATGCTCCTCTCCACTTGGGCAAAAAAGAACCATGAACATTTAAAGAAAATTTTTTTGGAATATTTAATATCTCTTTGGGCAAAATAAGTCCATACGCTACCACTACTAGAAAATCAGGATCGTAACTCTTCAAGGCCGCTACTACATTTGGATCATCAAACGTCTTAGGTTGTTCTACTTTGAAACCTTCAGATAATGCAAATTCTGCTAGTGGAACCTCCTTGTAATTCTTACCACGACCTGCTTTTCGTGGAGGTTGGCTATATACCGCTATCACATTGTATTGGGCTTGTTTTAAAATCTGAAGGGATGGAATTGCAAATGTTGATGATCCCATAAATACAATCTTCATTTTCTATACCTTTTTTTCCTTTTTAGAAGATTTTTTAATTTTATTCTTTACTAAGGTCCTTTTCATAGGACGAAGATGATCTATAAAGAGTTTTCCATTCAAATGATCCAATTCATGCTGGAAGCACGTCGACCATAGTTCGTCATATGTGTTTTGCTGTAGAACTCCGTTTATATCTTGATACACCACCTTAATAACTTTTGGTCTTAGTATATCCTCTGTAATTCCAGGGATGGATAAGCATCCTTCCTTATATGAGCCAAGTTCTTCAGATTCATGCTCTATTTCTGGATTAATTACAATTTTAAAATCTTTGTCTTCATCTTCTCGTGAGCAGTCCATCACAAATATTCTCTTATTTATACCTATTTGTGGAGCAGCCAACCCGACACCATCTGCATCATACATGGTATCCATTAGATCTTTAGCAAGACTTACCAAATTTTCATCAAATGTATCTATCCTTTCACTTATTCTAAGCAATAGGGGATCGGGGTAGAGTAATATTTTTTTGACTGCCATTTTGAATTTTAAATAAATATATACTAGACGAAAATAAAATAACTTTTTATACATGACGCATTAGCCAAATGATAGTTAATTTTGACAAATACATCGATAATAGACATGCAAAGCTGTCAAAGTTTGACGGTTTAAGAAGTCTTTACGGTACAAGTAAAGACACATGCATTTCTATGTGGGTCGCGGATATGGACTTCAACCCTCCTCAGGCTGTGATTAAAGCACTCGAGAAAGAAGTATCACACGGTGTTTTCGGGTATTATGGAAGCAACAAATCTTTTATTAACTCTATAAAAATGTGGATGAAGAATAGACATGATTGGGATATTTCTGAAGAATGGTGCTCCGTAGTCCACGGAGTGAACTCCGGAATTGGAATGGGCTTGAGAGCGTTCTCTGAACCGGGAGATGAAGTATTACTTTTTTCTCCTATCTATTATTCTTTTTTTAACACAATTAAGAATAATGGACGGGTTGCAAGAGAAATTCCTTTAAAGATAGTCAAAGATCAATATGAAGTAGATTTCAGTGAACTAGAAAAAAGATTGTCTGGCAAAGAAAAAATCATTATTTTTTGCAGTCCACATAATCCAGGCGGTAAAATCTGGAATAAAAAAACGCTGGTTACTTTAGCTGAGTTTTGTAAGAAAAATAAAATTATAATTTTTATGGATGAGATCCATCATGATTTAACATACTCAGATAAACAACACACCACTTTTCTAAAAGCAGCTCCAGAAGCAGAAGACATAAGCCTTATATTTACGGCAGCCACCAAAACATTTAACATCGCAGGTTGTCATACTGGAACTACGATAATACCAAATCCTAAGCTTCGTTCAATTTACGACCGAGAGCACGCCGCGTTCGGCAAGACACCAAATAGATTCGGTATGATTATGACGGAGGCAGCGTATAGAGAAGGAGCAGAATGGCTAGACCAGCTTATGAATTACTTGGAGAACAACAAAAAAATTTTTACGTCCGCTATAAAGTCGCTAAAAAAAGTAAATGTTTTTGATTTAGAGTCCACCTATCTAGCATGGGTAGATTTTAGTCAATTAAATGTTTCTGAAGCAGAATTGAAAATTATGCTTGTAAATGAGGCTGGAGTTGCCCCCAGTTTTGGTAGTGGTTTTGGTAATACTGCAGGGAAATTCGCAAGATTTAATTTAGCTTGCAGAACAGAAATATTGGAACTAGCCATCCAAAGATTGGGTAAAACTTTTTTGTAAGTTTTTTGGTTTACTTGTTAATATATATTTTATAGAAGAAAACATTGAATGAAAAGAAGAAGGGGTAAAAATGAGTTTTTTAATACAGCCACCCATTCCTGAGAGATTAAATAGATGTCAGCTATTTGGCCCAGGTTCGAGACCAGAGCTTTTCGAGAAAATGGCTTCCTCCCAAGCTGATGTCATTAACCTTGATTTAGAAGATAGTGTGGCACCGCTGAGTAAAGTGGAAGCGAGGCAAAATATATCAAAGGCTATAGATAAATTAGACTGGGCAGATAAGACCCTTTCAGTTCGCATAAATGGATTGGATACGGAGTATTGGGTCGATGACATTTTGTCGTTGGTCGACAATTCAAGTGAGAGATTAGACTGTATTATGATACCAAAGGTAGGTAATTCAAGCGATATATATGCAGTAGATGCGCTCGTTACTGCTTTGGAAAAGAAAAATAAGCGTAAAAAAAATCTAAATTTTGAAATAATTATTGAAACAGCTGCAGGGATTGAAAATATAAATGAGATCGCATTAGCAAGTGACCGCCTAGTTGCGATGAGTTTTGGTGTTGCAGATTATGCAGCCTCGATGGGGATGCAGACAACAAATATTGGAGGAACCCAAGAGGGGTATTACACAAACGCAGAAAATGGTGAAAAGCTTTTAATGGATCCCTGGCACCATCCTATGGTTGCAATGATTGCAGCTTGTCGGGCTAATGGAATCCTTCCAGTAGATGGGCCGTTTGGGGATATTTCAGATCAAGAAAACTACATTGCTCAAGCAAAAAGATCTGCTACCCTCGGTATGGCTGGGAAATGGGCAATTCATCCATCACAAGTTGAGCTTGCCAATAACGTATTTACCCCATCTGAGGAAGCAATAGAGAATGCAAAAGGCATCATAAGCGCAATGGAAGAAGCAGAAACTAAAGGTGCTGGAGCGGCAGTTTTCAAAGGAAAATTAATTGACATAGCATCTATAAAACAAGCAAAGGTATTAATTGATCAACATGCTAAGATAAACAAAAAAAGCTAATGACAGTTTACCTGGATTTTGAAAAAGATCTTGCTGAAGTTCAAAGTAAGATTTCAGACCTTGAAAGCTTACCCGATAGTTCGAGCAGCAAAAATATAAAAAATGAGATAGAGCTTTTAAAGAGTAAGACAATCGATATTTTAACAGATCTTTACACCGAGATGAGCCCTTGGCGTAAATGTCAAGTCGCACGACACCCTGACAGACCACACACCACAGACTACATTAAACACATAATAAGTGAATATACTCCATTAAGTGGGGATAGAAATTTTGCAGAGGATTTGGCAATAATTGGAGGTCTAGGTCGATTAGGGGATTCGCCAGTTGTGGTGCTGGGACATGAGAAAGGTAATTCCACCGAAAGCAGATTACAACGGAATTTTGGAATGGCAAGACCAGAAGGATATAGAAAAGCTGCTCGTCTTATGAAATTAGCGGATAAGTTTGGTCTGCCAATAATTACGTTTATTGATACTCCAGGAGCATATCCCGGAAAAGGTGCCGAGGAGAGAGGTCAAGCCGAAGCTATCGCTAGGTCAACTCAAACCTGCTTGGAAGTATCTGTTCCAATCATATCAATTATAATAGGAGAAGGAGGCTCTGGTGGCGCAATAGCAATGGCGTCCGCAAATACATTAATAATGTTGGAGCACTCTATTTACTCTGTAATTTCTCCAGAGGGATGCGCTTCTATTCTATGGAAAAGTTCTGAAAAAATGAGAGAGGCAGCTGATGCGTTAAAGCTAACTGCACAACATCTTAAAGAATTAGGTGTTGTAGACAAAATAATTAAAGAGCCTTTAGGCGGAGCCCACAGAGACAAAAAGAAAGCTTTAGAGGAAGTTAAGAAAGCGTTATTAGAAGAAATAATCACTTTTGAGAAAATAGATAGGCAGAAAATAAAAAAACTACGTTCAGAGAAATATATAAATATGGGATCTTTGTCTAGCCTCTAGCAGATTCTTTATTGAATAATCTCAGGGAGTCCGTTTCGATCTCTTTCTTAATATGATCCAAATTATAGCGTCCTTTTTTTGAGTAGTTAATTTTCTCTAAAAAGTTTATTGACGCGATAGCGTTATCTTTGAATTTACCAGTTTTTGACCACGCTAGTCCCGCGTTTGTTGAAACTAAATATAAAGGGCGATTAAGATTAGAAAATAAGACTAAAACACCTTTTTTATATTCTACTTCTTGCCCAGGTATAGTTCTTGTACCCTCTGGATAAATTACTAACTGACCCGACTGATTTTGAGCCTCTTTCCTGATTG